>NZ_JBPXMB010000003.1:0-473332 GCF_051918945.1 Streptosporangium sp. LJ11
GCTCGTGGGCGGGCGCCCTCCTGGCCGTCGGCGGTACGGTCTTCGTCGCGGCGCCGAGCCTCTACCTCGGCGCGAACCCCAACTTCACCTGGGGCGGCATCCAGGACACCGCCTGGTCGAGTCCCACCCAGACGTTCGGGGCACTGCTGTTCGCCCCCGTCGTCATCGTGCTCATCGACCTTCTGGAGCGCCGCCAGCGCGGCACCGGCCCGTGGCTCCTGCTGGGGATCTTCCTCGTCGTCGTCATGGGGGCGAAGGCGACCTACCTGCCCCTGCTCATCGCCGGGCTCGCGGCGGTGGCCACGGTCCAGGCGGTCAGGAGGCGCCGGTCGATCCGGGCCGCGCTGATCGCCCTGGGGATGGCCACGGCCTGCCTGCTCTACGCCCAGTTCGTGCTGTTCGGCCAGGTGCGGCAGGGAACGATCGTCGACGTCCTCGGGTTCGTGCGGGTGACGTGGGCGGAACTGACCTCGCGGGGGGGAGCGGACGATCTCGCACCGGCCTCCGTGTTCGGCTTCGCCGCGCTGTACCTACTGTGCTGGGCCGTCGCCTGGTGCGGAGCCCTCGGCCTGCTCTGCCGGCGGCGGTTGCTCCTGCGCCCCGCGGTGGTTCTCATGCTGGGCATCGGCGCGGCGGGCCTTGGCGCGGCACTCCTGCTCGGGCACCCCGACCTGAGCCAGCTCTACTTCCTGCGGGGGGCCTACCCCTACCCGGTGATCGTCGCGGTCCACGGGCTCCTCGTCATCCGGAGACGGGCCCGGCTCCCGCTCAGGACGGCCGCGTGCGCGGCCGGTGCCGGGGTGGTCGCCGCGTACCTGATCCCCCTCGCCTGCGGCGTCACGGTCCCCCTCGGCCCGGACCAGGCGGAGATCGCCCTCTACGGGCCGTACGCCGCTCTCTCGCTCATCGTGCTCCTGGCCTCCGCCGGGCTGCTTCTCGCCGGCCGGCGCAGGCTCCGCGTCCTCGCCCTGGTGATGTTCATGCTGGCGGCCGTCGGCCTGCCCGCGGCGGCGCACGCGCGGATTCTCGCGTTCCTGCACGGCGGTTCGTTCGCCTACGGTGCGGCGAAGGGCGGCCCGCACCGTGCGGCGGCCGAGGTGATCCCCGAGGGGACACTGGCCGCGGCGCGCTGGTTGCGCGCCCACTCCGGACCGGACGACCTGGTCGCCACGAACGCGCACTGCCGCTGGGGGCGGGAGAACCCGTGCGACAGCAGCCAGTTCTGGGTGGCCGCCCTGTCCGAACGGCGCGTGCTGGTCGAGGGGTGGACCTACACCTCCGCGAACATGAGCCGTTGGCGTCCGGGGTCCCTGACGGAGTATCTGCCGTTCTGGGACGGTGAACGGATCAGGCTGAACGACGCCGCCTTCCACGCGCCCTCGGCGGCCGCGATCCAGCGCCTGCGCGAGCGCTACCAGGTGCGCTGGCTCCTCGCCGACGAGCGCCGCGCGGGCCGGGCATCGAGGATCGGGGACATCGGGGACTTCGCCGAGCTCCGCTTTCGTTCCGGCGACTACGCCGTCTACCGGATTCCGGACGGATCGGCGTGACCTAAGACTTGCGTAATGGATCGCCAAGGAACGACGGCGCAACACGTGTCGCCCGGTCCTTTCGTTGTTCACTTCGGCCGTGAACGCAACCGACCTGAAGACGATCCCCTTCAACCGAACACACATCTCGGTGAACGAGCTGGATTACCTGGGGGAGGCCGTGCGGCTGCGATCCACCTGCGGGGACGGGCCGTTCACCCGGCGGGCCGCCGAGATCCTCGGAAAGATCACCGGGGCGGGCCAGGTGCTGCTGACCACCTCCTGCACGCACGCGCTGGAGATGTCGGCGATCCTCCTGGACCTCCAGGCCGGCGACGAGGTGATCATGCCGTCGTTCACCTTCATGTCGACGGCCAACGCCTACGCGCTGCGCGGGGCGGTCCCGGTCTTCGTCGACTGCAGGCCCGACACCCTCAACGTGGACGAGCGGCTGATCGAAGCGGCGATCACCGATCGCACGCGGGCCGTCGTGGTCGTCCACTACGCGGGCATCGCGTGCGCGATGGAGGAGATCGCCGAACTCTGCGATCGGCACGGCCTCACCCTCATCGAGGACAACGCCCACGGCCTGGGCGGGTCCTACCGGGGCCGGCCGCTCGGATCGTTCGGCAGCATGGCCGCGCAGAGCTTCCACGAGACGAAGAACGTGCAGTGCGGGGAGGGCGGCGCGCTACTTCTGAACGACGCCGGTCTCGTCGCGCGCGCCGAGGTCATCCGGGAGAAGGGCACCGACCGCAGCCGGTTCTTCCGCGGCCAGGTCGACAAGTACCGGTGGGTCGACATCGGCTCCAGCTACCTGCTGTCCGACGTCCTGGCCTCACAGCTGACCTCGCAGCTGGAGTCGTTCCACGAGATCCAGTCCCGGCGTCACGCCATCTGGTACCGGTACCACGAGGACCTGGCGGACTGGGCGGCCAGGAACGGGATCTCCCAGCCGGCGATCCCGGACGGTTGCACGCATCCGGCGCACCTGTACTACCTGCTGCTCCCGGATCTGGAGAATCGCCAGGCCTTCATCGGCCATCTCCGGAGGGGAGGCGTGCAGGCGACGTTCCACTACCAGCCCCTGCACGCCGCGCCCGCGGGGGCGAGGTTCGGTCGTGTGGCCCCGGGCGGTTGCCCGGTCACGGAGAGGGTCGCCGACCGCCTCGTACGGCTGCCGCTCTACGCCGACCTGGACGAGACCGCCGTGGCGCGAGTGATCGACGCCGTCCGGTCCTACGAGGTGAGCTGATGGCCTGGCACGACGTGATCGAGGCGCGGGCCGTACGGGCCGTGGAGTCGCCGCTGGAATCGGCCCGGTTCGGATGTTCCGTGGAGCGCCTCACCGTCCCCGCCGAGTCCGGGGCACCGTTCTCCGCGGTCCGCGAGGCGCTCCTGGGGTCGGTCGCGGACGTCGTCGTGCTCCGGTATCCGGCCGAACACGTCGGCTGGTTCGCGAAGCTGACCGCGCTCGGCCGGACCGCCGTGTTCGCGGACTCCCTCGTGTACTGGCGCCTGCGCGCGGGAGAGGGGCGCGGGCCCGCTCCGTCGCCCGATCTGCGGACGTCGGAGCCGGTCGGTCCCGCCGCGGTGGAGGCACTGGTCTCCGACATCTTCGGCGCGTACGGGAACCACTACCTGGCCAATCCGCTGTTCGACGCCGTCAAGGCCCTGGCGGGTTACCGGGAATGGGCACTGAGGTCGTCCGCGGAGGGGGAGTGCCTGGCACTGGAGGAGCGAGGCGCGGGAGTGGAGGGGCCCCGCCTGCTCGGGCTGGCCACGTTGGAGGAGGACGGCCCCCGGACGGAGATCCTCCTGGCCGGGGTGATCCCCGGCTCGCAGGGGCGGGGTCTCTACGCCCACCTGCTCAGGGCCGTCGAGGACCGCGCGCTGGCGCGTGGCGCGGCAGAGGTCGTCATCTCCACCCAGGGACACAACACGCGGGTGCAGAGGGCATGGGCGAGGTACGGATTCGAGCCCGTCCAGACCTTCCTCACCGTTCATCTGGTCCGGAGCCGGCTCCTGCGCGCGCGGGAACGCCAGGGCCGCCGGGCCGCTGGGGAAGATCGGCGGTAGACGACCCGACGCGCTCGCGCACCACGTACGTCGGGCGGCCCATGCCGTTTCCGTGAATGCGGCCGATGTACTCGCCGAGGACTCCGATGGACACCAGCTGGGCGGAGGAGAAGAGCGCGACCATCGAGGCGATGGTGGTGAACCCGGCCACCGTGGTGTCGCCCGCGGCGAAACGCCACAGGACGGCGCCCCCCAGCAGCAGGCCGATCACGCCGACGAGGAATCCGAGGTAGCTCGCCGCGCGGAGCGGAGCGGTGCTGTACCCGAGGAGCATGTTCATCGCGTGCCCGACCAGCAGGCGCGGCGTGTAGTTCGACCGCCCGTGGTCGCGCTCGTTCATGCGCACGCCGACGGAGCCCACCTGCGTGGTGGCCCATGACAGGGCCACGTCGATCGACGCGTGCGGGCCGGACAGGTCCTCGAACCCGTCGCGCATGTGCGTGCGCAGGGCACGGAAGGCGCTGATCGTACGCGCGGTGCGGATGCCCAGCGCGCCGGCCATGGCGGCCTTGACCGATCGGGACGCGAGACTCCGCAGGAACCCGTGCTCCTCCTCGTGCGGGACGCCGTACACCAGGTCGAGGCGGTCGCCTTCGAGGGCGGCCAGCAGGAGAGGGATCTGCTCGGGGGGATGTTGCAGGTCGTCGTCCATGGTGACGACGACCTCGAACGCCGCCTCCCTGATGCCGGCGACCAGCGCGTTGTGCTGCCCGTAGTTCCGGGACAGGCGGATCGCCCGGACCGCGTCGACCCGGCGGGCCAGCTCGGCGGCGGTCTCCCACGTGTCGTCCGGGCTTCCGTCGACGACGAGGATCACCTCGTGCGGGACGGACAGCCCGCGAAGGACCGGCATGAGCCTGTCCACCAGCGCCGGAAGGGTCCGCGCTGAGCGGTAACACGGAATAACCACCGACACCGACATTGATCCCCCGCTTATTTCCCGTCGCCTACTACAATCCTGTTTCATCCCAATGTCAGATCATGATCCGGAGCGACCGTCGCATGGTTGAAGTCGAAGGTGGAACCGCCCGTGACAATAATTCGCATTTCGGGCGGCCGGCCGTGATCTCGGCTTTTGCTGGCCACCGCATCACATATCTGCTCGCCGGCGCCATGACGGCCATGGTCTATTACGCTCTCCTCGGCCTAGGATTGCTGGTCGTTGAAGATGACGTCCCTTATCTTTTCCTGGCCGTGGCCGGCCACCTGGTGACCGTGGTGATCGTCTACCCCTGGTACAGGCTGGTGGTCTTCCGCGGCTCCGGGCACTCTTGGCCGGCAGGTTACCTGCGGTTCTACGCGGTCGGGCTGAGCTTCCTCGCGGCGTCCGTCATCGGGGTCCCGCTTCTGGTGGAACACGCCGGGATCTCGATCATGGTGGCCCAGGGGGTGGTGATAGTGATGAGCCCGCCGCTGAGTTATGCGATAAACCGGGCGTGGGTGTTCCGTGAACCGAGGAAAAGTGTTAAAAAGGCAACACCCCGTACGCTCATCGGTAAAGGCGCGAGCCGGTGAAGAGGCATCGATTCCGGATCCCTGTAAAATCGGCCGGACATGTGGTCGCACGGCCATGCGTTCTTCGCGGAAGGACTCAGAGAGCGTTGAAGGCACTCGTTCTGGCGGGCGGCAAGGGAACGAGGCTGCGCCCGCTGACCCATACCTCGGCGAAACAACTGGTCCCGGTCGCCAACAAGCCGGTGCTCTATTACGGGCTTGAGGCGATCCGGCAGGCCGGCATCACCAGCGTGGGCATCGTCGTCGGCGACACGGGCCACGAGATCCGGGACGCCGTGGGCGACGGCTCGCGGTTCGGGCTGGACGTCACGTACATCCCGCAGGAGGCCCCCCTCGGGCTGGCGCACTGCGTCCTGATCGCCAGGGAGTTCCTCGCCGACGAACCGTTCGTGATGTATCTGGGGGACAACTTCCTGGTGGACGGCATCACCGATCTGGTGGACGCCTTCCGCCTGGCCGACCACGACGCGCAGATCCTGCTCACCAGGGTCGCCGAACCGCAGTTCTACGGAGTGGCCGAGATAGGGCCGGGAGGGGAGATCCTCGGGCTGGAGGAGAAGCCCGAGCACCCGCGCAGCGACCTCGCGATCGTCGGGGTCTACATCTTCTCCCCGGCCGTCCACGAGGCGGTCCGGGCGATCACCCCGTCGGCACGCGGCGAGCTGGAGATCACGGACGCCGTCGCGTGGCTCCTCGGCAACGGCTTCCGCGTCCACTCGCATCTCGTCAGCGGCTACTGGAAGGACACCGGGCGCCTCCAGGACATGCTGGAGTGCAACCGCATCGTCCTCGAACGCGTCGAGCCCGACATCAAAGGCACCGTGGACGGCCTGAGTGAGATCACCGGGCGGGTCGTCGTCGAGCCGGGCGCGGTGGTGGAGAACTCGATCCTCCGCGGCCCGATCGTGATCGGCGCGGACACCAAGATCCTCTCCTCCTACGTCGGTCCCTTCACCTCGATCGGCTCCGGCTGCCTGGTCGGCAACGCCGAGATCGAATACTCCATCGTGCTCGACGGCTCCTCCGTGCAGGGCGTCTCGCGCATCGCGCACTCCCTGATCGGGCGCAACGTCGAGGTCAGCCGCGCGGCCGGCGTGTCCAACACCCACGAGCTCATGGTGGGCGACCACAGCAGGATCCAGGTGCGCGCATGAGAGTCCTCGTCACCGGCGGAGCCGGGTTCATCGGGTCCCACTACGCCAGGTCCCTGCTGCTCGGCTCCTGGCCCGGCTGCGAGGACACGCGGGTCACCGTCCTGGACAAGCTCACCTACGCGGGCAACCTCGCCAACCTCGCCCCCCTCGACGGCCACCCCGGTTACGCGTTCGTGCGGGGTGACATCACCGACGCGCGGCTCCTCGCGGACGTCGTCCCCGGCCACGACGTGGTCGTGAACTTCGCGGCGGAGAGCCACGTCGACCGGTCCATCGCGGGCGCGGGCGACTTCGTGACGACGAACGTGCTGGGGACCCAGAGACTTCTCCAGGCCGCGCTGGAGGGCGGGGTCCGCACGGTCCTCCAGGTCTCCACCGACGAGGTGTACGGCTCGATCGAGGAGGGCTCCTGGAGCGAGGGCGAACCTCTGCTGCCGAACTCGCCCTACTCCGCGGCCAAGGCGGGCGGCGACATGCTCTGCCGCGCCTACCACCGCACCCACGGGCTCGACGTCCGGGTGACCCGCTGTTCCAACAACTACGGCCCCTACCAGCATCCCGAGAAGCTGATCCCGCTCTTCGTCACCAACCTCCTCGACGGCGAGAAGGTCCCGCTCTACGGCGACGGGCTCAACGTGCGCGACTGGCTGCACGTCGACGACCACTGCAGGGGCATCCAGACGGTGCTGAGGAAGGGGACGCCCGGTGAGGTCTACAACATCGGCGGCGGCGTCGAGCTGACCAACCGGGAGCTGACCGGGCGGCTGCTGGCCGCGCTCGGCGCGGGATGGGAGGCGGTCGAGCCCGTGGCCGACCGGCTCGGGCACGACCGCCGCTACTCCGTCGACTGGACGAAGATCCGGGCCATCGGCTACGAGCCCCGCAAGGACTTCGGCGACGGCCTGGCCGAGGTGGTCCGGTGGTATCGGGACAACCCTCGGTGGTGGCGCCCGCTCAAGGAGCGGACGCCCTGACACCGGACCCGTGCCACGGGGGCACGGGTCACGGGTCACGGGTCACGGGTTACGGGTTACGCAAGCGTCGCGTCAGTTGGCGTGGAAGACCGGGTCGACCCAGTAGTTCGTCGCCTGGGAGCTGCTCGTCGGGAAGATGTTGTTCGCGTTGTAGGTGTAGACGCCGTTGCCGCCTTCGGCGCCGTTGGCGAGGGCGGTCAGGGAGCCGTTGACGTACGGGGACGTGAAATAGGGGCGGTTCATCGAGTAGTAGCCGGATGTGGTGTGGTACGAGGCGACGTAGGTGGTGCCACCGGTGACGTCGACGGGTTGCGGGAAGTTGGCCTGCTGCCAGCCGGTGGCGGTCTCGCCGGTGAAGGGGGTGCTGGCCAGGAGCTCGCTGTTGCTCGCCCACAGGCTGGCGGTGTGGACCCCGGTGTTCTGCGGGCCCTTGTAGAACCGGATCCCGCTCACCTTCCCGTTCGTCGCCGGCTTGAACTTGACGCCGACGGAGATCCCCTGCGTGTCGGGCTGCGACGGGATGGCGGGCACCGCCACCCTGTCCCACAGGCTGTCCGTCGGGATGAACACGACGTCGACCCAGTAGTTCGTCGACTGGTAGCTGCTCACGGGGAAGGCGTTCGACGCCCCGTAGGTGTAGACGCCGTTGCCACCCGCGGCGCCGCTGGCGAGGGCGGAGAGAGGGCCGTTGGAGTACTGGGAGACGAAGTAGGGGCGGGTTGTCGCGTAGCGGCCGGCCGGAGCGTGGTACGAGGCGACGTAGGTGGTGTTGGCGGTGATCGGCACCGGTGTCGAGAAGGTGACCTGCTGCCAGCCGGAGGCGGTCTCGTCGGTGAAGGTGGCGCTGGCCAGGAGGGCGCCGCCACTCGTCCACAGGCTGCCGACGTGGGTGCCGATGTTCTGCGGGCCCTTGTAGAACCGGATGCCGATCGCGGTCCCGCTCGTCGTCGCCCTGAATTTGACGCCGACGGTGACCCCCTGCGCGTCGGGCTGCGCGGGGACGGCGGGCACCTCCGCGCTGTTCCACAGGCTGTCCGACATGCTCTGGGTGACGGGCGGTGACGTGCTCGGCGCGAAGTGGATCAGGGCCTCGTTGTCGAAGGTGTCACCCCCGAGATAGACGGCGACGATCTCGTGCTCTCCCCCGGAGAGGTCGGAGACCGTGATCCGGGCGGGGGCCGAGCTGTCGTGATAGGCCGAGCCGAGGACGGTCGAGCCGTCCTTGAAGACCACCTCGCCGGCGGGTACGACCGTACCGCTGACCGCCTGCACCGTCGCCGTCAGAGTGACCGGCTCCCCTCTCCACGCGGGGTCGGTGGAGGAGGTCAGGGTGGTGGTGGTCGGCGGGTCGTTCGGCACGGTGACGCGGGTGTGCGGCAGGCTGCCGGTGCCCTGGATGGCGACCGTGCCGTCGAACGCGAAGACGCGGCCGTTGACGTTGGCCCCGCTGCTGATCGTGACTGAGTCCTGCGCCAGGATGTTGCCGCGGAAGGTGCAGTAGGTGCCCAGCGTCGCCGAGCCGTCGATCTGCCAGAAGAGGTTGTCGGCCTGGGCGCCGCGCAGGAGGCTGATGTTGCTGACGTTCGCCGCGTTGAGGGCGGACGCCTGGAAGATGAAGACGGCGTCCGGGTCGCCCTGCGCGTCGAGGGTGAGGGTCCCGTTGATCGAGAAGCTGCCGCTGACGGAGTCGTAGACGCCCGGCCCCCTGGTCGTCCCGCCCAGCTGGGCGGCCACCGTGGCGTCGGGCGTGCGTCCGGCGGCGTCGTCGTAGGCACCGGCCGCGTCGGCCTTGGCCTGCGCCGCGGTGGCGTCTCCCAGGTGTTTGGTCCCCGAGACCGTGCCGGGCGGGAAGCCGCTCGCCGTGGTTCCCGGGCTCACCCCCAGGTCGCCGGTGACCGTCGTGGAGTTCACGTTGGTGATCGCGGCCGCCAGCACCCCGAACGGCGCGGCGTCGCCGATGTCCACCGGATCGGCCGCGCTCGCGCCGGCCGGGGTGCCGGCGACCGCGCCCATCGCGAGGGCGGCCGCCACGGCCGCCTTCAGCAGGACGCGGCCGGCGGCACCCCGCGGGCGGGGCGGGCGGAACCGGAAGAGCGGCCGGCTCCGGGAACCCCCGGTGTCGATCATGGTTGCGGCCGTGCCGGCCGTCTGGTCGAGCGCGTCGCGAACGGGTTTGGACATGCGACACAACTCCTCACTGATCTCGTGATGCGTCAGACGTCCGGAGCGTTCCGTCGCCTGTGATCTGTCATGAATGAAACTTGAGGTCTTTGTCGAGCCTCTATGTGTTTTGTCGTATTAATCACACAGAGGAGACTAAAGGTGGATGTTGAGAAAAATCATCGGAATGTCGTCACGTCGCTGAAAAGGCGTCACGTAACACGCTGACGACTCTGCCGTGGAGGGTGGCGTGCGCGGGCTCGCGTACGTCCAGGAAGAGCGCATGTTGATATGCGGCTGATGAAAAATTTACTCGATAATTCTTCCGGACATTACTTACTTTTCGGCGTTAAAGCGGTATCGATCCTGTTCGAAGGGGCGTCCGGGTGCGGGTGGAAGGTGGCCTGATTTCGTCCGCGCGCGCACCGGCCCACCTGCTGGTCACCCATAATATGTGCATAAAAAGTATAAATGCATATTTGAGATGATTAGGTAATGTTTTAAGGTTTTGGCGCTGTTATCGGTGGTCGGTCCGGTCCCGTGCGCCGTGCTTGAGCAGCCCCGGATTCCGGGCGACACGCCCGGACGGCGGCGGAATCGGTGGTACGGGAAAGCGAGACTCCTACAGTCGAGGTCGGGTCTTAATCCCAAATCGACGGAGGTTCTGCCGTGGGAGAGAAACTGGTTGTGGTCGGCCAGGGATACGTCGGCCTGCCACTTGCGATGGGCGCCGTCACGGCAGGCTTCGACGTCGTGGGAGTCGACCTGGACGAGTGGCGGGTCAAGCGCCTCAACGCCGCCGAGTCCTATGTCGAGGACGTCGGCGACGAGATGCTGTCCCTGGCCCACCGGTCCGGCCGATACCTGGCCAGCGCCGACTACGCCGCCGCCGAGGGGTTCGACGTCTGCGTGATAACCGTGCCGACGCCGTTGCGCGAGGGCGTTCCCGACCTGCGCCACATCGGCGCGGCGGGGGAGTCGATCGCCCCGCTGCTGCGGCGGGGCGTCACGGTGGTCCTGGAGTCCACCACCTATCCGGGGACCACCGAGGAGTATCTGCTGCCGCTGCTGGAGGAGGGCTCGGGACTGCGGGCACCGCAGGACTTCCATCTGGGCTACAGCCCCGAGCGAATCGACCCGGGCAACGAGCACTGGCGCCTGGGGAACACCCCCAAGGTGGTCTCCGGCGTCGACGAGACGTCCCTGGAGCGGATCCGGGCGTTCTACTCGAGGATCGTGGACGAGGTCGTGCCGGTCTCCTCGCCGCAGGTGGCCGAACTGTGCAAGCTGCTGGAGAACACCTTCAGGCACGTCAACATCGCCCTGGTGAACGAGCTGTCGATCTTCGCGCAGCAGCTCGGCATCGACGCCTGGGAGGCCATCGACGCCGCCTCCACCAAGCCGTTCGGCTACATGCGCTTCACCCCGGGGCCCGGCGTCGGCGGGCACTGCCTGCCGATCGACCCGTCGTACCTGTCGTGGAAGGTCAAGCGCAGCCTGGGGCACAACTTCCAGTTCGTGGAGCTGGCCAACGACATCAACGCCCACATGCCGGACCACGTCGTGCGCCGGGTCGGTCTCGCGCTGAACCGGTTGCGCAAGCCGGTCAACGGCAGCCGGGTGCTCGCGCTCGGCCTCGCGTACAAGAAGAACGCCGGAGACTGCCGCGAGTCACCCGCGATCGACGTGGTCAGGGGCCTTCGCAAGCTGGGCGCGGACGTACGGGCCGCCGACCCGCACGTGGACTGCTTCCTGCTGCCGCAGGGCATCGAGATCGTCGCGTTCTCGGAACGGGAACTGGCGAAGGCGGACGCGGTGGTGGTCCTCACCGACCACGACTGCTTCGACTACGGACTCGTCCAGAGGGCGAGCGCCCTCGTCTTCGACACCAGGAACCGCTGCCGGGGACCCAACGTCGAGAGACTCTGACCTCGCGTCGCGGGCGACCGGCCGGTCCCGCCGGCAGGACCCGCGCGTGCGGGCGCGATCCCGGGAGGCGGGCGGCCGACCGGTCGCGCCGGACGTCAGGACCTCATGACGCGGGCGATCAGCTCCTCGACCTGGCCGTTGAGCCTGGCGCCCCGGGGCCATCCGGCGTAGTGGGTGAGGAAGACGACGACCTCGCGGAGCTCGTCGGGGGTGAGGTCGCCGGTCCGCAGCGCCGCGTCGAGCTGGACGTCGACGTCCTCGCCCATGCCCTGGCCGACGAGCAGGCCGACCAGCAGCATGCGCCGGTCGCGGTTCGAGATCCCCTTCCTGGACCACACCTCGGCGAACAGGCTCTCGGCGGTCGCCCCGAAGAGGTCGCCGGGCTCGTTCTCGCCGTGGTCCCAGCTGTGGACCTGTTCCATCGAACACCTCCGTGTGGAGCCCCCCCGGCGGCCGTTCCCTGGCGGGGACGGCCAGTGGAGTCCCTACCCCGCCTGCCCCGCCCCCTCCGGCGCCAAAGAAAGATCTTTTTTCCCCAAAGCTCTTACATGTAGATATATGTCGTACCAGAGATCATCCGGCATTACACGCGCGGACCCCGATCGGCGGTGCGAGGGGAAGGAGAAGCGGAAAGGGGAGAAGCCACGATAATCGGGCTATGCGGTTCGACATCCTCGGTCCCACCCGGATCCGGCTCGACGGCGGGCGCGTGGTCGCCGTGGGCGGGCAGGGGATGCGCGCGCTGCTCGTGATGCTCCTCCTCGACGCGGGGAGGGTGGTGACCACCGAGCGGCTGATCGGCGGCCTGTACGGCGACGATCCGCCCGCGAGCGCCGCCAACGCCCTGCAGTCCCAGGTCTCGCGGTTGCGCAGGACGCTCGGCGTCCAGGAGATGATCGAGTTCCACCCGGCGGGATACCGGATCGCGGCCGGTGCCGACGCCGTCGACGCCCACCGCTTCGAACGGCTCGCCGCCGAAGGCCGCCGGGCCCTGGCCTCCGGCGAGCACGGCAGGGCCGTCGGGCTGCTGGGCGAGGCCCTCTCCCTGTGGCGCGGGCCCGCCCTCGCCGACGTGGGGGAGTCGCCGTTCGCCCGGGCGCCCTCGGCCAGGCTGGAGAGGCTCCGGCTCGACTGCGTGGAGGACCGCGTCCAGGCGGAGCTGGAGCTCGGCCGCCACCGCGAGCTCGTCGCCGAGCTGCAGGAGCTGACCGCGGCCCACCCCTTCAGGGAGCGGCTGCACGGGCAGCTGATGCGTGCCCTGTACAACGCGGGCAGGCGGGCCGAGGCCCTGGAGGTGTACGAGGGGGCCAGACGGATCCTCGGTGAGGAGTTCGGCGTGGACCCGTCGGCGGAACTGGCCGCCGTGCACCTGGCGGTACTCAGAGCCGACCCCGCCCTGACCGGTGCCTCCGGCGACGGCACGGCCGACGTCGCAGCCGGCGGTGCCGCGCCCGTCCGATCGGGTCTGTGGGCCCCGCTGACCAGTTTCGTCGGCAGGGAGGACGAGATGTCCAGGCTCCGCGCGCTGCTCGGCGAGGCGAGACTGGTCACCCTGGTCGGTCCCGGCGGCGCGGGCAAGACCCGGCTGGCCGGTGAGGTCGCCGCGGGGGAGCGGGGCGACGTGTGCTTCGTGGAACTGGCCCCCGTCCTCGGCGAGGGGGAGGCGGCCCAGGCCGTCCTCGGCGCGCTGGGCGTCCGCGACGCCGGCCTGTTCCCCGGCTCCGCCCGCCCGATGCCCGCCCCCCTGGCCAGGCTGGTCGCGGTGCTGGCCGACCGTCCCGTGCTGCTCGTCCTGGACAACTGCGAGCACCTGGTCGCGGAGGTCGCCGAGCTCGCCGACCGCCTGCTCGCCGCCTGCCCGGGGCTGCGCGTCCTGGTCACCAGCAGGGAGGCGCTCGGCATCACCGGAGAGATGATCCACCCGGTCGCGCCGCTGCCGGTGCCGAGGGCGGGCACCGCCGCGGGAGAGGCCCTGGCCTACCCGGCCGTGCGGCTCTTCGCCGACAGGGCGGCGGCGGTGCTTCCGGGCTTCCGCGTCGACGACGCCAACGTCGAGCAGGTGCTGGGCATCTGCCGGGCCCTGGACGGGCTGCCGCTCGCGCTGGAGCTGGCCGCGGCGCGCCTGCGTTCCCTGCCGGTGGCCGAGGTGGCCTCCCGGCTGGACGACCGGTTCCGGTTGCTGTCGCGCGGCAGCCGCACCGCGCTGCCCCGGCACCAGACGCTGCGCGCCGTGGTCGCCTGGAGCTGGGACCTGCTCGACGGCGACGAGCGGTCGCTGGCCGGGCGGCTCACCGTCTTCGTGGGCGGCGCGACGCTGGAGGCGGCCGGGCGGGTGTGCGGGCTGCGCGAGGACGAGGCCGTCGACCTGCTGAGTTCCCTCGCGGAGAAGTCGCTCGTCGAGCGGGTGGGTGAGCGCTACCGGATGCTGGAGACCATCCGCGTGTACTGCGCGGAACGGCTGGCCGAGACCGGCGAGACCGAGGCGCGCCGCGAGGCGCACGCCGCGTACTACGCGGACCTGGTGGCCACGGCGGACTCCCACCTGCGCGACGCCGGGCAGCTGGAGTGGCTGCGGCGGCTGGACGAGGAGCACGACGACCTGCACGCCGCGCTGCGCTGGGCCGTCGACACCGGCAGGACCGGGCTGGGGCTGCGCCTGCTCGCCGGGCTCGCCATGTACTGGTGGCTGCGGGGCCGCCGCTCGGAGGGCGCGGCCATCGCCGCCGACCTGCTCGCCGCGATCGGGCCGGTCCCCGCCGAGGGCGCGACCGGGGCCGCTCCGGCCGGGGGGCCGGCCGGTTCCGCACCGGCGGAGCGCGCGATCGGGCTCGCGCCGTTCGGGGACGTGACGGGGTCCGCTCCGGCGGGGAGCGCGACGGCGGCCGTTCCGGCCGAGGGGATGGAGGAGGAGTACGCCATGTGCGTGCTCGTGGCCTCCTCCGGGGAGACGCGGTCGCCCAGGCATTTCGCCCTTCTGGAGACGATCGTTCAGATCATCCCGCCGATCGACCTGCCGTACCGGTGGCCGTTCCTGGGCATGCTGTGGCCGATGTTCACCGGTCCGCCCGACTTCCTGCCGGAGGAGCCGAAGGTTTTCGTCATCGCCGACCCGTGGCTGCGGGCGCTGTCCCACTTCGGCTACGGCTACTTCTACCGGTACGGCGGCGACGCCGGGAGCGCCGAGCGCTCCTTCGGGGAGGCGCTGGAGCTGTTCCGGTCCCTCGGGGAGCGCTGGGGGAGCGCGCTCACGCTGGCCGAGCTGGCCGGGCTCGCCGACCTGCGGCAGGACAGGGACGCGTCGCGCGCGCTGGGCGGGGAGGCGCTTCGCCTGGCGGAGGAACTCGGGTCGGACGAGGACATCGCGGAGCTCGTCTGCCGTGGGGCCGCGGGGACCGTACGCGACGGCGACCTCGCGACCGCCCACGCCGAGTACCTTCGCGCGATCGACCACGCCCGCCGGGCGGGAGCCCCCGACGTGATGGCCAAGGTCCACCACGGTCTCGCCGAGATCGCCAGGCTTCGCGGGAACCTGGACGAGGCGCTCGACCTCGCCCTCCGGGCCCTGGAGCTGTGCACGCAGGAGTGGTACAGCACCGAGGAGGTCCGGTTGCGCATCATCGTCGACCTGGGCCGGATCACCGCGTCGGGCGGAGACGGCGCCGGGGCGAGGACCTGGTACCGCAGGGCACTGGAACCGGCGCTGCAGCGTTACCCCCTGGTGGCGGGCTCGGCGATCGAGGGGCTGGCGGAGGTCGCGTTGCTGGAGGGCGACGTCAGGAGCGCGGCCCGGCTGCTGGGCGCGGCCGCGGCCCTCTGCGGCACCGCCGCGGCGGACTCCGGCGCCGGTGTCACGCCGGCCGTCCGCGCCCGGATGGGCGACGCCGCGTACGAGGAGGAGTGGCGCGCGGGAACCCGGATGTCGCGGAGCGGGATGCTCGCGATGCTCGCCCCGTGACCCCGGCCTGACGGCCCGGACGACCCCGGCGGCCCGGACGGCCCGGACGGTCACGGCCTGGACGGCCCGGACGGTCCCGGCACCGGGCCGGCCCGACGGGGATGGAGGCGTGGACGGCACGCGTCCTCGTCGGCGACACGCGCCCCCGGTGCGGCGGGCGTCAGCGGGAGGTGCGTGGGCCGTCAGCGCCGCCGGTCACGATGACGGGCATGAACGATCAATCTCCGGTCACGGGGCGCCGCAGGTGGGCGACCCTCGCCGTCGCCTGCCTGGCGGCGCTGCTCCTGTCCGTCGACGTCACCGTCCTGCATCTCGCCCTTCCCCAGCTGGTCGCCGACCTGCGGCCCTCGTCGACCCAGATCCTGTGGATCGGCGACGCGTACGGCTTCGCGCTCGCCGGGTTGCTGATCACGATGGGCAACGTCGGCGACCGGATCGGCCGCAGGCGGCTGCTCCTCATCGGCGCCGCGGCCTTCGGCGTGGCCTCGGGGGTGACCGCCTACGCCCCCACCCCCGAGCTGCTCATCGCCGCCCGCGTCCTGCTCGGGGTGGCGGGTGCCACGATCATGCCTTCGACGCTGTCGATCATCCGCAACGTGTTCACCGATCCGAAGGAGCGGACCACGGCGGTCGGCCTGTGGAGCGGGATGGGCGCGGCCGGGTTCGCCCTGGGACCGGTCGTCGGTGGCCTGCTGCTCGACCACTTCTGGTGGGGCTCGGTCTTTCTGATCAACCTGCCGGTGATGCTGCTCATCCTGCTCGCCGGCCTCGTCGTGCTCCCGGAGTCGCGCAACCCCGCCGCGGGGCGGGTGGACCTCGTGAGCGTGCCGCTGTCCATCGCCGGAGTGATCGGCGTGATCTACGCTGTAAAGGAGGCTGCCGTGCACGGCCTCACCGGTGCCGGCGTCCTGGTGCCGGGGGTCGTCGGGATCGCCGCCCTGGCGCTGTTCGCCCGGCGGCAGACCCGGCTCGCCGACCCGCTGATCGACATCCGCCTCTTCCGGCGCCGGGCCTTCACCGCCTCGGTCGGTGCCAACCTCGTCGCCATCTTCGGCATGTCCGCGCTGTCGCTGATCTTCGCCTGGTACTTCCAGCTCGTGCTGGGCTGGTCGCCCCTGCGGGCCGGTCTCGCGGGACTGCCCGGGGGCATGTCGGCGGCGGTCGGCGGGGTCCTGGCGGCGGGGCTGATCACCCGCTGGGGCCGGGCCAGGGTGGTGGCGCTCGGCCTGGCGATGGCCGCCGCGGGCTTCGCCTGCTACAGCCAGACCGCTCTCGACACTCCCTACCTCTACTTCCTCGCCCCCATGATCGTCTGTGGGGTGGGCATCGGGCTGACGTTCGCCGTGACCAACGACACCGTGCTCGCGAGCGTGCCCAGGGAGCGGGCCGGCGCCGCGGCGGCGATCTCCGAGACCTCCTTCGAGCTGGGCGGCGCGCTGGGCATCGCCGTCCTGGGCAGCGTCCTCACCGGCGTCTACCGGGGAGAGCTCAGGCTTCCGGCGGGGGTGCCCGGCGAGGTGGTGGGCCCCATCGGGGAGTCGCTGCCCACCGCCCTGGAGGCGGCCGCGGCACTGCCCGCCCGGCTGGGCGGGGCCGTCGCCGAAGCCGCCAGGCTGGCCTTCGTCGCCGGGGTCCACGTGACCGCGATCACCGCCGCGGTGACGATCGCCGTACTCGCGGCGGTCTCGCTCGTCAGCCTGCGCGGCGTCCCCGACGTGATCCCCGAGGAGCTTCTTCCCGAGCCGCGTCGGTGACTCGTGCGGCGCCGTGCGAGCGCCGTACGAGCGGCCGTGCGGATGTCCGGGTGTGGACGCTTCGGGTGAGGACGCCCCGTGCCAGGGCGTCCGCCATCGACGGCGGCGACGGCGGCGACACCGTGTCCTGACCGCCCGCCGTCCGGCGAAGCCTCGTCGCGGGGGCGCCCGGTGTGCTGAGAGCGCTCTCATGTGGATGCCGCACCCGCTGGCGTGGGCGCGGCGATGCGCCTGGTGGAAGCGGATCGCGAGCGGTGAAACGCCCGTAGATCACATGTCGGCTCGAGAGAGCGCTCTCGCGAGGGTATTGACTCGGCTGTGTCACAGCGTCAGGATCTGCGCAGTGCGGACTCGGGGGATTCGCCACGCCCATCGCAGTGCCTGAAGAACGGATCCTCGATGATCAGACCCTTCGCCCGACCGGGCGCCCGCCGGAGCGGACTCGCGGTGCTGGCGAGTCTCGCCGTCCTGTCAGCGGGTGCCACCGGGATTCCGAGCGCGGGCGCCGAGACCGCGACGGGCGGCCGGCAGCCGGTGATCGGCAAGCCCGCCCTGGACTCCCGCGGCTGCGCCCGCATCGAGAGGAAGCTGCCCACGCTCTCCGAGTGGCCCAAGGTCGAAAGCAGGATCGGGCGGAACCGGTCCGACGAGAAGCGGGTGGCGAAGATCCTCGCGGGCATGACGCTCGCCGAGAAGGTCGGCCAGATGACCCAGCCGGAGATCGCCGCGATCACCCCCGACGAGGTCAGGCAGTACTTCATCGGCTCGGTGCTCAACGGCGGCGGCTCCTGGCCGGGCAAGGACAAGCACGCCACGCAGCAGGCCTGGCTCGACCTCGCCGACGCCTACTGGAACGCCTCCGTCGCCACCCGCGCGAAGATCCCCGTCATCTGGGGCATCGACGCCGTTCACGGCGACAACAACGTCTACGGCACGACGGTCTTCCCGCACAACATCGGGCTGGGCGCCGCCCAGGACCCGTGCCTCGTGCGCGACATCGGGGCGGCGACCGCCCGGCAGATGCGCGCCACCGGCCAGGACTGGGCGTTCGCGCCCAGCGTCTCCGTTCCCCAGGACGACCGGTGGGGCCGCACGTACGAGGGCTTCTCCGAGGACCCCCGGATCACCCGGGCGTACGGGTACGAGGCCGTCAGGGGACTGCAGGGCAGGCACCCGCGCGGCATCGGCCAGGACGGCGTCATCGCCACCGCCAAGCACTTCATCGGTGACGGCGGCACGCTCAAGGGCGTGGACCAGGGCGTCAACCCCGCGTCCGAGGCCGAGATGATCAACGTGCACGGCCAGGGCTACTACGGAGCCCTGGCGGCCGGGGCCCAGAGCGTGATGGTCTCGTTCAACAGCTGGACCAACGCCGAGCTCGGTATCGCCGAGGGCAAGCTGCACGGCAGCAAGCGCGCCGTCAACGACATCCTCAAGCAGAAGATGGGCTTCGACGGCGTCGTCGTCTCCGACTGGAACGGCATCGGCCAGGTCGCCGGGTGCACCAACGCGAGCTGCCCCCAGGCGATCAACGCGGGTATCGACGTGGTGATGGTGCCCAACGACTGGAAGGCGTTCATCACCAACACGATCGCCCAGGTCGAGAGCGGCGCGATCCCGGTGGCGCGCATCGACGACGCGGTGACGCGCATCCTGCGGGTGAAGCTGCGCGCCGGGGTGCTCGACGGTCCCAAGCCGTCCAGGCGCGCCTTCGCCGGGTCGGCCGAGGCGCTGGAGTCGAAGAGACTCGCCAGGGAGGCCGTGCGCAGGTCGCAGGTCCTGCTCAAGAACAACGGCAGGGTGCTGCCGCTGGCCGCCGACTCCAAGGTCCTGGTGGTCGGCAAGAGCGCCGACAGCCTGCAGAACCAGACCGGCGGGTGGACCCTCACCTGGCAGGGCACCGGCAACGTCAACGCCGACTTCCCCAACGGCACGACGATCCTCGGCGGCCTGCGCGAGACGCTCGGCGAGGCCGACGTCACCTTCAGCGAGACCGGCGACGGCGTCGACCCCTCGGCGTACGACGCGGTCATCGCGGTGATCGGCGAGACGCCCTACGCCGAGGGCGTGGGCGACCTCGCGCGGCGCACGCTGGAGGCCGCCAAGATCTACCCCGCCGACCTCGCGGTGCTCGACAAGGTCACCGGCAAGGGCGCGCCCGTCGTCACCGTCTACGTCGGCGGCCGGCCGCTCTGGATGAACAAGGAGCTCAACCGCTCCGACGCCTTCGTCGCCGCGTGGCTGCCCGGCACCGAGGGCGGCGGCGTCGCCGACGTGCTCGTCCGGGGCGGGCACCGTGACGGCTTCACCGGCAGGCTGCCGTACTCGTGGCCGAAGAGCGCCTGCCAGTCGCCGCTGAACCCGGGCACCGAGGGCTACGACCCGCTGTTCCCGCTCGGGTACGGCCTGCGCGACGGCCAGAGCGGGTCGGTCGGGACGCTCGACGAGACCGCGCCCCCGTTCGGCTGTGGCGAGCAGGGCGGTGGCGGCGAGGCGAGCGAGGAGCTGGAGATCTTCAACCGGACCGACATCGCGCCGTACAGGGGCTTCATCGGCTCCCCGGAGAACTGGGGCGGCACCGAGATCGGCGCCGACGGCCAGGCGGCGCACGCCGAGATCGGCGTGGTGCAGTCGGACGTCAACGTGCAGCAGGACGGCCTGAAGGCGACCTGGACCGGCACCGGTCCCGCCCAGCTCTACATGCAGGACCCGGCGGGCGGTACGGACCTGCGGGGCTACCTCAACGCGAAGGGGGCGCTGGTCTTCGACACGATCGTCCACCAGCCCCCGGCCGCCAGGACCGTGCTCAGCGTCCACTGCGTCTACCCGTGTTTCTCCGAGGTGGTGGCGACCTCCCTCTTCCAGGGGCTTCCGGTCGGTACGAAGTCGACCGTCAAGATCCCCATCGCCTGCTTCGCCGCGGGCGGCCTCGATCTGGAAGTGGTCAACACTCCGTTCCTCGTCTACACCGAGGGGGCCTTCTCCGCCTCGTTCGCCAACGTCCGCTGGGTGCCGCAGGCGGCCGACGACCCCGACGCGAAGAAGTGTGAGGACCTGACCTAGGAGTCCGAAGACGACGTGGCCGGAGGGGCTCGCCCCCTCCGGCCACGTCACGCGTCCGGAGAACTCCACGGCTACCGGCGGGGGCTCCGGGGGACGCGGCGGGCGTCAGTCGGTGGGCAGGAGGGTCCCGAGCGGCCCGAGGTCGAGGTTGAGATCGGACGGAGAGAGCCCGAAGCGCTCGCACAGCTCGGTCATGGCCTCCTCGAGGCGCATCAGCGTCACGCCCAGCACCTCCACCTGCTCGTCCGACAGGTCTCCCTGGTCCATCCGGCGCACGCACTGGCGTTCCACCAGCTGCCGTATCAGCTCGACGAGGGTGAGCACGAGGCGGGTCAGATCCCGCTCGACGGCTTCCGGATCGGTGTTCACCCGCCACCGGACGGCCCGCGCCGCTCCTCGCGCGTTTCCGGCCGTGCCCGCGGGCGCGGTTCGCGTGACCGTGAACCTTCTCGCGGCGGGGCGCGGCCGCTCCCGGGTGACGCGAGGGTCCTCCGTGCCGCGGAGGTCCTCCGCGAGGGGGTCGCCGGGGAGGCGGGTCACGGCGGGCCTCCTTCCCCTGGGGCCCCTGAGGTCCCTGAGGTCCCGAGGAGTGTGACCGCACCGGGTGGCCGGGCGGACGGGATCGGGTCGGAGTCCCGTACGGAGGTGATCAGGGCGCGCAGGGAGATGCGGACGAGGTCGATGTCGGCGATGGACAGCACGAGGTCCCCGCTCACGACCACCCCGCCGGCCAGCAGCCGGTCGAGCAGGTCCACGAGTGCCACGCGCTCGGGGGGAATGCGCCCCTGGGCGGCGAGCTCGGCGCCTCGCGGCCGGTGGTCACGGGTCATCGGACGTCTCCGCGCGGGCCGGGCCGAGGTCCATCGAGGTGAAGGAGTACGGTGCCCAGGGACCGGTGAGCTGCATCTCGATCCCCTGGCTCCGCAGCGCGTCGACGGCCGCGGTGAACTCCTCGCGGCGGTCCTCGTCGACGAGGTAGGCGCCGTTGAGCAGCATCACCTCCTCGCGGCCGGACAGTTGCGGGTCCTGCGGCCGGTGGCGGTGGCCGGCGACCGAGACGGACACCAGGGCGGCGTGGATGTCCTCGGCACGCCGCGCCGCCCGGCGCCAGGCGTCCTCCCGGCCGCGCAGGCTCGCCCGGCGGCGTTCCAGGTACGCCCTTCCCGGGCTGTCGGTCTTCGCGGGCGCCTCCTCGGCGCGAGGGGCGTCCGTGCCCGGTTCGGCGTACGCCTTCACCCCCCACTCCCTGCACCCGGTGACGTGGGCGAGCACCTCGGTGAAGTCGTCGTGCCTGCGCCGGAGCAGGTCGCGGACCTGGTCCTCGGTGCTGTAGACCGTCACCAGCCGGACCGGGGCCGTGGGAGCCTCCTCCGCCACGGCCTCCACGACGCGGTTGTGGGCGCGGGCCGTCCCCCCGACCCAGTCCAGGTCCTCCAGGGAACGCCGCAGCGGCTCCTCGCCGAACTCCTCCAAAGGCACCGGGCTCACGTACGCGACCAGGCCCTGGTGGGTGATCGCGCGCACCGGCGCTCCGGCCACGCCCACCACGTGATCCGGGAGGACGCGGCCCACGTCCCGGGCGATCGCGTAGAGATACGTGCCCGCCTCAGGCATCGCGCTCCTCCCTCGGCCTTCCGGCCCTTCTCGTCTCCCGGGCGTCGTCGGGCGAACGGGTGCCCTCGCCCCTGCCGAGGGAACGGCGCCGGGTGACCTGGCCGTCCTCCACGGTGGCCAGCCGCTCGCGGAGGACGCGGTTCTCCTCGACCAGGTCGCGGTCGCGGGAGGTGAGCCACGGATCGTGTTCCCACCAGTCGATCCCCAGTTCCCGCGCCGTGTCGACCGAGGCGATGAGCAGGCGCAGCTTGATGGTGAGCAGCTCGATGTCCAGCAGGTTCACCCGGATGTCGCCCACGATCACCACACCCCTGTCGAGCACCCGCTCCAGGATGTCGGCGAGGTTGCCGGACGACTCCCGCCCGCCGGGCGTCGCCCCGCCGTAGGACCGCGGGAAGGCGCCGCCGGGTCGCGTCACGTCGGCCACGTCAGCCCGCCTCGCCGCTGTCCGCCCGGCCGCGCCTGTAACGCCTCGTCCTGCGGTACGACAACAGGTCGCCGGCGGGGTCCATCTCGATCTGGTAGAGCGACAGCATGTCGCCCGACGAGGGGACGTGACGGTCCTCGACGACCTCGACCTCGACCAGCCAGCCGTCCTCGGTCCGTCGCACCAGCGTCACCCCCTCCGTGTCCTTCGCGGTCAGGCTGACGATGTGCCGCAACCCGGCCGCCCCGGCGGTCGCCGCCGACAGGGCGGGGGAACGCCGCCGCGGCTCCTTCGCGGGCTCGTCCTCGTCCTCGTCCTCGTCGAGGTCCTCGTCCAGGTCCTCCTCGTACGGTTCCTCGTTCTCGAAGGCCTCGTCACCGGCGGTTCTGTAGGAATCGTCGGCGGAGCGTTCCTCACGGGTTCTGCGCCTGACAGGCACGCGATCACTCCCCTCGTCGTCTCCGTACCGGTGCGGTCGTACCGGCTAGGCGATCATCTCTGCGAGAATCCGCTCCGCCGCCGCGGCCTCCTCCTCCTCGGAGATCTCGCCACAGGCCCTGGCCTCCGCCAGTTCCTCCAGACGGCGCCTGACCGCCGCGGGACTCCGGAGTTCCTGCTCGGCCTGCTCCTGAAGCAGCTCCGCGAGCCGGATCAGCCCGCGCAACGGCGCGAACGGCAGCCCGAGGATCAGTCCCAGCGGTTCCACGATCGATCACCTTCCTTCACGTTTTGACGAAGTCGTACGCCGCCAGCGGGCCGAGCAGGCGCAGCTCGACACGGTCGGCCCACCGGGTCCGGAACTCGTCCAGGGCCTGCTCGATCTCCGGCCGCCGGTCGGTGTCCGCGAGCAGGGCCACGTGGGCGGCGTCCCGCTCGTGGGTGGGCTCGCGCACGACGATGGAGACGCAGAGCGGGTCGAAGGTGTCGACCAGCGCGCCGGTGTCGGCCTCGCGCTTGGCCGCGATCGACGTGTTGACCAGCTCTCCGATCCGCATCCTCGTGTCCCACGTCGCCTCCTCGGGGCGTCCGCGGATCTCGTCGCGCAGCCGCGCGATCTCCGGGTTCTCGTCGAGCACCTCCCGCAGGACGGCCTGCTCGACGTAGCGCCCCTTCACGACGTACTCCACGCGTCCCTCCAGCTCGTTCAGCGTGGCGAGGAACTCGTCGTGGTGGGGGGCGAGCAGTTCGTCGACGACCGCCCGGGCGTCCGTCACCACCGCCCCGAAACGCAGGGGGAGCACGGGCACCTCCGCGGCGGTGGCGTCCAGCAGCCGCTGGTGGGCCACGAGGTCGTCCGGCCTGCCGAGGGGGCGGTCGGTGGAGACGTCGCTCACCAGGGCGGCGATCTCTTCGTGGCGTACCAGCTCGACCGCGTTGGGCGGGTCTCCCACCCCCCGGGTGCCCGGGGTCAGCTCGACGTCGGAGGGAATGATCCCGTACACGTAGGTGCCGGTCACGCGCCCGGGAGCGTCGGGTCCTCCGGACCGGGCCGCGGCGGCCCGATCACCGCGACCGGTGTCGTGCCGTCCGGCCGTCCTGGGGGCCTCGGTCCTGGACCTGCCGGTCCGGACCGTTCCGCGCTTTTCACTGGAACCGCGCATCTCACTCCTCCCTGCGCCGCTTGCGGCGGGGCGCCGGCTCGCGCTCCCCGTCGGCCTCCGCGAACTCGTCCTCGCCGGACTCGCCGCTCGTCAGGCCGCGGATCTTCTCCCCCGCCGTGTCCAGCAGTCCCTGCGTCGCACCCTTGACCTTTTTCCTGCTGCCGCTCTCCGTCATGCCCTCCACCAGCTCCGGCAGCCCCTTCTGGTTGCCGGTCTGGGTGAGGTCGAGGCGGTTGACGGCCTCGGCGAAGCGCAGGTAGGTGTCGACGCTGGCCACCACGACGCGTGCGTCGATCGTCAGCAGCTCGATCCCGACCAGGGAGACCCTGACGTAGGCGTCGATCACGAGTCCCTTGTCGAGGATCGTGTCGATGACGTCGGCCAGGCTCGATGAGGACCCGTGGCCGCTCACCCCGCCGCCCGAGGGCTGAACGATGGTCATGGCGTTTCCTCCCTGGTCTCCCCGGTCACGTACGACTTGCCGCCCTGCGGCGAACGGGGCGCTTGGGCGCCTCCTCGGCGTTCTCGGGACCTGCGGCGCCGCGGCGGCGCGACGGGCGCCTGGGCTCCTCCTCTTCTTCTTCTTCCTCCTCGGGCTCCTCTTCCTCGTCGGCCGCGCGCTCTTCTTCGGGCTCCTCTTCCTCTTCCTCTATCTCGCCTTCTTCCTCCTCCTCGTCGGCCGCGCGCTCTTCTTCAGGCTCCTCTTCCTCTTCCTCGCCCTCTTCGAATTCGTCCTCCTCGGGCTCCTCGCCGGTCTCGGCGCGATCCCGCTCAGGGCCTTCGGACCTCTCCTCCTCGGCCTTCTTCTTCTCCTCTTCCTCCTCGCGGAGTGCCGTCTCCTGGTCCTTGACGACCTCGCTGTCGCGGATCTCGCCGCGCCACCCCTCCAGTTCGTCGGGATGCAGGAGCACCCGGCTCATGACGTGCCGCCGGAAGTGCTTGAGCTCGAGGCGCGCGCGCCTGCCCTGGGCGCGCCACAGGTTGCCGGTGCGCTCGAAGAGGCCCTGCGGGTAGTACTCCAGGACGAGCAGGATCCGCGTGAGCTCGGGGGCGACCTCGTGGAAGGTCACGGCGCCGTCGACATGGCCCTTCTGCCCCTTCGACCGCCAGATGATCCGCTTGTCCGGCAGCTGTTCGAGGATCGTCGACTCCCAGATCCGGCGGGACCAGAAGACCTTCGCCGTCCACTCCAGTTTCTCGTCGGACTTCTGCTCGACGCCCTCGACCTTCTTCATGAAGCTCGAGAAGTCGCCGAACTGGGTCCACTGGTCGTAGACGACACGTACGGGGGCACCGACGTCGATCGACTCGATGATGTTGGTCATCTTCAGCTTCCCGCTCTGACCACCCTTGCCGCCCCCGGTGAGCTTCTTGACCAGGCCGCCGACGGCCATCTTGCCCAGCCCCTTCACCATGCCTCCGGCGATCGCCGTTTTGGGGTGTTTGGAGCCGGTCAGCGCGCTGATCAGACTGGATCCGCCGCTTCCGGCGTAGTCGGTCAGCCGGCCGGTCACGCCTTCGACCTTTCCGCTCACCGACGACAGAGCCCGCTCTCCGAGGGCTCCCATGAGGTTGTGGAACTCCTGGCTGATCCGGTTGGCGGGCGGCTCGCCGCCGCCCTTACGGTCGGGACGCTTCTTCGAGGTCTCGGCCATCTAGGTCACCCCCGTGCCCTGACGGGCGTCGGCTTGCTGCGGGAAGAGGCCGATCCGCTTCGGGAGGGCGGCCGGCGCTTGGCCTTGGGCCGTGGCTCCTCGTCCTCTTCTTCGTCCTCTTCGTCCGCTTCATCCTCCTCGTCGCCGGAGTCCCGGGGTTCCTTCCGGGTGGGCTTGGCCGCACCACGGCGCTCGGCGGAGGCGGGACGCCTGCGGACGGGCGGGGCTTCCTCCTCTTCCTCTTCCTCGTCCTCTTCCTCCTCGTCCCGCTCCTCCTCGTCGGTCTCCGGCTCCTCTTCGTCCTCCTCGTGTCGCCGGGCCTTCCTGCGGGACAGGATGCCCTTTATGCGCCCGCGGCGTCCCTTGGGCTCCTCGCCTTCCTCGCCCTCCTCGGGCTCCTCTCCCAGGTCCTCCAGGTCCTCCAGCGGGTTGCGCAGGGACTCCGCCCGGTCGCGAAGCCTGGTGCTCAGCGAGTCGATCTGCCTGCTCACCGCGGCCTTGGCGGCGGCCTTGCTCGCGTCCACGAGATCGCCCCGGATACTTTCGGTGATCTTCGCCAGTTCCGGGGAGGAGCTGAGCACCTTCAGCCCCTGCTGGAGAAGGTCGCCCTGGCCGGAGCTCAACCGGCCGGTCGCTCCGGCGGCGGCCAGTGCCATCGCCAGTCGTAGCTTCTGGCGTCGCCCCAGGAGGTAGCCGCCGGCTACGGCGAGGGCTATTCGTACTTCATTGTTCACGATCATCACTCCTTGTCGGCGGTCTCGTCGTGCGCTCCACCTCCCTGAGAGTTTTCACCGGCACATCGCTGAGGAAGGCGGCATCGATGATTTTTAATGCCCTTTCTTTTAAAGGCATAAAATCATTATATTTCGTAAGCTATGTGTCTCCTTACCCTGAAAAATCTGAATAACGGTATATATGGGTAAAAAGGTAACAAAAGGGGCATTGCTCTGGTCGGGGGCGTTCCGCGAGCTCTTTCGGGTCCTCCGTCGGAGTGGGCGCGCCCGTGTGGGGCGGGTGGGAGGCGTGTCCGCCCGAACTCGGCGGCCTGATCGCCGGGGGCCCGCCATCCCCACGGGGGCCGTTGATCGACGGCGGCCGTGACCTTGACCGGTGGCGACGGCTCACGACCGGCTTGTGAGACTTTGTTGCAGAACATAATCCGTCGTTATTGTTAATGCCGCCCCGAATGGGTACGCGCGCCGTTCATCGATTCATGTCATGGCGGGGGAGGATCCTCCGCGCCCGTGCCGCCGACCCTCACCGGCCCCGGCTCCGGGCCTTCTCCGCCCCGCCCCGGCCCTTGATCATCTCCCTTCCGGCCTCGGCTTCGGTTCCCTTTTCTCCTCGCCCCGGCCGCGACCGGAGTCAGGTCCCTTTCCGTCCCGGCCGTGCCGGGGGCGGCCGGAGTCCGGCCCGGGGCCGCTCGGGAATGCCGCGGGGCGTGGCCGGCGGACCCCGCACCGGTGCCGGCCCGTTAGCGACACGGTTCAACGCGTGGTGTGGTCCGGGGATCGTCCGGTCCGGAGAAAAGGGAGAGGGAAGGCCCGTCCGGCCTCTGTTCCGAGGCTGAGGTTGAGGGTTCAATGATGTCGGGAATCCAACAGCGGCAGTGTGTAACAAGTGAAGCTGGGTTCCTGGAAAGATTTGGTCAATTTTTCGCAGATTGGGAGAGTCGAGAGAGGAGAGAGTTGCCTGGAAAACGGGCACAACCACCTCGTTAACCCGTAAAGCGGAGGTATAGCCCTGGTGAAAAGATCGAGGGCCGGGTTCGCCGTGACGGCCGTGGCGGTCGTCTCCGCCATGGTCGGCGGGCTCACGGGATGCGCACGTGCCGAGTTCACCTACGTTCGCCACGACGACGGGCAGACGTACTTCAAGGTTCCGGCGACCTGGCGGAAGGTCGACCAGGCGGCGCTGGACAAGGCGACCATCGGGGCCGATCCCGAATCGGCCACCGCGCGGCTGCGCAAGCAGCTCGTCTGGTCGGCCGCCTACGACGCCCACGCCGAGCCGTCCGCCGACCACCTTCTCGGCTACGGCACCGGAGACGAGCCGTTCGTCTTCGCCCGGATCGCCAAGCTCCTCCCCGAGGAGCAGGACTCGCTGTCCCTGAACACCATGCGCAACTCCGTCCTGCCCGTCACCGAGACGGTGCGCAAGCAGTACGCGGAGATTCCCGGTTATCCGCTGCGGGACTTCGAACTGCTCGCCGACGAGGTGCTCCAGCCGGGAGACGGCCTGCGCGGGGTGCACGTGCGGTTCAACTACGCGATCCAGGGGGCCGGGATCGAGACCTTCGACCTCACCTCCTACCTGGCCCAGGACGGCAAGCAGATCTCCACCCTGCTGATCCGTTGCTCGGCCGCCTGCTACCGGAAGCGCGCCGGGGAGTTCGAGAAGATCGCGCAATCTTTCAAGGTCAAGCGGCTCGCCGGGTGAGGAGAAGCCCGTCCATGAAGTCACCTCCACCGCCTCCCAACTTCGAAGGACTCCGGGCTCCCGGCTCCGGTCCGACGGATCCGCATCCCGACAAGCGCAAGAAGATGCCGTTCTGGGACCGGATCAAATTCCTGCTCATCCTTACGATCATCTATTTCGTTCTGGTGTGGAGTGAGATGGCCTCGTACGAGGGCATCATCACGTTCCGGGATGCGATGATCATCACCGCGATCGCCGCACCGTGGATCTTCTGGCTCCTCGGGGCCGAGTTACTGCGGCAACTCCACTTCTTCGTCAGCGAGCGGTCCGCCGGGTACAACCGGTTCTGGACGCGTGGCGTGTTCGGCGGCTTCGAGCGCTGGACCCATCGCCGCTTCTCCGACTGGAACCGCTTCAGGATGGCGCGCGCCATCAAGTGGATGTTCTGGATCGCGGTGCTCGCCCTCATCCTCGGCGAGGTGCTGGACACCTCCCCGGCGCTCGCGCTGTTCCAGGCACCCGCCTTGCTCTGGCAGGCCCTGCCGTACGTGGCGCAGCTCGCCTTCGCGTTCTTCTTCATCGCCTTCCAGTTCATCGGCCTGTTCTGGCTGCTGTCGCGGGGCGGCGTGGAGACGTACTTCCCCGACGACATCAAGACCCGCTTCACCGACGTCTGGGGCCAGGACCACGTCGTCGAGCGGGTCAAGGAGAACATCGTCTTCCTGGAGAGGCCCGACGCGATCGAGGAGCGCGGCGGCTACGTGCCCAGCGGCCTGCTGCTGTGGGGCCCGCCGGGCACCGGCAAGACCTTGATGGCCGAGGCCGTGGCCGGGGAGACCGGCAAGCCGTACGTGTTCGTCGATCCCGGCGCGTTCGTCAACATGTTCATGGGCATCGGCATCCTGAAGGTGAAGTCGCTGTTCAGGAAGCTGCGCAAGCTCTCACTGCGGTACGGCGGCGTGATCGTCTTCTTCGACGAGGCCGACTCCCTCGGCAAGCGCGGCTCGCTGGCGCAGCAGGGACCCCGGGGCGCCCCCGGGTTCTCCCCGCACACCGCCGGATGCCACGGCTTCGGCTACCTCAGCGAGGACACCCGCTGGCTGCTGACCCGTCAGGGCGCGGCCGGACCGAAGGAACCCGACACCGGCCGCAGCCGCTTCATGATGGGCGGCATGGGCGGGGGCGGCGGCGACCCCGGCACGCTGCAGGCGCTGCTCACCGAGCTGTCCGGCCTGAAGAAACCGAGGGGCATCGTCAACCGGCACGTGCGGAGGCTCTTCGGCATGCGGCCCAAGCCGCCGCCGAAGTACCGGATCCTGGTCATGATGGCCACCAACATGCCCAACTCGCTGGACGAGGCACTGCTGCGGCCGGGCCGCATCGACCGCATCTACAAGGTGGGCTACCCGTCGAAGGCGGGCCGGGTCCGCACCTACCGCGGTTACTTCGACAAGGTCGACCACGAGCTGACCGACGCGCAGCTGGACAAGCTGGCGACGATCACGCCCTACGCCACCGGTGCCACGATCAAGGACCTGGTCAACGAGTCGCTGATCACCGCGATCCGCGACGGCCGGGAGACCATCACCTGGTCGGACGTGACCCACGCCAAGCGGCTCAAGCAGCTCGGGCCCCCCGAGGACGTGGAGTACATCGAGCGCGAGCGGCACGCCGTGGCCGTGCACGAGGCCTGCCACGCCGTGGCGGCGTACCGCACCCGCTACCACCTCGAGATCGACATCGCCACGATCGAGAAGGGCGCCGACTATCTCGGCATGGTCGCGAGCATCAAGCCCGAGGACCAGTTCACCCGCTGGAAGTCCGAGCACGAGGCCGACATCATGGTCTCGCTCGCCTCCCTGGCGGGGGAGCGGATGTTCTTCGGCGACGACAACTCCTCCGGTGTCTCCGGCGACCTGTTCTCCGCGACGTACCTCACCGCGCTGATGGAGGCGCACTGGGGCATGGGCCGCGGGGTGACCTCGGTGCCCGCGCTGCAGGAGCTGGAGATCCTGGGCGGCAAGTCGATGCCCAAGCCCGGCGGCGGGGGGATCGGCTTCACCAAGGCGCCGGGCGGCAGCCAGCCGCTCGCACCCGACGTGCTGGGCGAGCGCATCGAGTTCAACCTGGTGGGCCTGCTCGACCGGACCGAGGAACTGCTGCGCGAGCACCGGCGGGACGTCCTGTGCCTGGCGCACGCGCTGGAGGCGCACAAGACGCTCAACGGTGACGACGTGGTCGCGATCCTGGAACGCAGGCGGGGGCCGTTGATCGACGGCTCCATCTATCTCTCGGAGGACTTCTACGACGAGATCGAGGAGTATCACCTGGAGGCGGCGCGGGCGCACCGCGAGCACAGCCACGTGGCGCGCGCCCTGCCCGTCCCGCCGGCGCTGCCCCGGCTCGAACCCGCCGCGGTCGTCCACGGCGCGGTGCTCACGGGCAACGGTCACGGTTCCACGGTGTCGAGCACGGTGCGGAACACGATGCCGGGTACGGTGCCGACCGCTGTGTCCCCGGCGTCCCCGGCGTCCCCGGCGGCCATGACCGAACCCGACTTCGTGCCCTGGGGCGACGACACCCCGGTGCGCCCGTCACCGCCGTCGCCCGCGCCGCCGCCCGCCGCCCCCGCGGCGCGCGGCGGGAAACCGCGGACGGTGCTCGTGATCGCGGCCAGCCTGGCCGCGCTGGCGATCTTCACGGCACTGGGCACCTACGCGCTCAACGGCGGGACGGTCGCGCTGGGCCGGGCGGGCTCGCCGGATTCCGGCACGCTCGTGGTAGTGCTCGTCGCCGTGCTGGCGGCGATCGTGGGGGCGGCGATCGTGGCGGCGGTCACCCGGGGGTCGCAGGCGGCCAGGGCCAGGGCCGAGGCCCAGCGGGACAGTGCCGTGGAACGGGCCCAGCTGCTCGCCGCGGCGATGGACCCCGAGGTCGCCATGCGGATCCTCGGCTACAACGGCGACGACGAACGGCCCTCGCGCTGAGGATTCCCGGTGGATCGCGGGGTTTCCAACAGGTGACGTAGAAGCGAGGCGACGAGCGACGAGGTAACGAGCGACGGCGACGGACGACGAGTGACGGACGACGACCACAGCCCGCCGGGCCGAGGCCGCGGGCGGGCTGTGGTCGGAGGTTCCGGGGAAACCGTGAGGCAGGTCTCCCCGGAGGTCCGTCAGTCGAACTCGCCGTCCTTCACGCCGCCGACGAAGGCGTCCCACTCGCTCCGGGTGAACGCCAGCGCCGGGCCGCCCGGATCCTTGGAGTCGCGGACGAGGTAGAGGTGGTCGGATTCGGCCTTGTGGACGGCGACCGCCGCGCCACCGGGGACGACCGCCACCTCCACGCAGTTGCCTCCGTTGGTGCTGCGGACGCTCTTACGCCACTGGGCGCCGGACAGATCCATCGTGGACCCTCGCACTTTTTCTTCCTTCGGGTACTAGGGGGTGGAAAACCTTCTCGCCATCTGGGCGATGAAGGCCGCCGACGCCTCCTGACTGAGAGCCATGGCGCAGAGGCTCTCGAACATGGAGGCGTATCGGCTGACTTGCTCGGGGTCGTCCGGCACGTTCCCGCTCGCGGCCTGCTCCAGGTAGAGCAGGTCGGGGTCCTCCGGTTCGGGGAAGCTGAGCAGGCAGAACTGGCCGTCCATCGCGGGGTGCGCCCCCGCGGAGAACGGGACGACCCGGATCTCCACGTTGGGCAGCCCGCTGAGGTGGACGAGATGCTCCAGCTGCTCCGACATGATGTCGCGACCGCCGATCCGACGCCGGATCACCGCTTCGTCGAGCACGGCCACGAGGTGGATCGGGTCACCGGGCCCGTGCAGCAACCGCTGACGCGAGATGCGCACGGAGACCGTCTCCTCGACCTTGGAGGGGGTCGGAACAACTGAGGTCGCCTCGGTCACCGCGCGTGCGTACGGTTCGGTCTGCATCAGGCCGGGGACGACCAGCGGCTCGTACGAGCGCACGAGCGACGCCTCCGCCTCGAGCCCGATGTAGGAGTCGAAACCGGGTTTCAGGGTCTCGCGGTGGGGGTGCCACCAGCCCCGCCTCCTGGCTTCGACGGCCATCTGGATCAGGGAGTCTCGAGCCTCCCCGGTCACGCCGTACACATCGGTGAGGGCCGACACGTCCGAGGGGCGAGGCCGGGACAGGCCCGTCTCGTACCTCCAGACGGTGGTGTCGGTGGAGCCGATCCGCTCTGCCACCTCCACCCGTGTCAGGCCGCTGTCCTTTCGCAGACGGCTCAGTTCAGCCATCAGACGGCGATGACGGGCCGTGGGGCTGCGTCGAGAAGCCACGCATCTACCTCCCTCCGTCCTTTGATAGCAAATCTGCGGAATCCCAACATGAGGTATTGCAGTCCTTGATAGAACAGTTCACCGTGAGTGAGTGTGCCATCTCACAGGGCGATGTGTATGGAATATGCGTGTCAGGGAGTGAGGTCAATCATGACGACCGGACGGCGGGCCGTCTCACCCCGATCAACGGTGACCCTCAAAGGGGTTCCGGAGTCGGTGTCGGTGGCGCGGAGCCGGGTCAGGGAGCTCCTCGGTGAGGGGCATCCCGCGTCCGACGACGTCGTCCTCCTGGTGAGCGAGGTGGTGACGAACTCGGTGCTCCACTCCGGTTCCGGAGGGGGCGGCGAGGTCGCGATGACGGTGGCGGTGGGGTCGGCCGCGGTGCTGGTCGAGGTCTGCGACGCCGGGTCCGGGGCGTCGGCGCCGCACGTGCGCAACGACCCGGAGGCGGAGGGCGGGCGGGGCATGTTCCTGGTCGATCTGCTCGCCGACAACTGGGGCATCCAGGACGAAGCCCCCGAGGGGTCCAGGACGCTCTGGTTCGAGGTCGTCTTCTGAACCTCTCTCGCTTTCACCCCGCTCCTGGCCAGGGCGCGGAGCCGAGTTCCCGCCGCTCCCAAAATTTGGGCCTTTGCTAATCAACGCGGCTGTTTGACTCTCGGTGGAGGCACGCGACAAAACCCTAGAGTGCGTGCCTGAGGAGGACGCAGGTGAGACGCCGTCTGATCGTGGTGTTCGCCGCCCTGGCGCTGTTGTGCCTCGGTGTGACCGGGGCGGGAGCCTCGGCCGAGCCACAACCGAACAGCCAGTACAAGGTCCAGGGGCCGAGCACCGCCCAGCAGCGAAGCGCGGTGGCCGCCACCGGTGCCGCGATCGACCAGGTCGACCCCGACTCGGTCGTGATCACCGCCAGCGAGGCCGAGGTCGCCGAGATCAAGAAGCTCGGCCACACCGTCACGAAGATCCCCAGGTCGTTATACCCGACCGGGCCGGAGCAGCGCTCCGACTTCCCGTCGGCGGACTCCGGCTACCACAACTACGCCGAGATGACCGCCGCGGTGAACCAGATCGTCGCCGACCACCCGACGATCGCCCGCAAGATCAGCTACGGCACCTCGTACGAGGGACGCGACCTGATCGCCGTGAAGATCAGCGACAACGTCGCCACGGACGAGAACGAACCCGAGGTGCTGTTCACCCACCACCAGCACGCCCGCGAGCACCTGACCGTCGAGATGGCGATCTACCTGCTCAACCTGTTCACCGACGGGTACGCCACCGACAGCCGCATCGCCGGCCTGGTCAACGGCCGCGAGATCTGGATCATGCCGGACCTCAACCCCGACGGCGGCGAGTACGACATCGCCGCGGGCTCCTACCGCTCCTGGCGCAAGAACCGCCAGCCCAACTCCGGCTCCTCGGCCGTGGGCACCGACATGAACCGCAACTGGGGCCACAACTGGGGCTGCTGCGGCGGCTCCTCCGGCTCCCCCTCCAGCGACACCTACCGGGGCTCGGCGGCCGAGTCGGCCCCCGAGGTGAGGGCGGTGGCCAACTGGGTGCGCAGCCGGGTCGTCGGCGGCGTGCAGCAGATCAAGGCGCACATCGACTGGCACACCTACAGCGAGCTGATCCTGTGGCCGTACGGCTACACCTACAACGACACCGGCCCCGGCCTGACCCAGGACGACCGCGACGCCCACGCGGCCCTGGGCCAGAACATGGCCTCCACCAACAACTACACCCCCCAGCAGGCCAGCGACCTCTACATCACCGACGGCACGATCGACGACTGGCTGTGGGGCGTCTACAAGATCTTCAGCTACACCTTCGAGATGTACCCGGTCAGCTCCTCGCCGGGCTTCTACCCCCCCGACGAGCAGATCGTCCCGCAGACCACCCGCAACCGGGAGGCCACGCTGCGCTTCCTGGAATACGCCGACTGCGTCTACCGGATCATCGGCAAGGAGTCGCAGTACTGCGGCACCGGCACCCCGCCGGTGACCGTCTACTCCGACGAGTTCGAGACGGCGACCGGCTGGACGACCAACCCGTCCGGCACCGACACCGCCACCTCCGGCCAGTGGGAGCGCGGCGACCCCGAGGCCACCACCTCCAGCGGCGCCAAGCAGCTCGGCACCACCGTCAGCGGCACCAACGACCTGGTCACCGGCAGGCTCGCGGGCACCGCCGCGGGCGACCACGACATCGACGGAGGCATCACCAGCGTCCGGTCGCCGGCGGTCACCCTGCCGTCGACGGGCACGCTCAAGCTGGCGTTCTCCTGGTATCTGGCGCACGGTTCCAACGCCTCCAGCGCCGACTTCCTGCGGGTGAAGGTCGTCGGCTCCACCACCACCCAGGTGTTCCAGCAACTCGGCGCGGCCTCCAACCGCAACGGTGCCTGGGGCGTGGCCACGGCCGACCTGTCCGCCTTCGCGGGGCAGAGCGTCCGGATCCTGGTCGAGGCCGGTGACGCCTCCGGCGCCTCCCTGGTCGAGGCCGGGGTCGACAACGTCAAGATCACCCAGCAACCCTGATCCTCCCTCGGGGCGTCCCCACCGGGGGCGCCCCGGGCTTCAGGCGCGGCAGACCAGCTCGCCGTGGAGCAGCGACAGCCAGCCGTCCGGCTCCCCGGCCCAGGTCCGCCAGCCCTCCGAGACACGGCGCAGGTCCTCCTGGGTGGCGGCGCCCGAGGCGAGCGCCTGGCGGGCCATGTCGGACTCCAGGATCCGCTCGGCCCACATGCCGCCCCACCACGCGCGGTCGTCGGGAGTGGCGAAGCACCAGGTCGAGGAGGTGACCGAGACGTCGGTGAACCCGGCCGCGTGCGCCCACGACAGCAGCCGCCGTCCCGCGTCGGGTTCGCCGCCGTTGGCCCTCGCCACCCTCTGGTACAGGTCCAGCCACTCGTCAAGCTCGGGCGTCTCGGGGAACCAGGCGAACGCGGCGTAGTCGCTGTCGCGCACCGCGACGATCCCGCCCGGCCTGCAGACCCGCCGCATCTCGCGCAACGCCCGGACCGGGTCGCCGACGTGCTGCAGCACCTGGTGGGCGTGGACGACGTCGAAGGTGTCGTCGGGAAACTCCAGCGCGTGCGTGTCCGCCACGGCGAACGCGATGTCGGAGCGCCCGCGTCGCGCCGCCTCCGCGCGGGCCGGCCCGAGTGCCGCCTCGGTGATGTCGACCGCGGTGACCGCGCCGGGCGCGATCCGCTCCGCCAGGTCGACGGTGATGGTGCCCGGCCCGCAGCCCACGTCCAGCAGCGTCATGCCCGGCCTCAGGTGCGGCAGGAGGTGGGCCGCCGAGTTCTCCGCCGTACGCCACCTGTGGGACCTGAGCACGGACTCGTGGTGCCCGTGCGTGTATGTGGCGTCCTTGCCGGTCATGGGGTCCTCCCCGTTCTCGTCCGCTGGTCGGACCATAACACGGGTCTCATATCTCAAGAAAAATAGTCTCACTATATGAGCATCGTGAATGTGCCCCGACGCCCCCCGCGAGTGGCGTCGGGGCATGCGACGGACCGGTACCGGCACGTCCGGCCGGTACCGGGCGACGTCAGGGACGTCGGGCGCGTCAGAGGCGGAACTCCAGGTCGGGGACGATCTCGGCGACGTCCATCTGGGCCTTCTGAAGCCTGCCCGAATGGTCCCAGTTCATCGCCTGCCACCGGGTGAACTGGTCGAGGACCCACACCCCCGACTGGCGGCTGCCGTTGCCCGACTTGCCGTTGCCGCCGAAGGGCAGGTGGGCCTCAGCGCCGGAGGTGGAGTTGTTGACGCTGACCATGCCCGCGCCGATGCCCTCGCGGAAGCGGAAGGCCGACGCCGGGTCGGTGGTGTAGATGGACGAGGAGAGCCCGTAACCGGGGAGGTTGGCCAGATCGACGGCCTCGTCCAGCGCGCCGAAGGGCGTCACGCCGACGATGGGGCCGAAGGTCTCCTCCAGGAAGAGCCGGTCATCGGGACGGACGCCGTCCACGACCACCGGGTGGTAGTAGAGGCCGCCGTCCCCGGTGAAGTCGCCGCGCGGATTGTCCGGGGTGATGCGGCCGACGGGACCGGAGACGACCGCGTGATGCGGCTGGATCCAGCCCAGGTACTCCTCGTAACGCGAGGCGAACCTCCGGTCGAGCAGCGGCCCGCACAGCACGTCTCCCGCGGGGTCGCCGACCGCGGCCCCGGCCACGGCGCGTGCGTACCGGCGGAGGAACTCCTCGTGGACGCTCTCGTGCACGATCACCGTGCCGAGCGACGTGCAACGCTGCCCGGCGGTGCCGAAGCCGGCGAACAGCGCGCCCTCCACGGCGAGGTCGAGGTCGGCGTCGGGCATGACCACCATCGGGTTCTTCCCGCCCAGCTCCAGGCAGGGGGACTGCAGGTGGCGCCCGCACAGCTCGCCGACGCGGCGGCCCACCTCGGTGGAGCCGGTGAACCCGACCTTGTGCACCGTGCCCTCGGCCAGCGCCGCCTCCAGGCCCTCGAACGTCGCGGCGCCGTCGGCGAGGACCAGGTTCAGCACGCCGTCGGGCAGACCGGCCGCGGTGAACAGCCGGTAGAGCGCGTGCGCGGAGGCCGCCGCGTACTCGGCGGGCTTCCACACCACCGCGTTGCCGCACAGCAGCGCCGGGACGAGGTACCACGACGGCACCGCGACAGGGAAGTTGCCCGCGGTGATCACCGCGGCCACCCCCACGGGGACCCGGAAGGTGAACAGGTTCTTGTCCGGCATCTCGGAGGGAACCGTCTGCCCGTACAGCCGCCTGCCCTCGCCGAGGAAGAAGTCGCACGTGTCGACGATCTCGCGTACCTCGCCCAGCGCCTCGGCGTACGGCTTGCCGATCTCGCGGGTGACCAGGCGGGCCAGCTCTTCCGCGTTGGCCTCCACCAGGCGTCCGATCGAGGCGATCACCCGTCCCCGGACGGGCGCGGGGACCCGCGCCCACTCCCGCTGCGCGGTGGCGGCCGTGCGGCACGCGGAGGAGAAAGTGCTCGCGTCCGCCAGCCGGACCCGCGCGACCACCTCGTCCACGCGAGCCGGGTTGACCGACTCGTAGGCCGTGCCGCTGGACGTTTCTTTTCCGCCGATGACGGAGACGATCTCGCTGGTCACCTTCGACCTCCCGGTGTCGACCTGTGACCGCATTCTCCCCGCGCCGGGGGAGACCGTCACATCGACCGGGAGGGCGTTCGCGTCATCTTCCCCAACGGCCCGTCCGTCACGGTGTCCGTCGCAGCGTCCGTCACGTCATCCGCACGCCGCCCGTCAGGCCATCCGGAAGTCGGCGAAGTCGAAACCGGGGGAGACGACGCAGCTCACCAGCACGCCCTCGGCCCCGGCCGGGCGGGCGGCCTGCCAGGTGCCGCCGGGCACCACGGCCTGGAGGACCTGCCCCTCCTCCACCAGCGGCCCCAGGGTCACGGTGTCGGAGGGCCGGCCCTCATGACCGCCGAGGATCAGCGTCAGCGGGCCGCCCCGGTGCCAGAACCACACCTCGTCGGAGGCGACCACGTGCGGGCGCGACTCCTCGCCCGGCTCCAGCAGGAAGTAGATGCCGGTGGCGGTGGCCCGCGTGCCGGCGTACCCGGGCGGGGCGAGGTCGACGGAGGTCCTCCAGGTCTCGCGGAACCAGCCGCCCTCGGGGTGCGGCAGCAGGTCAAGGGCCTCGGCGAGCGGAGGGCGCGAAGGGGTCGTCATCGCACCGATTCTAGGGACCCGGTCCCGGAGGGCGTGCCGTGGGACGGCCGTCGAGGACGGGCCCGGATTTGTCGGCGGGGTTGGCTAGGTTCGGTCCGTGATCGAACGGTGGAACCGGGATCAGGTGCTGGCGCTCGCGCCCGACGCCTCGTCCCAGAAAGCGGCCCGGGGAATCTCCTCCCCCGGCAAGTGGTCGGGGTCCGGAGCCACCGCCGACGCGGTGTGGGGCGAGTGCGCGGGCAGTGGCTCCAAGCCCTACCGGACGTGTGTCGACCTGTCCGAGCCCGCCTACCGATGCAGCTGCCCCAGCAGGAAGTTCCCGTGCAAGCACGCTCTCGGCCTGCTGCTCCTGTGGTCGGCCGACGGTGTCCCCGCCGCCGGGGAGCCCGCCGACTGGGTGGGCGAGTGGCTCGACGGGCGGCGCGGCCGCGCGGCCAGGGCCGCTGAGGCGGGGACGGCCCGCGCCGCCAAGGCCGCCGAGGCCGGTCCCGCGGACGGCCGCCGGGCCGCGCGGCGCGAGCAGCGGGTGACCGCGGGGCTGTCGGACCTGGAGCGCTGGCTCGCCGACCAGATCAGGCAGGGCATCGCCGGGTCACGGCGCCACGACCTGTGGGACGACCTGGTCAAACGCCTGGTCGACGCCCAGGCGCCCGCCGTCGCGGGCTCGCTGTCCCGCCTCGGCGCCGTGCTGGACGGCGACGACTGGCCCGCTCGCCTGCTCGGCGAGTACGCGCTGCTGCACCTGCTCTGCGTGGCCCACCGCCGTCTTTCCGTCCCGGACGGCGACGGGGCCGGTTCCCAGGGGGCGGATCGGGAAGCGGCCCCCGCCGAGCTTCTCGAAAGGGTGCGCGACCGGATCGGCTTCCCGGTGACGAAGGAGGAGGTGCTCGCCCGCGGTGCCGTCCGCGACCGGTGGGACGTGCTGGGACGGCGCGACGAGGAGCACGACCGGCTGATCGCGCGCCGGGTCTGGCTTCGCGGGCGCTCGACGGGCCGGGCGGCCCTGGTGCTCTCCTTCGCCCCGGTCGGGCAGGCGCTCGACGCCTCGCTCGTCACCGGCACGACCATCGACGCCGACCTGGCGTTCTATCCCGGTTCGGCCCCGCTGCGCGCGGTGGTCGCCGCCCGTCGCGATTCCCCTCGCCGTGACGCCGTCCAGCACGGTGCCGCTCGTCACGACCCCGTTCCGGATGATCCCGCCGGGGACGAACACCTCGGCGATGACGCCGTCCGGGACGAACCCGTCGGTGACGACGCCGTCCGTCACCGTGTCGCCCCGGCCGGTCCGCCGCCCGGCTCGACCGTCGAGCAGGCCCTCGACGAGGTGGCCGAGGCCCTGGCCGGTGACCCCTGGCTCGACTCCTGGCCGCTCGTGCTGGCGGGGGTGACTCCCGCGGGGAGCGGTTCGCGGCTCCTGGCCGGGCCCTCCGGCGGGTTGCCGCTCCACCCGTCCGCGGGCACCCCGTGGCGGCTGGTCGCCACCTCCGGCGGTCACCCGCTGACCGTCGCCGTCGAATGGACCCCGAGGGGACTGCGTCCCCTCACGACCTGGGACGAGGAAGGCCGGGTGATCGTCCTGTGAGCACCTCCGCCGAATGGGAGGACCTGGTGTCCGCCGCGCTCGTCGGGACCGACCGTCGCCCCCTGCCCGGTCAGGGGGCGAGCGAGGTCGAGCTGCTCGGGCGCGCGGCCGTGCACACGCTGCGGACGCGCGCCGGGCGGAGGCCGGTCGTCCCGGCCGAGCCGCCCGCCGTCGCGGCCCCCGAGGAGCAGCCCGCGGTCTCGCGCGCCGCGGGCGACAGGCTCGCCCGCATCCTCGGGGGTGAACAGCCGAGGCTGCTCACCGAGTGGCTGGAGACCGCGGCCGCGCGCGGATACCGCCTCTCGCCGCACCTGCTGCCCGAGCTTCTCGACCACGCGGCCAAGGACCGGTCGATCCGCCCGCACCTCGGGGTCCTGGCCGGAAACCGCGGACGCTGGCTGGCGGGACTGAACCCGGCGTGGGGCTTCCTGCTGGAGGAGGTCACCGGGATCGCCGGCACCGGCTCCGACGGGGTCTCCCAGGTCTGGGAGTTCGGCACCTCCGGTGACCGCCGCGTCCACCTGGGAGCGCTGCGGGCGGCCGACCCGGCGCGGGCGAGGGAGCTGCTCGCCGCCACCTGGGAGAAGGAGACGCCCGACGACCGGGCGGCTTTCCTGGAGGTCCTCGTCACCGGGCTCTCACCCGACGACGAGCCGTTCCTGGAGGCCGCCCTCGACGACCGCCGCCGCGAGGTCCGCCATCGGGCCGCCGACCTGCTCACCCGCCTCCCCGAGTCGCGCCTGGCCCTGCGCATGGCCGAGCGGGCCGCCCGGTACGTCACCGTCGTCGGCGACGAGATCCACGTCGACCCGCCGGTGGCCTGTGACAGCGCCCTGGAGCGCGACGGCGTCCGGGCCAAGGCGCCCCGGGGGACCGGCGAGCGGAGCTGGTGGCTGCAGCAGACCGTGGCCCGCACCCCGCTCGGTGTCTGGCCCTCACTGCTCGGACGGCCGCCCCGCGAGCTCGTCCGATTGAAGATCGTCGACTGGGGCCGCGAGGTCATGGCCGGATGGGTCAGGGCCTCCGTCCTCCAGGCCGACCCGGAGTGGGCGCTGGAGCTCTTCACCTGGGATCCGCTCGCCGACCTGCTGGCCGCGCTGCCCCGCGACAAGCAGGAGGTCGTCGCCGCCGACTTCGTCCGGTGGCACGGGCTGGACGGTCAGCTGATCATGGTTCTCGGCGGGGCCGCGGCCCCGTGGGGACCCACCCTGGCCAGGGCCGTCCTCCAGAAGATCATCGATGTCTCCGGCACCCAGCCGTGGAACCTCGGGGAGCTGGTCAAGCTCGCCGGCGAACGCATCGACCCCACCCTGCACGGCCTGGCCGGACGGCTCTCGCCGGAGCCGCCCATCCAGGAGGTCGCCGCCCTCCTGCGTTTCCGTGACGACATGTTGAAGGAGCTCACGTAGTGACAACGGTTCTGCGGGCCCATGCCGAAGACCAGTACGCCGAGGAGCTGGCGATCCTGGCCAAGGGCGACGATCGCCCCCGCCCGCCGGGGTGGAAACTGTCTCCCTGGGCGGTGACCGCCTACGTCCTCGGCGACGGGGACCAGATCAGCCCCAAGTACATCGGGCCGCGGCGCATCGTCGAGGTGGCCGTGGCGACGCTCGCCACCGACCGCGCGCTGCTGCTGCTCGGCGTGCCGGGCACCGCCAAGACCTGGCTGTCCGAGCACCTGGCCGCCGCGATCAGCGGTGACTCCACCCTCCTGGTGCAGGGAACGGCGGGCACCGCGGAGGAGGCCGTCCGCTACGGCTGGAACTACGCCAGGCTGCTGGCCGAGGGTCCGTCCATGGAGGCGCTCACGCCGAGCCCGGTGATGCGGGCGATGGCCGAGGGACGGCTCGCCCGCGTGGAGGAGCTGACCCGCATGCCCTCCGACGTCCAGGACGCGCTGATCACCGTGCTGTCGGAGAAGACGCTGCCGATCCCCGAGCTCAACCGGGAGGTCCAGGCCGCGCGCGGTTTCAACGTCATCGCCACCGCCAACGACCGGGATCGCGGCGTCAACGACCTGTCGAGTGCGCTGCGCCGCCGGTTCAACACCGTCGTGCTGCCGGTTCCCGCCACCGCGGAGGAGGAGGTGGACATCGTCTCCCGGCGGGTCGGCCAGCTCGGCCGCTCCCTGGAGCTGCCAGAGACCCTCACAGGTCTGGAGGAGATCCGCCGCGTCGTCACGGTCTTCAGGGAACTGCGCACCGGCGTCACCGAGGACGGCCGCACCAAGGTCAAGTCCCCCAGCGGAACGCTCAGCACCGCCGAGGCCATCTCCGTCCTCACCAACGGCATCGCCCTGGCCGCGCACTTCGGTGACGGGGTGCTCCGCCCCTCCGACGTGGCGGCCGGCATCGTCGGCGCCGTGATCCAGGACCCGGTCTCCGACCGCGTCGTCTGGCGCGAATACCTGGAGACCGTGGTGCGCGAGCGCCAGGACTGGCGCGACTTCTACCGGGCCTGCCGTGACGCGGGCTGAGGCGGCCCCCGGGACGGGCGCGTTCCCGATTCCCTCGTTCTCGCCCCTCTCGCTTTCGGCTCCCATGTCTCCGACCCCCATGTCCCCGAACCCCGTGTTTCCGGCCCTCGCGTCGCCGGTGCCGCCGATGACGGCGGTCCCCCGGCCGGCCGGGGGGCGCGGATGAGCGTCTCCGTGCTGGGCATCCGGCACCACGGCCCGGGGTCGGCGCGGTCCCTGCGCGACGAGCTCGAACGTCTCAAGCCGGACGTCGTGCTCATCGAGGGCCCGCCCGAGGCCGACGAGCTGGTCACGCTGGCCCATGACCCCGATCTCCAGCCGCCGGTCGCGTTGCTCGCCCACGTGCCGGGCGAGCCGTCCACGGCCGCGTTCTGGCCGTTCGCGGTGTTCTCCCCCGAGTGGCAGGCGATCCGCCACGCCGTCGCGGCGGGCGTCCCGGTCCGCTTCTGCGACCTGCCGGCCGTGCACAGCCTCGCCTCCCGCCCCGGCGCGAGCGGTCACGCGGAGCCGGGGGAGACCGGTGACGCCGGACCTGCGGAACCCCGGGAGGGGGAGACGCCGGAGGGCGCCGGCGCGCGGGGACCGGACGGGAGGGTCCCCGGCTCCCAGGGGGAGACGACCGGTGGTGAGAGGGACGGCGACACTCACGGTGAGCCGGACGACGTCGCCCCGGAGGCCGTGCGGATCGATCCGATCGGGGCTCTCGCCCGCGCCGCCGGGTACGACGACCCGGAGCGGTGGTGGGAGGACGCGGTCGAGCACCGTGGCGACACTCCGTTCCACATGATCGCTCAGGCCATGGAGGCCGTCCGCGAGGGGCACGTCGCCGACGAGTACGAGGCGCGGCGCGAGGCCTTCATGCGTCGCACGATCCGCAGGGCGGTCAGAGACGGGTTCGAGCGGATCGCCGTGGTCTGCGGGGCCTGGCACGTCCCCGCGCTGGCGGGCACGGCGCGTGAGGGCGCGCCGTGGGGGGCCGGGCTGCCCACCGTGAAGGCCGACGACGCGCTGCTCAGGGGGCTGCCCAAGGTCAGGGCCGAGATGACCTGGGTGCCGTGGACGTACGGGCGGCTGGCCGCCTGGAGCGGGTACGGCGCGGGAGTGACCTCCCCGGGCTGGTACCACCACCTGTTCGCCTCACCCGACCGGCCGGTCGAGCGGTGGCTGACCGGTGCGGCCGGGGTGCTCCGCGAGGAGGACCTGCCGGTCTCCTCCGCGCACGTCATCGAGGCGGTACGGCTCGCGGAGAGCCTGGCCGTGCTCAGGGGGCGGCCGCTGGCCGGGCTGGCGGAGGTCACCGAGGCGGTCAGGGCGGTGCTGTGCGAGGGCGACGACCTGCCGGTGGAGCTGATCCAGCGGCGCATGGTCGTGGGGGAGCGGCTCGGCCAGGTGCCCGACGCCACCCCGATGGTCCCTCTCCAGCGCCACCTGCGCGAGGAGCAGCGGCGGGTGAAACTCAAGCCCGAGGCGCTCGAGCGGGAGTACGACCTCGACCTGCGCAAACCCCTGGACCTGGAGCGCAGCAGGCTGCTGCACCGGTTGCGCCTGCTCGGCGTCGACTGGGGCACTCCCCGCGAGAGCAGGGGCAAGGGCACCTTCCGTGAGTCGTGGTCGCTCGCCTGGCGGCCCGAGTTCGACATCGACCTGATCGAGGCGGGCGCCTGGGGCACGACCGTCCCCGCGGCGGCCGCCGCCCGCGTCCGTGACCTCGCCGACGGGGGAGGGCCGTCCGGCCGGACCATCCGGGGCCGGGCGCCCGGCGGGACGTCCGGTCCGGGAGGAGGCGGTCCTGGAGGGAGCGGGCCGGGTGGGAGCGGGCCGGGTGGGAGTGGGGGGGCCGGCGGCATGTCCGGCGGCGTCACGCTGGCCGGGCTCACCGGCCTGGTGGAGCGCTGCCTGCTCGCCGACCTGCCGGAGGCGCTGCCGCACGTGCTCGACGCCCTGTCGGCGCGGGCCGCGCTCGACGGTGACGTCACGCACCTGATGGCCGCGCTCCCCGCCATGGTCCGCGCCCAGCGCTACGGCGACGTGCGCGGCACCCCCGCCACCGGCCTGGTCACCATCGTCGAGGCCATGCTCACCAGGATCTGCGTCGGCCTCGGCGGGGCCGTCACCGGTCTTGACGACGACGCCGCCCGCGACCTGATCCGCCACGTCGACGCCGTCCACGCCGCCGTCGCCCTGCTCGACACCGGACCCGTCCGCCCGGACGGTTCCCGTGCCCTCGGCGGTCCCGGGGAAATCGACGGTTCCGGGGAAAAGGACGGTTCCGGGGAAAGGGGCGTGTCCGAGGGAGCGGGCGCGGGTGGCTCGCGAGTCCAGGGAGGTTCGGCCGGTCCCGGGGAGGACGGGGAGGAGACGCCGCAGGGCCGGTGGCTGGTGGCGCTGCGCGGGGCCTCCGGCCGCGCCGACCTGCACGGGCTCATCGAGGGACGGCTCACCAGGATCCTGCTGGACGCCGCCGACCTCGACACGGCCGAGGTGGGACTGCGGATGTCGCGGGCGATGTCGGCGGGGCACCCGCCGGCGAGGGCGGCCGCCTGGATCGAGGGGTTCCTGTCCGGGGGCGGGCTGCTGCTCGTGCACGATCCCAGGCTGCTCGGGCTGGTCGACGAGTGGCTCACCGGGCTCGCCCCGGAGACCTTCGTCGATGTGCTGCCCCTGCTCCGCAGGACGTTCGGTGCCTTCGCCGCCCCGGAGCGGCGCTCGATCGGCTCGCGCGTCCGTTCCCTGGGGGCGGGCACCGGCGGCCTGGCGCCGGACGCGGAGGACTTCGACGAGGAGCGCGCGGCGGCGGCCGTGCGGACCGTGCTGACGATTCTGGGGCCGGCGACCGCGGAGCCGGCGATCGAGGGAAGGACGGGCAGTGCCGATGGATGAGAGGCTCCGCCGCTGGCGGATGGTCCTGGGCGGCGACGCGGACGGCACCGGGTGTTCGCTCACCGGGACCGACGCCCAGATGGACGGCGCGCTGGCCGCGCTGTACAACGGCGGCGGTGGTGGTGGTGGTGCTTCGGCCGAGCGGAGCGGGGGCCTGGGCGCCTCCGCGCCCAGGGTGGCGCGCTGGCTGGGCGACATCCGCTCCTATTTCCCCTCGACCGTCGTCCAGGTCATGCAGAAGGACGCCGTCGACCGGCTGAACCTGACCCGGTTGCTGATGGAGCCGGAGATGCTGGACGCGGTCGAGCCGGACGTCCACATGGTCGGCACGCTCCTGTCGCTCAACCGGGTGATGCCCGAGAAGGCGCGCGAGTCGGCCAGGGCGCTGGTGCGCAAGGTCGTCTCCGAGCTGGAGCGGAAACTCGTGCAGAAGACGAAGGCCGCCGTGACCGGCGCCCTGGACCGCTCGGCCAGGACCCACCGGCCCAAGCGGGCCGCCGACATCGACTGGGACCGCACGATCCGGGCCAACCTGAAGAACTACCTGCCCGAGCGCAACACCGTGATCCCGTCGAGGCTGGTCGGATACGGCAGGCGGCAGCGGGCCGTCCAGCGCGAGGTCGTGCTCTGCATCGACCAGAGCGGGTCGATGGCCGCCTCCGTCGTCTACTCGAGCGTCTTCGGCGCGGTGCTCGCCTCGATGAGCTCGCTGAGGACCTCGCTGGTCGTCTTCGACACGGCGGTCGTCGACCTCACCGACCAGCTCCACGACCCGGTGGAGCTGCTGTTCGGCACCCAGCTCGGCGGCGGCACCGACATCAACCGGGCCATCGCCTACGGCCAGGGTCTCATCACCCGCCCCAGTGACTCGATCTTCATCCTGATCAGCGACCTCTACGAGGGCGGCGTACGGGAGGAGATGCTCCGCAGGGTCGCCCAGATGACCGCGGGCGGTGTCCAGGTGATCGTGTTGCTCGCGCTCTCCGACGAGGGCGCGCCCTTCTACGACCACGACAACGCCGCGGCGCTCGCGGCCATGGGGGTGCCCGCCTTCGCCTGTACTCCCGACGCCTTCCCCGACCTGATGGCCGCGGCGATCGAGCGCCGCGACATCGGCCAGTGGGCGGAACGCCGGCTGGAGCGCGCCGCCACCTGATCCCGTCCCGGCGAGGGCGGCAGGGCCACGGGGGCCTGCCCTCGCCGGGACGCCAGGGAGGGCCGGGTCACCTTCGGAGGCCGCGGTACTCGGGGCGCCGTGAACGGGCGGGCCCTCGGGAGCCCGCCCGTTCGCCGGTGGGTGTCAGTGCGCGACCTCCTGCTCGGCCCGCGCCCGCCGGGGGAGGAGGAAGGCGGTCACGAAGGTGACGGCGAGCAGGCCCACCTCGACCCAGATCGTCAGCAGCATCGCGTCCTCAAGGCTGCGGCCCTGCTTGACCAGGCCGAAGAAGAGCGTCCCGATCGCCGCCGTGCCCAGGGCGCCGCCGAGCTGCTGGACGGCGGTGAGGGTGCCGGAGGCGGAGCCGGACTCGTGGGGCTCCACCCCGGCCAGCACGATGTCGAAGAACGGCGCCATGATCAGGCTCATCCCCGCGCCGGTGAGCAGCAGGGCGGGTGCGAGCTGCCAGGGGGTGACGCCCATGCCCGCGATGTTCAGGGTGAGGGCGACCCCCGTGACGCCCCCGGCCATCGCGACCGCGCCGATGTGGATCAGCCTGCGACCCACCTTCCTCGCCAGTCCCGAGGCGTTGACGAGGCCGAAGCCGACCAGGGTGCCGATGGCGTTCGGCAGGCCCGCGAGCCCCGCCTTCAACGGGTCGTAGCCCAGGGCGATCTGGGTGTAGAGCCCGAACACCAGGGAGAAGCCGATCATCCCGGCGAAGAAGACGAGACCGGTGATCAGGCCGCCGGTGAAGGAGCGCTTGCGGAACAGGCTCATCACCACCAGCGGGTCGCCGCCCGCGCGATCCTTGCGGGACTGGTGCAGGCAGAAGAGCGCGAAGACCGGGATCGAGGCGGCCATCAGGGCGAAGGTCCACGCGGGCCAGTCGAGGTCGCGACCCTGGACCAGGGGGAAGATCAGCAGGAAGGAGGCGGCCGAGATGAGCCCGGTGCCGGTCAGGTCCAGGCGCGAGGCGTGCGAGGGTTTCGACGCGGGCAGGTAGCGGAGCGCGCCGAGGAGGGCGATCAGGCCGACCGGCAGGTTGATCAGGAAGATCATGCGCCATCCGGTGCCGAAGAAGTCGCCGTCGACGAGCCAGCCCGCGAGGACGGGGCCCGCCACCGTGGACAGCGCCATGACCGGGCCGAACGCGCCGAACGCCGCGGCCAGCTCTTTGGGCGGGAAGACCTCCTTGATGATGCCGAGGCCCTGCGGCACCATCACCGCCCCGGCCAGGCCCTGCAGCACCCGCGCGCCGATCAGCATCTCGGGGGAGGTGGCCAGGCCGCACAGCAGCGAGAACAGGGTGAAGCCGAGGGCGCCGGCCACGAACATGCGCCTGCGCCCGTAGAGGTCGCCGAGGCGGCCCCCGGTGACGAGGCCGATGGCCATCGCCAGGGTGTATCCGGCGCTGAGCCACTGGATCATGCTCGACGAGCCGCCCAGCTCCTTCTGGATGGACGGCGCCGCGATGATCGTGATCATGGCGTCCATCAGGTCCATCACCTCCGCGGCGAGAACCACGAAGAGGGCGGGCCAGCGCCATCGGTACGGCTCCGCGCCGGTGGGTGAGGAGCCGGTCTCGACCGTGTGTGTCATGGGGGATCCGATCTGGGGAGTCGATGGCCGAAGAACAGTGTTCGTTGACTGCGAACACTGTTTTATAAACGAACGACGTTTGAGTCAAGTACATCGTTCGCATCAAACGAACGATGTTCGTAAAAAGTACGGTGTTCGCGACCGTGATCCGCCGCGGTATAGGATCGGCGCGTGACCGAGATCCCCGTCCCGCCGTGGCGCAAGACCCGCAAGGTGAGCGCTCCGCGAACCGTCCTGAGCAGGGATCTCATCGTCGCCACCGGGCTGCGCCTCATCGACGCCGAGGGGCTGGACGCGCTGAGCATGCGCCGTGTCGCCCAGGAGCTCGGCACCGGTCCCGCCTCGCTCTACGCCCACGTGGCGAACAAGGAGGAGCTGCTCGACCTGATGTACGACGAGGTCGTGGGCGAGATCCACGTGCCCGAGCCCGAGCCGGAGCGCTGGCTGGAGCAGCTCAGGGAGATGGTCCTCGACGCCTTCCGGGTCTTCAGCGCCCACGCCGACATCGCCAGGGTCGGCCTGGCGGGCATCCCGACCGGGCCCAACGCGCTGCGGGTGGCCGAGGGGCAGCTGGCCGTCATGCTCGCGGGCGGTGTGCCGCCCAGGGCCGCCGCCCTGATGATCGACCGCCTCGGTCTGTACGTCTGCTCGGACGCCTACGAGGGGTCGCTCTACGTCAACCGGCAGCGCGGCAGCGGCAAGGACCTGGCGAGCTTCCTGGGTGAATTCTTCGGTCAGATCGCCGCGTTCTACCGCAGCCTGCCCGTCGACCGGTTCCCCAACATCGTCGCCCAGGTCGACACCTTGATGGCCGCCAACGGCACCGAGCGGTTCGAGTTCGGGCTCGACCTGCTCCTGCGGGGCCTGGTCTCCCACGTCCAGGACGCCGGTCCTACGACCAAGGGCTGATCCGAAAGCCTGATGTGTGCCACCGCGCGCGGGCCGTACCGTCGACCCCATGACTACCGTGATGACCGACGAGCCTCCTGCCGGGATATTCGCCCGGAGTCACCGCGCCCTGACGGTGGGGATGGTGGCCCTCATCTCCCTGGCCGCCTTCGAGTACCTCGCGGTGGCCACCGCCATGCCGGTCGTGGCCGACGAGCTGGACGGTCACGCGCTGTACGGGCTGGCGTTCAGCGGGGCGCTCGCGGCCGGGGTGGTCGCGACGGTGCTGGGCGGGTGGTGGGGCGACCGCGGGGGGCCGGTCGCGCCGCTCTGGACCGGGGTGGCGGTCTTCGCCGCCGGGCTGGTCGTCGCCGGGGTGGCGCCGACGATGGACGTGTTCGTCGCGGGCCGGTTCGTCCAGGGCTTCGGCGCGGGCATCCTGCAGGTCTCGATGTACGTGCTGGTCTCACGCTCCTACCCGGCGGATCTTCATCCCCGGGTGTTCTCGATCTTCGCGACCGCCTGGGTGGTGCCCTCCATGGTGGGGCCCGCGATCACCGGCGTCGTGGTGGAGAACGCGGGCTGGCGCTGGGTCTTCATCGGAGTGACGGCGATCCTCCTCCCGGCGGCCCTGCTGCTCTGGCGCGGGCTGGCCTCCGCGCCGATGACGGAGCCGATGACGGAGCCGGTGACAAGGCCGGTGACGGAGCAGGGGCCGGTGCCGGGGGCGGTGTCGGAGACAGTGTCGGGGGCGATGCCGGAGCGGCCGTCCGGTGCCCGTTCCTCGATCGCGCACCGGCTGGGCTGGGCGCTGCTCGTCGCGGCCGGAGCCGCGCTCATGCAGTACGGCGCGTCGGCACTCACGCGCTCCGGCGGTGCGGTGCCCGGCACCGGGCTCGTCCTGCTCGCCGCCGGTCTGGCCATGCTGGTCGCGGCGCTGCCCCGGCTGCTCCCCCCGGGAACCCTGCGCGCGGCCCGCGGCCTGCCATCGGTGATCTCCCTGCGGGGGATCGCGGCGGGCGCGGCCATCGGCGGCGAGGCGTTCCTGCCGCTGATGCTCAACGAGGAACGCGGCCTGTCGCTGACCATGGCCGGGCTCACCCTGACCGGTGGCGCGCTGAGCTGGTCGTTCGGTTCCTGGGTGGTGGGCCGCAAGCGGTTCGACCGGGTCCTGGTGCTGCGCTCCGGCTCGGTGCTGATCGCCGTGGGCCTCGCGCTGATGGGCCTGACCGTCTTCGCCGCCGTCCCGGTCGCCACCGCCTTCCTCGGCGAGATCCTGCTCGGGCTCGGCATGGGCATCGTGTACCCGACGCTGTCGGTGCTCATCCTGGAGCTGTCGCCCCCGGGCGAGGAGGGGGAGAACAGCGCGTCGCTCGGCGTCGCCGAGTCGGTCTACACGGTCGTCGCGGTAGCGGTCACCGGAGCGCTCCTGGCGGCCCTGGGCGCCTCCGTCGCCGTCTACGTGCTGTGCTTCGGGCTGACGGCGCTGATGGCGGCCACCGGAGCCCTGGTCTCCGGACGCGTCCTTCCCCGGAGCTGAGCTCCCCCGTCCTGCGACCCCTCAAGCACTCCCGGCCCCCTGGTCCCGGTCTCTCCGAGCCGGAAAGGACGGAAGTACCGGACCGGATTCCCCCTCCGCGCCGGAGGCGTTCCCGGGCCATCGTGGCACCATGGGAAGAACGCCGTTCTTCGCGGTGTTGAGGGGGGAGTCCCGCCTCCGGGCGGGATTCGCGTTTCCAGAGCCCGGGTCCTCCGAGCCTGGGAAGTCGTCGGAGCCCGGAGTCGTCCGGGCTCGGAGAGGTCCAGGGGGGTCCATGCCGCGCGTCCGTGAGCTTGAGGTGTTCCGGCTGGTCCTGCCGTACGGCAGGCGGCCGGAGAGCATCCTCGTCCGGCTCACCGACTACGGCGGCATGACCGGGTGGGGAGAGGTCGTCGACGCCGATCCCAAGACCTGGGTCGCGTTGGAGGAGGGGCTCGCCCAGGCGCTGATCGGCGTCGACTGGGAGCATCCCGACGAGCTGGGAGCCGTCCCCGGGGGGTCCGCCGCCGACATGGCCTGCTGGGACCTGTGGACGAAGATGCGCGGGGTGCCGCTGGCCCACGCGCTCGGCGGCACCCGCACCTCCCTCATGGCCACCGTCAGGATCGGCGCCGACCGCAACCTGGAGAGCCTGGTCGCGAGGGTGAACCGGCACGTCTGCGCCGGGTACGCCCACGTCACCCTGGACGTCCACCCCGGCTGGGACATCGAGCCGCTGCGCGCCGTCCGCCGGGCGTACCCCGCGCTGGGCATCGGCGTGGACGCCCGCGGCGCCTACACCGACGTCGACGCCCTCGAGGCGCTGGACGCCTACACGCTCTCCGTCATCGAACGCCCCTTCACCGGTCTCGCGAGTCTCGGCGACCATGCCGACCTGCAGGAGCGCGTCGCCGCCCCGGTGCTGCTCGAGGTCGCCTCGGCCGCCGAGCTGGACGAGGCGATCACCGCGAGGGCGGGCCGGGCGCTGCTGCTCCGTCCCGCGGCCCTGGGCTCCCTGCGCGAGGTGCGACGGGTGCACGACCGCGCGGTACGCGCCGGATGGGAGATCGCCTGCGCCGGGGGCAAGGGCACCGGGCTGGCCCGCGCGGCCACCGTCGCCGCGGCCAGCCTGCCCGGCTGCGGCCTGCCCTGCGACGTGGCCGAGCCGCCGCGCAGCGCGCAGATCGTCGACCCGCCGGTCGGTGCCTCGGGCGGCGTGGTGGCGGTGCCGCTCACCCAGGCGGGCCTCGGTCACCGCATCGACGAGGACCGGGTCCGCCGCCTGTCCAAGGAGTCGTACTCGGTCTAGCCCGCGGCCCGCGCGGGGAGCCGGCCCGGCCGCCCGGTCGCACCCTGGCCTGTCCGCCGCCGGCCGGAGGCGAACGGGAGACGAACGGGGAGACGAACGGGGAGACGAACGGGAGACAGGGCCCCGCTCAGCCGCAGCCTTCGGTGATGCCCTTGGGAGAGGTCGGATCGGGTTTCGCCGTGGTGCTCGTCCCGGGGCGGGGGGTGCGGGTGGGTCCTCGCTCAGCCGCAGTCTTCGGCGTGGTGGTGGGGGCCGCGGTGGCGGTGAGGGGGCGCCGGGTGACGGCCGAGGCGCGCAGGGCCTTGGCGGTGACCGTGCGGATCCTGCTCCAGTCGGGGTAGCCGGTGTTGATCAGCGGTGGGACGAACTGGACGCTGGTCACCTTCGCGTTCTTGACCTTCAGCGCCAGCGGGACCAGGTGCTCCAGCATCGGGCGCGGGATGTCGGTGCGCAGCAGTTCCTTGGTGGCCAGCGCGACCTGGTTGAAGCGGGACAGCACGGTCGCCGGGTCCGACTGGGAGAGCAGGGCGCCCAGCACGCAGCGCTGGCGTCCCATCCGGGTGTAGTCGTCGCTGTTGGTGCGCGAGCGGGCGAACCACATCGCGTCGGCGCCGCGCAGCTTGCGGGTTCCGGCCTTGACCAGGCCCTCGTTGTACTTGCCGAAGACCACGTCCTGGGGAACGGTCAGCGTCACGCCCCCGATCGCGTCGATCAGCCGGGCGAAGCCCCACATGTTGACGAGGGCGTACCAGTCGATCTTCAGGCCCAGCGTGTAGCCGACCGTGTCGATGAGCGTCTTGGTGCCCTGGCCCTTACGGCCCCCGAAGATCTCGGGGTGGGAGTCGGCGTACTCCCAGACCGCGAAGAGCAGATCCTCGCGCGAGCCGTCGGGGTTGGCCGGGAGCCGGAACCCCTCGGGGAAGCGTTTCGCCATGGGGGAGCCGGGCACGAAGCGGACGTTCTCCAGGTTGCGCGGCAGGCTGAGCAGCACGGTGTTGCCGGTCTTGACGTCCACGCTGGCCACGTTGATGCTGTCGGTCCGCACGCCCACCCGATGGGTGTCGGCGTCGCCGCCGAGCAGCAGGATGTTCACCCGGCTGCGGCCCGCCCACGGGTCGTCCTCGCCGCCCCCGCCCCCGTCGCTCGCCGGGCGCGGCGTGGACGGGGCGTTGAAGACGTCGTCCAGTGCCGACTGCGAGACCGCCGTGTACTGCCCGACCAGGCCGAACGGCAGGAGTACGGCCACCGCGAGCGTTCCCGCCACGCCTCCGGCGATCGCCTGTCCCACACTGGGCAGCGTGCCGGGGTTCATCACGACGAACGAGTGCACGACCAGCGCGAACCAGGCGGCGCCGAGCGCCAGGGAGACGACCACGGTGACGTTGGTCAGCGCGGAGGAGGCGGCCAGCCGCCCGGCGATCCCGCCGAGGTCGGAGGTGAGCGCCACCCAGAGCAGGGCCAGCAGCAGCGCCGTGTACGCGCACAGGATCGCCAGCCCCGTCCTGCGCCATCCGGCGCGCAGGTGCGCGGCGCCCGGGACGATGGCGGCCAGTGCCGTCCAGCCGATGACCGCGCCGACTCCGGGCGGCTTTGATCTGTCCCGCAACTGCTCCCCGTTTCCTCGCGCTTGACCGCCGCAGGGAGATGGTAGGGGGGTGAAACCAGGTCGCGGGCGACAAGTCGGTGAACAACTCGGGAAGCTAATGCTCCTATATCGCGTCATTTCTACAGCAATAAGAATCGATCATGGTTTTCACTGGGATCGAATCACGGCGGCGCCGCGGTGATTCCCGGTCACCCGCACCGGCTCGCCCCCGGCGGAACCGTCACGGTCTCCCCGGAGGAACGCCCCCGTGACCCTCCCCGCCGGGTCCTCCGGTCCTCCTCGCGAGATCCCCCTGGAGAGCGGACAATCCGCACGAACTACCCTGGCCGTCATGCCCGACGTTCTCGGTCCCGACTACGAGCTCACGGTCCTGCCGATGGCCGATGACGACGAGGGGGCGGTGGTGGCCTCGCTGGTGCGGCGGCGTGCCGCCGAGCCCGCCCGCGGAGCCGTGCTCTACCTGCACGGCTTCACCGACTACTTCTTCCAGACCCACCTGGCCGACCATTTCGTCGCCAGGGGCTTCGACTTCTACGGGCTCGACCTGCGCAAGTACGGCCGCTCGCTGCTGCCGCACCAGACCCGCGGGTTCGTGCGCAGCCTCACCGAGTACTTCCCGGAGATCGACGAGGCGGTACGGATCATCCGCGAGCGCGACGGGCACGATCACGTCGTCCTCAACGCCCACTCCACCGGGGGCCTGATCGCCCCGCTCTGGGCCGACCGGGTCCGCGGCCGGGGACTGGTCCAGGCACTGGTGCTCAACAGCCCCTTCCTCGACCTCAACGTCCCCGCCCCCGTGCGGGTCGCCGCGGACCTGCTGCGGGTGCAGCTGTCCAGGCTGCCCACCCGCACCGTCCTGCCCATGGTGACCGCCACCGCGTACGGCACGAGCCTGCACCGCAGCCACCACGGCGAGTGGGACTTCGACCTGGAGTGGAAGCCCATCGGCGGGTTCCCGGTGCACGCGGCCTGGATCGGGGCGATCCGCCGGGCGCAGCGCAGGCTGCACGACGGTCTCCGGGTGGACGTGCCGGTGCTGGTGCTCTGCGCGGAGAAGGGCCTGCGGCTGCGCGCCTTCGCGCCGGAGGCGCAGGAGGCGGACGTCGTGCTCGACCCCCGGCGGATCGCCCGCTGGTCGACCAGCATCGGCTCGCACGTGACGTGCGTCCGCGTGCCAGGCGGCGTACACGACCTGGTGCTGTCAGCCGAGCCGGTCCGCAAGCGCGTCTTCGTCGAGATGGACCGCTGGCTCGACGGCTGTCCCTGACGGTCACGAGGACGTGACGCCGCCTCCGGCCGTCGTGGCCTGCGTCGTGGCCTGCCGGGGGACGCGGAGGCGAGGGACGCCGCGGCCCCACCGGGAAAGCCCTACCAGGGAAACGAGAACAGGCCGTAGTAGGCCGCGGCCACCAGCAGCAGGCCGGTGCTGCCCAGCACCCCGGCCACCGCGAAGCTCTGCGGGCGGGAGGGCTGCCAGCCCTCCCGCAGGCCCGACACGACGGCCGCCACGCCCGTGACCTCCTGCAGCAGCATCAGCAGCGCCAGGATCCTGATGACCAGCCACCCGGCGAGCACCGCGGGCCACGCCCCGGCCTGGTTGACCGAGAACAGCACGAGCAGCGTGATGAACGCCACCACCGAGACGAGCAGCCCGACCCCGGTCCACGCCATCCGGCGGAACCGCCGCCGTATCGGCGGCCAGATCAGGACGCCGGCCTCCGCGGCCGCCGCCCGGCCGCGCAGCCGCGCGGCCATCTCCGCCACCGGCCCGACCACGTAACCGACCACGGCCAGGCAGAGCGTCAGGCCGATCACCGTACCCCCGGCGTACCAGGGAGCGGCCGGGACGTCGCTCGCCTCCAGACGCTGGACCGGCGTGGCACCGGCGATGTGCACCGACGGCGTGGCCGTGCCCGGCAGGCCCAGCACCCAGTTGGCCAGCGTCCGAAGGTAGTCGGGGACGAGAGGGCCGCCGTGGAAGCGCATGCCGTGGTCGGCGCGGTCGAGGTAGCGGATCGTGTAGGCGTTGTTGCCGCCCTCGGCGAGCGCACCGGTCAGCGCCTTGCTGCTCTCCACGAACGGGATCGAGGGGTCGCGTGTGCCGTACAGGGCCAGGACCGGCTGCCGCAGCTCGCGCAGCGCGGGCAGGCCGTCGTAGCGCAGGAAGTCCGCGTCCACGGCGCCGATCGCGCGGATGAGCAGCTCGCGCACCCCGCTGGGCGCGTACAACCGCTGGAGCTGCTCGCCCAGCGCCCACGTCACCTGCCGCATGGGGGAGACGTTGGGGGCCGACACCAGCACGGTGAACCCGACGGCGCCGCTCTCGTTGGCGGCGAGGGGCACCACCCAGCTCCCCTCGCTCACCCCCCAGAGTCCCACCCTGGCCGGGTCGACGTCCTCGCGCGAACGCAGCTCCTTCAGGACGCGCAGGGCGTCGCGGGCGAGGAGGCCGAAGTCGCGCTTCATGAAGTCGTAGCCGACGGTCCGCTTGTCGTAGACGAGGGTGACGATCCCGGCCCTGGCCAGCCACTCGGCCTGGGTGGTGAACTCGCCCCTGACCCCGGGACCCGCCCCCTGCACGAAGACCAGCGCCGGGTGCCGTCCCGGGGCCATCGGCGCGCGGATGGTCGCTCCCAGCAACGTGCCGTCCTCGGCCGTGACGGTGACGTCCCGCGTGGTGATCTGCCTGTTCGCGGTGACCGGCCGGAGCTCGGACGGCGGTTGGGGCGGAAGGGCCTGGAAGACCGGATCGACGTGCAGGGGGGTCGGGTCGAACGGCGGCGGCAGGGTGTAGCCCACCGTCGCGAGAACCACCAGGATCAGGCCGGATGCGACGCTCAGGACACCGCGGCCCACCTGGACACCCACGCGATCCCCGATGGTCACTCGCCTCCGCGATCGTCGTTGTTCCGGTATCGTTCCATCCGATCTTCAAGCGTACTCACCACCGGAAGCCCCCACCAGAGGGGGGATTCGCGTGACGCGAGTGGCCACATTTGTCGCTGAGTCCTGTTAGCTTCGTGCGACATGCGGGTGTTGCACACATCGGACTGGCACCTGGGCCGCTCGTTCCACCGGGAGAGTCTCCTGGCCGCCCAGGGCGTCTTCGTCGACCACCTGATCGAGACGGTCAGGTCGGAGCGGATCGACGTGGTCGTGGTCTCCGGTGACGTCTACGACCGGGCGCTGCCCTCGGTCGACGCGGTCGACCTGTGCAACCAGGCGCTGCGCAGGCTCGTCGACGCCCGGGTGCGCACCGTGCTGATCAGCGGAAACCACGACTCGGCCCGCCGCCTCGGCTTCGGCGCCGACCTCATCGACGCGGCGGGTGTCCACCTGCGCACCGACCCGGAGCGGGTCGGCGAGCCGGTCGTCGTCGGCGACGTCGCCTTCTACGGCATCCCCTACCTGGAGCCCGAGCTGGTACGCGTCCCCTGGGAGCTGCCCGAGCGCACCCACACCGCCGCGATCGAGCACGCCATGTCCCTGGTCCGCGCCGACCTCGGGCGGCGAGGGCCCCGGTCGGTGGTCCTCGCCCACGCGTTCGTGACCGGGGGGCAGGGCAGCGACAGCGAGCGCGACATCAGCGTGGGAGGCGTCGCGCACGTCCCGGTGCGCGCCTTCGACGGCGTCGACTACGTGGCGCTCGGCCACCTGCACGGCCGCCAGCGGATGAGCGAGACCGCCCGCTACTCCGGCTCCCCGATCGCCTACTCCTTCTCCGAGAGCGGCCAGACGAAGGGCTCCTGGGTGGTCGACATCGACCCCGGCGGCTACGAGGGCGCCGAGTTCGTCGAGGCCCCGGTGCCCCGGCCGGTCAGCCGCCTCACCGGCCGCATCGACGACCTGCTGGCCGCGCCCGAGCACGCCCGTCACGAGGACCACTGGCTCCAGGTGACGCTCGTCGACCGGATCCGGCCCAAGGGCGCGATGGAGCGGCTCCGGTCCCGCTTCCCGCACACGCTCGCCCTGTCCTTCGAACCCGAGGGCGGGGTCCACGAGACCGTGACCCGCGCCAGGGCGGCCGGGCGCCCCGAGATCGACGTCGCCCTCGACTTCGTCCGCGAGGTGCGCGGCGAGGCCGCCGACCCCGCCGAGACCCGGCTGCTGCGGGAGGCCGTGGAGTTCTCCCGCATGAAGGAGGCGAAGGCGTAGATGCGCCCGCACCGTCTGTGGATCACCGCTTTCGGCTCCTTCCCCGGTGAGGAGCAGGTCGACTTCGACGCCCTCGCCGAGGCGGGGCTGTTCCTGATCCACGGCCCCACCGGCGCGGGTAAGACCACCGTGCTCGACGCGCTCTGCTACGCCCTGTACGGCAGGGTGCCCGGCAGGCGCGACAGTGCCAAGAGCCTGCGCTGCGACCACGCGCCCCCGGGCCGGGGGCCCAGCGTGGCACTGGAGGTCACGGTCAGGGGCCGCAGGCTGAAGATCACCCGGTCGCCGGCCTGGCAGCGCCCCAAGCTCAGGGGCACCGGCACGACCAGGGAGAACGAGAAGGCCCTGCTCCAGGAGCTCGCGCCCTCCGGGGAGTGGGTGGGGCTGACGACCAGGGTCGACGAGGCAGGGGAGTTCGTCGGCACCCTGCTCGGCATGAACGCCGAGCAGTTCCTCCAGGTCGCGATGCTGCCCCAGGGGGACTTCGCCAAGTTCCTGCGCGCCGACGGCGAGGATCGCCGCAGGGTGCTGGAGCGCCTGTTCTCGGTGAAGATCTACGCCACCGCCGAGTCCTGGCTCGCCGAGCAGCGCACCGAGGCGTACCGCGAGCAGCAGACCCTCCGCAAGGAGGTCGACTTCGCCGTCAAGCGCCTGGAGGAGGCCGCGGGCCCCGCCCTCCTGACCGCGCTGGCCGATCTCCCCGAGCCGCGGGTCTCCACGGAGTTCACGGAACCGGGGGAGTCCGTGAAGCTCGTGGAGCCCGCACAGCCCGCACAGCCCGCGCGGTCCGTGGAGGACGACCCGCTGGGGTGGGCCCAGGCGCTTGAGAACCTCGCGCGCCTGGAGGCCGCGCGGCTGGACGGGCAGGGAGCCGAGGGCGAGGCCGCCGTACGGCGGGCGCGCGAGAGCCTGGAACGCGGTGCCGCGCTGGCCGACCGGCGACGGCGTCACGCCGAGGCGCTGACCAGGAGCCGGGCCCTGGAGGAGACGGCCGAGGAGCGGGCCGACCTGGAGGCCATCCTGGAGGAGGCGGCGGCCGCCGACCGGGTGCTGCCGCTGATCCAGGGGGCCGAGCAGCGCGCCGAGGCCGCGTCCAAGGCCCACCACCTGGCCGCCGACGCCGTCGCCCGCGCCCTCCCCCTCCTCGGCGCCCCCCTCGACCGGTGGGACGCCGTCCGCGACCGTACCGGCACCGCCCGCGACGGCGCCGGTACGGCAGGCGCGGCCCACGGCGACGACGCCCGCGACCACGTGGACGCCGGCGCCCATGAGGATGTCCGTGACCCCACGGACGCCGGTGCTGACCGCCGCCACGCCGTACTCGGTCACCTGGCCGCGCTGGAGCGCGACCGCCGGAGTGAGATCACCCGCCTGGGCGAGCTGCGCGCGGAGGAGTCGCGCCTGACGGGAATCGTCCGGGAGCGGGAGAGGACCGCTCGCGAGATCGTCGAGCTGGCCGCCGTTCAGGCAGAGGCCGACGCCCGCCTGGAGGCCCTCCCCGGTCTCCGCCGGGAGCTGGACGAACGGCTCACCGCCGCCCGCCTGGACGCGGCCCGCCTCCCCGCCGCCGAGTCGGCGGTGGAGGGCGCCGTCACCCGCCTCCGGGCGGCCGAGCACCGCGACCGCCTCGCCGCCGACCTGTCCGCCGCCCGCGCCGACCTCGCCGCCAGGCTGGCCGCCTTCCCTCCGGAGGTGCGCGAGACCCTCGACCCCGACGAGGTGCGCGAGACCCTCGACCCCGGGGAGATCCGCGAGGTCCTCACCGCCCAGGAGAGGGATCGCGGGCGGGAGCTGGCCGGGCTGGAGGGGCTGCGGGTCGAGGAGGCCCGGCTGGCCGAGCTCGACGGGCTGATCGCCGCGCTCGACGCCGAGCTCCCGGAGGTGGTCCGGCAGGAGGCCGAGGTCCGCGAGACCCTGGAGGGGCTGCCCGCCGCGTCGGCGGAGGCGTCCGCCCGGCTCGGTGAGGCCAGGGCCGCCGCGGCGGGGATCCCGGCGGCGCGGGCGAGCGCCGACACCGCCGCCGCGGTGCTCGCCGCGGCACGGCGCCGCGAGATACTCCGCGTCGAGCTGGAGTCCGCGCGCGCCGCGCAGACCGAGGCCACCGACCTCGCCCAGACGCTCCGCGACCGGCACCTGGACATCCGGCAGTCCAGGATCGACGGCATGGCCGCGGAACTCGCCGCCAAGCTCACCCCCGGCCACCCCTGCGCGGTCTGCGGCTCACCCGACCACCCCGCCCCCGCCGCCCCGGCCGACCAGGCGCCCACCGCCGACGACGAGCGCGCCGCCCAGGGCGCCTACGAGGCGGCCATGGAACGGCGCCAGGCCGCGGGAAACACCGTCACGACGCTGGTCTCCCGCCTCGACGAGGCACTCGCCGTCGCGGGAGAGGCGACCGGCGAGGAGGCGGGGGAGATCCTCGCCGAGGCGAGCCGGAAACTGGAGGCGCTGACCTCCGCCGCGAGCGCCGAGGAGGCCCTCGCCGCCGAGGTGGAGCGGATCGCCGCCGAGCTGGACGGCGCGAGGACCCGGGCGGCGGAGATCGCCCGGCGGCTCGCCGAGGGCCACGCCCGCCGTACGGGCTGGCAGGCCGAGCGCGAGCGCCTCACCGCCCGCCTGGACGGCGCCCGGGGCACCGACCCCTCGGTGCGGGCCCGCCGTGACCGCCTGGCACGGGAGGCAGCGCTCCTGTCCGCCGCGCTCACCGCCGCGACCCGCGCCATCGAGGCCGCCGCGGCCCACCGCGAGGCGCGCGACCGGACCGACCTGGCCGTACGGGACGCCGCGGGCGAGCTCACCGAGGCGGAGCGGGCGCTGGCCGCGCTCCGCGAGTCGGCGGGGGCCGAGCCGGTGCTGGCGGCCGAGGCCGGGCGGATCGCCGCCGAGTCCGAGCGGCTCGGGGAGCGCTCGCGCGAGCTCGCCGTCGGGCTGGCCTCCCGCCGTACGAACGTCGAAAGGCTCGGCGCCGACGCCGAGCGGCTGGCCGCGCGCCTCGACGAGGCGCGCGGCCAGGACCCGACACTGGCCGCCAGGCTGGACCGGCTGGCCGACGAGGCGGAGCTGCTGCGGGAGGCCGTCGAGGCGGTCAGGGACGAGCGGGTCACCGCCGCCGAGCTCGTGACGGCCCGCGACCGGGCGCTGGGCGCCGCCGTCGAGGCGGGCTTCCTCGGGCTCGACGACGCCCGCGCCGCCGTCCGCTCCCCCGCCGAACGGGAGGAGAAGGCCGCCCGGCTCCGCGAGCTCGCCCAGGAGGGCGCCGCGGTCGCCGCGATGCTCGCCGATCCCGAGCTGGTCGCCGCCGCGGCCGAGCCGGAACCCGACCTCGCGGGACTGCGCGAGGCGCGGGACGCGGCCGACGCCGCCCACGCCCGCCTGCTGTCCGAGCGGGACAGGGGCGAGGCCCGCCTGGCCCGGCTGGCCGCGCTCCGCACCGAGCTGGCCGCCTGCCTGCGACGCTGGGAGCCCGCCGACGAGCGGCACCGGCTGACCGAACGGCTCGCCACCCTGACCGGCGGCAACTCCACCGACAACCGGTGGAAGATGCGGTTGTCGTCCTACGTGCTCGGCGAGCGCCTCAGCCAGGTGGTCGAGTCGGCCAACGAGCGGCTCGACCACATGTCGGGCGGGCGCTATCTCCTTGAGCACAACCGCGACCGCTCCGCCGGAGACCGGAGCAGGTCCGGCGGCGGGCTCGGCCTGCACATCCTGGACAGCTGGACCGGCGTGGGCCGTGACCCGGCGACCCTCTCCGGCGGCGAGAGCTTCATCACCTCGCTCGCCCTCGCCCTCGGCCTGGCCGACGTGGTCACCGCCGAGGCCGGGGGAGCGGATCTCGGCACGCTCTTCGTCGACGAGGGCTTCGGCACCCTGGACGAGGACACCCTCGACGGTGTGCTCGACATCCTCGACGGCCTGCGCGACGGCGGCCGGGCGGTCGGCATCGTCAGCCACGTCGCCGAGCTGCGCACCCGGGTGCCCGCGCAGTTGCACATCCGCAAGGAGCGCCGGGGTTCGACCGTCCGCCAGTGACCCGTCCGCCGGTGCCCCGGATCACCCGCTCGGTCGCCTGAGCCACGACCACGTCGCCAGGTCCGGCCGGGCCGGCCCGGAACACCGAACGCGCTCAGCGCACGCGGGCCCGGCGAGCCGCCCGACCGACGCCTCGCCGATATGAACCCGGCGGTCAGGGGGTGCGGCGCAGAGGCGGGCGGCGGGCCCAGGTGGCCCAGCGCCAGAGCCATTCCAGCGGGCCCTGGCGGTAGCGGCGCAGCCAGAGCGTGGACACCAGCCACTGGGGGACGAGAACGGCCCCGGCGACCAGGAGCACCGTCGCCGACGACCAGCCGTCCGGCGAGTCGCCGATGAGGCGGGCGGCCACCAGGACGAGGATCGTGGCGGACAGGTAGTTGGTCAGCGCCATCCGGCCCAGCGGCGTGAAAATCATTTGCAGCGCCGGACGGAGCGGCGTTCTGAGCAGGAGCAACAGGACGCACACGTAGACGCCCGCCATCAGCGACCCGGCGAGGCCGAACCAGGTGTTGAAGTACGCGTCGCCGGCCGGCGTTTCGATCTGCAGCCACACGGCGGGCACCGCCCCCGCGGCGAAGAGCAGGGCCAGCGCGGCCGGAACGCGGACCGAGCGCTCCATCCGGTCGATCACCCCGTACCGGGTGAGTGCCGACCCCAGCAGGAACAGTCCGGGCACCAGCGGCACACCGTTGCTGTCGAGGATCAGCGGCGTCGCGATGAGGACGGCGGCGAGCCCCGCGACGGCCCGGCGCGGCAGCCAGGTCGAGGGCAGCAGCACCAGCAGGCCGACGACGGCGTAGATGGTGAGGATGTCGCCTCGCCACAGCAGGAACATGTGGGCCAGGCCCACGGCGAGCAGGGCCAGGAGCCGGCGCGCCAGAAGCACCCGCGGGCGCGGGGCGTGGCGTCCCGCGGAGTCCAGCAGCAGCGAGAAACCGACGCCGAACAGCAGGGAGAAGATCGGGAAGAAGCGCTGGTCGACGAAGAGCCCCAATCCCAGCCAGGCGTCGTCCTGACCCGGGGCCACCACCACGGACCGCGTGACCTCGGTGGCGTGGATCATGTGGGCGATCGGCTTGACGTTGGCCAGCAGGATCCCGCACAGGGCGAACCCGCGCAGCACGTCGAGCGCGGCGACACGCGGCCGGCCGGAGAAGGTCGTCGTGGGGTGTCCCGGCCCTGTGGACTCCGGCGCCGGGGGGAGCGTCTCATGTGGCATGGGACCTCATCCTGTGGACTCCGGCCCGTTCCCACATCGGCGGAAAGCAGGGAGGGAACAGTACTTTCGGCCGGTACGGGCCAGTGGGACGCCTCCCCTAGCCTGGAGGCCGTGGGTGTTCCCGATCGGTTCAAGGTGGCGGCCGGCGCCGGGCTCGGCGCCGTGTTCGCGGTGACCGTGGCCTTCCAGGCGTACCAGGTCGCCGGCAGCTGGGGCGCCGGGTACTGGCCGTTCGGCGCGGCGGTCGCCGCCTGGGTGTGCGCGCTCGCCCTGGTGCGCCACCGCGATCCGCTGTGGACCGCCGTCGCCGGCCTGGCCGTGGCCGCGCTCGCCGTCCTCGTCACCCGCCTCGTCCACCTTCCCGCCGAACCCAGCCCCGCCGCGTCCCTGGGGGCGGCGGTGCTCGTCGGCTCCGCGGTCAGGACGCTGCCCGCCCGCACGGCCTGCGCCGTGGCCGCCGCGGGACTGGCCGTGGTGGCGGGCGGCCTTCTCGTCAATCCCGGCTCGGCCGTGCCGGTGGTGAGCGGCCTGCTCTGGCTCACCGCCCTGACGGCAGGGGGCGGCCTCCGGCTGCTCGCGGCCCGCCGCCGTACCGTCGCCGAGCGGGTACGACGTGCCGAGCGCCTTGAGCTGGCCAGGGAGCTGCACGACGTCGTCGCCCACCACATCACCAGCATCGTGCTCCAGGCCCAGGCCGCCCAGCTCGTCACCGCCAAGCACCCGGAGAGGACGGCCGGATCCCTCGCCGGCATCGAGACCGCGGGCTCGGAGGCCCTGGCCGCCACTCGCCGCGTGGTCGGCCTCCTGCGTGACGCCGCTCCCGCCGCCGAAGGCCACGAACGGCTCGGCGAGCTGATCGAGGGCTTCGAGAGCCACGGCCGCCGGGCGCACCTGCGGCTGGACGCCGAGCCGTCCGGCTGGCCGCCCCAGGTGAGCAGCACCGTGTACCGGATCGTGCGGGAGGCGCTGACCAACGTCTCCCGGCACGCCCCGCACGCCCGCGAGGTCACCATCGGCATCACCCAGCACGAGAGGGCCGTCACGGTCGAGGTCGAGGACGACGCCCCGCGACTGCCCGCCCGCCGCTACCGCCGCGCCGGATACGGCCTCATCGGGATGCGCGAACGCCTCGAAGCCCTCGGAGGCACCCTGACCGCCGGCCCTCGCCCCGGCTCGGGCTGGTCCGTCCGCGCCACCATCCCCACCGGAGAACACCGATGAGACCGCCTGCACCCGTCACGGAGCGCCGATGCCGGATGGCGCGGCCCCTGCCCGTCGGGGAGTGCCGATGACCATCCGGGTGCTTCTGGCCGACGACCAGGAGATGGTCCGGGCCAGCCTGCGGATCATTCTCGAGGACCAGCCCGACATCACCGTGGTCGCCGAGGCGGGCGACGGCGTCGAAGCGATCGAGCAGGCCCGCAGGACGCTTCCTGACGTGTGCCTGGTGGACATCCAGATGCCCCGCCTCGACGGGATCGAGGTCGCCCGCGCGCTGGCCGGGGCCCCGCCCAGGGTGGTCATGGTCACCACGTTCGACCTGGACGAGTACGTCTACGGCGCGCTGCGCTGCGGCGCGGCCGGATTCGTGCTGAAGGACGCGGGTCCCCGCCTGCTGGTCGAGGCCGTGCGGGCCGCGTACACGGGAGACGCGCTCATCTCACCGTCCATCACGCTGCGGCTGCTGCGCCAGCTCACCGACCGCGGCACCCGGACCGGGGCCCGCGTGCCGGCACAGCCATTGACCGCGCGGGAGACCGAGATCGTCCAGGCGATCGGCAGGGGACGCACCAACCAGGAGATAGCCGACGAGCTGTTCATCTCGCTGAGCACGGTCAAGGGGTATGTGTCGGGCATCACGGCCAAGCTCGGTGTACGCAACCGGGTCGAGATCGTGGCGTGGGCCTGGGAGAGCCGAGGCCGGGGCGGGCCGCCCCCCGGAGGACGATCCGGTAACCGGTAGGCATCAGATGTAGTGATATCAGTGACATACGGGCTCAATCATCGGGTAGGCATGCCCAATGTCTTCTTTGCGCTACGAAGGGTGGCTGCTGGCCGGGCGCTACCGTCTCCTGGCCGGGCTGGGCAGAGGCGGCACGGCGACGGTGTGGCGCGCCCATGACGACCTCCTCGACCGTGAGGTCGCGGTCAAGGAGGTCGAGCTCCCCGATCACCTGACCGGGCCGGAGCGCGAGGTCCTGCTGGAACGCACGATGCGCGAGGCGCGCCTCGCCGCGCGGCTGAGCCACCCCAACATCGCCGCGGTGTACGACGTGGTGCGGGCCGACGACTCCCTGTGGATCGTGATGCAGCTCGTGCGCTCGCGCAACCTCGCCGAGGTGGTCGCCGAGGAGGGGCCCATGCGCGCGCCCACCCTCGCGCGGGTCGGGCTGGACGTGCTGTCGGCGCTGGAGGCCGCCCACGCGGCCGGAGTCATGCACCGCGACGTCAAACCCGCGAACATCCTGCTCACCGAGGACGGGCACGCCATCCTGACCGACTTCGGGCTGGCCGCCGCCGTCGACGAGGACGTGTCTCTCACCAGGACGGGGATGGTCGTGGGCACGCCCGCCTACATCGCCCCCGAGCGCGCCGGCGGAGTCGCGTCGAGTCCGGAAAGCGACCTGTGGTCCTTCGGGGCCACCCTGTACGCCGCCGCCGAAGGCCGCTCCGCGTTCGGGCGCAGCACCGCGCTGGCCACCCTCGCCGCCGTGCTGACGGCCGATCCCGAACCGTTCCGGCACGCCGGGCCCCTGGCGCCCGTCATCGCCGGCCTGCTCGACAAGGACCCCGCCCGGCGCACCGACGCCGCCCGTGCCCGGAAACAGCTGGAGGACGTGGTCACGCTGTGGGAGCGGGACGCGGACAGCACCGCGGCGCCCTTCCTCGCCGCCGGCGTCGCGGTGCCGGCCGCGGACCAGCGGTCCACCGGGCCTGTCGAGGCCGACCGCCGCTCCACCGGTCACCACTTCCACGGAGACGCCGGTCGTGGTTTCGCGGCGCACCACCTTCGTGAGGAGGCCGGGCCCACCTCGGCACACCGGCGGGTCATCGGGCGCCGGCGCCTGTCGGCGGGTGTCGCGGTTCTGGCCGCCGGCGTTCTCGCCGGCGCGGCCCTCACCGCCGGATGGCGCGGTGGCGAGTCCGGCCGGCCGGAGCCGGTCGCTCCTTCCGGGACCGCTCCCGTCACGGCGCCACAGGCCACCCGTACCCCCGAGACGCGGCAGGTGATCGACGACGAGTACCCCACCGCCGCACCTCGCCGCAGCGGACGGACCGACGTCGCCCCCAGGGCGGCGACCACTACTGGTTCCCCCGGGGCGGGCAAGCCGGGAACCGCCGCGAAGGCCAATCCCAATGCCAACAAGCACAAGGGCAAACCGGCCGGCCACGGGAACGGGAACGGGAACGGGAGAAATCCTTAAGGGAAACGGCAAGGGTCACCGGCCGCGTACCGTGAACATGGGTCTCGACGAGGTCAGGTGATTGTTCTAGCGTGAGGGGCGCCCACCCCTCCGCGACGTTTGGAACGTTCCATGGTGGCTCAGGTGACGCTCGACGCGACCAAGTACGGCGAGGGGCCCTCCCGCGCCTCCGAGATCAAACTCGCTCACCCGTTCGCCGACATCCGGCGCCGCGCCGTCCTGGAACGATCCATTCGGTGGCGGTGAAGACGAGTGCGGGGCCGGTGGTGTCCTTGCTGTCGCGGACGGCGCGGCGCCCGCCGGACAGTCCGGCGACCTCGACGTACTCGCCGCCGTTGCTCGCCGAGCGGGTGGACTTGACCCACGTCGCCTCTGCCGGTTCCCGGTTCACGTCCATCTCTTGGTCGTCTCCTTGATCAGCTTCAGGGACTCGCGCTGGAACAGCGCCTCGACGCGGATCGCCTCGTATCGCAATGCCAGGACGGCGACCTCGTCGGGGCGATCGGTTACCTGGCCCGCACCGGCCGACTCGATGTAGGCCGCGTTGACCACACCCCTGCGCGCGTGCGCGAGGACGAAGCCCCCGCTGACGCCGGTCGTCGTGCGGGCGTCGAGGGGAAGGATCTGGATCGCGATGTCGGGGCGCTCGCCCATCTCGGCGAGGTGGCGGAGCTGCGCCGCCATCACGTCGTCCGCGCCGACGGGGCGGAGCAGGACGCCCTCGTCGATGACCGCCCAGAGCATGGGGCGGTTCGTCCGGTCGAGGATGGCCTGACGCTCTCCTCGGTCCCGATCATCCCGCCTACGGGCGGGTGCGGCTGGCCGTCTCCGGGCTCACCACGAACGCCGTCGAGCACTCCACCTCCGGCCCGGCGGGTGACCTGGTGATGGTCGTCCTGAAGGTGGTCGACGACTTCATGTACGTGGAGGTCACCGACCCCGGCTCCGCGTCGAGCGAGCCGCAGTTGCGGGACTGCCCCTCCCTGGACGCGGAGGACGGGCGAGGGCTGTTCATCGTCGACGAACCATCGGCGGGAAACTGGGGCGTCCGCGACTTCGGGGCGGTCGGCCGTACGGTGTGGTGCGCCATTCCGGCCGCACCCGCAGCTCCCGTGGAAGAGGCCGCCGTTCTCGCCGTACGGCCGGAATAGCGGGTACGGCGTCCCGCGATACGCGTCAATAAGCGGGAAACCAGAATCCCACACTCCACAAATACGGTGTGTATGTCTTGCGGGTTTTCGCTACTCGTCCGTGTAAAGGCAGAACGGGTGTCCGGCGGGGTCGAGGAGGACCCGGACGTCGTCCTGCGGCTGGTGGTCGGCGAGTGTCGCGCCCGTCTCGATCGCGTGGTCGACCGCGCCGTAAAGGTCGTCGACCTCCAGGTCGAGGTGCATCATCATCTGCTGCGAGCCGTCGGCGTTCGGCCAGACCGGGCGTACGTAGTTCTGGGACGTCTGGAAACCCAGGTACGTGACCCCGTCGGCCGGTGCGATCGTGACCCAGCCGGGTTCCTCCTTGGTGATCTTCCAGTCGAGAAGGCGCGCGTAGAACCGCGCGAGTTCCTGTGCGTCGGGTGCGTCGAGTACCACACCCCAGTAGTGAGAGTCCGTTCGTCCGCGCATGGCTGCGTCCTGCCCCGAAAGCCGCTCGGATCACGCGGCGCGTGGACATCACCGAGGTGCTTGTGCGGTTATCGGAGGCGTCAGGCGATATTTCAGAACATATTGTGCTTTCGGGTTGCGGGGCCTTCACGGAGCTCGCAGACTCGTGCCCTGTGATCAACCGGGCGATGGTGACGATGGTGACGATCTGTCTGCTCCTGGGCGGGACCGGTGCCTGCTTGATCCTTGGCGAAACCGGTGCGGCCGAGGTGAGCCCCACCAGGATTCCCGAAGGGTTCCTGCTGACCGAACCCACGGCGAGGGCGCCGCTTCCTCCCGTGGCGGTGGGCGAGGAGTGGTGGAAGATCAGCGACAGTACGTCCCGGCAGTTCGAACTCAACCCCTGTGGCACGAAGGGGAAGTCCCGTGACGGCCGCGTCGCGATGCGAACGATCACGCACCTGACCAGCGGTCCCTCCTACGACAGCGAGCAGCTCGCGCTGTACCCGAGCGCGGGATCCGCCCATGCCGCGTTCCTCAGGCTCAGGACGGACATGAAACGGTGCGCGAGGCAGGAGACCGCCACCCGTCCCGGGCGTGTTCACGTCGGCAGGACTTTGCACGCCGGGGACGAGGCCATGATCGTCGGAAGCCACTTTTCCAGGAAGGGGAAGCGTGATCGTGAACCCAGCTCTCTGTGGGGCGTCGGCCGCCGGGGCGCCGCCCTCTTCCTCTACACCCACGACATCGCCGGCAGAGGAGTGAGCGAGAAGATCGCGGGCCAGGTGAGGAAGATGGCGGAGAAGGTTTGCGCCCTTCGCGGGGTGTGCGGGTAGGACGGTCGTCGCTCTCCTGGACACTGCAGGTATGCATGACGAGAACTCCAGGTCGGGGGATCGCGCCGCCCAGGCGGGGTCCGGCTGTGTGGATCACTCCCGGGCGAGATTCGACTGTGAGAATTACGCCTTTCCCGTACCGGCCCCGTCCAGCGAACGGCCGGTGGCCGACGACCACGGGACGGTGTCGCTGCGGCTGCCGTTCCGGGCTCCGCTGTGTCCCGGCAACCTGTTCGGGCATCTCGCCGCGACCGCCGTGCCCGGGGTGGAGGAGTGGCGCGACGGCGCGTACCGCCGCACGCTGCGCCTGCCGTACGGCCACGGCGTCGTCACCCTGTGGCCGAGGCCCGACCACGTGGGCTGCCGTCTGACCCTCAGCGACCGCCGTGACCTCTCCACCGCGATCAGCCGGTGCCGGAACCTGCTCGACCTCGACGCCGACCCCGCCGTCATCGGAGACGTCCTTCGCGCCGACCCGGCGCTCGCATCGTTCGTGGACGAGCACCCCGGCCGCCGGGTGCCCCGCACCGTCGACGCGTCCGAGCTGGCGGTACGCGCGGTGCTCGGGCAGCAGGTGTCCACCGCGGCCGCCCGCACCCATGCCGCCCGGCTGGTCACCGCGCACGGCGAGCCGATCACGGACCCCGACGGAGGACTCACCCATCTCTTCCCCACCCCGGAGGCGCTGGCCTCGCTGGATCCTACGAGGCTCGCCCTTCCCCGGACGCGCCGCGCGACGCTCACCGGCCTGATCGCCGCCCTGGCGGCCGGTGAGATCGATCTCGGCGCCGGAAGCGACCGGCGCCGAGCCCGGGCGCAGCTCTCGGCGCTTCCCGGACTCGGGCCCTGGACCGTCGAGACCATCGCGATGCGCGCCCTCGGCGACCCCGACGCCTTCATCCCCGCCGACCTCGGGATCCGCGTCGCCGCCCGCAGGCTCGGCCTTCCCGTCACCCCCGCGGCGCTCACCCACCGTGCCGCCGCCTGGCGCCCCTGGCGCGCCTACGCCGTCCAGTATCTCTGGGCCACCGGCGACCACCTTGTCAACCGGCTGCCCGCGGCGTGAAGCCGGCCGGGCTTCAGGTCGTGCGCTCGGTGACGAACACGAACTCGCGACCCGGGCGATCAGGTGCCTCGCGCACGTCCAGTACGCGGTAGCCGCGGGCGACCAGGCTGGACTCCACCTCGTCGCGGCCGCGGAACCGGAGGGTCGAGTCGGAGGTGACCACCGCGCCGTCCGACAGGAACCGGTAGGTGTGGCGGAAGGAGACGAACGGAAGGCTCACGTCGGTGACCTCGAGACGCTGCTCCACCGGTCCGCTTCCCGGGACATCGCGGATGACCTGAGCATCGTCGGCGGCCCATTCCTCCCAGGCCCGGCGTTCGGGACGCCTGGTCTCGAACACGAGGTGGCCACGTGGACGAAGCGCGGCGTGGATGCCCCGGAGGGTCCGTGTCCAGTCGTCGTCGGTGAGGAAGACCTGTGCCACGTTTCCCGTCATCACCGCGAGATCGGCGCCGAGCGCCGGAACCGCCGTGACATCGCCGTGCACCCAGGTGACCTTCGCGGCGTGATCCTTCGACCTCGCCACCTCAAGTGACGCCTCGGCCGGATCGACACCCACGACGGTACGGCCGCTCTCGGCGAGCAGGACGGCCAGGCATCCCGTCCCGCAGCCGACGTCGAGCACACGGCCCGCGCCCAGCTCGTCGGCGATGCCGAGGTAGGCGGTCAGGTCGTCGCGGTCCCCGTCGAAGGCGTCGTAGACGGGTGCGAGACGAGGGTGAGCGAAGATCGCATCAGGCACCCGGCGACCATATCCACGGTCAGGCGCTCCGGCGACGGATTTTCGGCCGCCAGTGGTCGAGAGGCCGCGCGAACAGGCGACGCCTCGCGATCCGGCTCGACCTCGCCCGTGCCGCGGGTGATCGTGCCGCCGGGGTCGCGGAAGACGTGAGCCCGCCCGGCCCGGCCGGCCGCGCAGGGCCTCCGGGCCTCCGGGCCTCCGGGCCTCCGGGTCACCGGGCGTCGAAGGCCGTCCTCGACTCCAGGATGCCGGCGGCGTTGTTCTCCGCCCAGCCTGCCAGGCCGCGGACGACCCCGAGCAGGTCGATCCCGCGGGGGGTCAGCGCGTAGTCGACGCGCGGCGGGGTGGTGTCGTGGACGGTCCGTGTCACCAGGCCGTCTCGCTCCAGCCCTCGCAGCGTCGCGCTGAGCATGCGCTGGGTGATGGGCTCGCTCATCCGGCGCAGCTCGTTGAACCGCCGGGTGCCGTCACCCAGCTGGCAGATGACGACCACCGACCACTTGTCGCCGATCCGGTCGAGCACGTCGCGGATCAGGGCGCGGCCCTGCTCGCACAGGCCGGTGGTGAGGTCGTCCGTCTCGGTGGTCGGATGCGCCATGGCCGACAGTATACGAGAGATACCTGGTTCTGTCCTGGACGGTTCTCCCGGGGATACCTGGGCATGTTGAAGTGCTCTCTTGCCGCCTCCTCCATTCCGATGCAATGGTACGGACAACAGACCTGGTATCTAAAGAGAACTGTCCTGGAGCTGCGGTTATGAAAGTGATTGGGTTTTACGAGTTCGGGGGACCCGACGTTCTGCGGGTCGTCGACCTTCCGGAACCGCACGCCGGGCCCGGTGAGGTCCGGGTGCGGGTGCACGCGGCCGCGGTGAATCCGGCGGACACGCTGCTGCGCGCCGGCGTGCACGCGCAGGCGTTCGCCGGGGTGCCGGCCCCGTACGTCACCGGGATGGACATCGCCGGCGTGATCGACGAGATCGGTCCGGGGACGGAGACCGAGCTGTCCCCGGGGGAGCCGGTGATGGCGATGGTGATGCCGATCGGCCCGGCCGCGGGAGGCTACGCCGAGTACGTGGTGCTGCCGGCCGGCTGGGTCGTCCGCGCACCGGCGGGCATCGATCACGCGGCGGCGGCGACACTGCCGATGAACGGGCTCACCGCGCGGCTGGCACTCGACCAGCTGGCGCTCGCGCCGGGCTCCGTCCTCGCCGTGATCGGGGCCGCCGGGACACTCGGCGGCTACCTGGTCCAGATGGCCGCGCACGCGGGGCTGACCGTGATCGCCGACGCCGCGCCCGCCGACGAGGCCCTGGTCCGCCGCTCCGGCGCGACCGACGTCGTGGCCAGGGGATCCGATGTCGCCGACCACATCCGGGCCCGGTACCCGGACGGCGTGGACGCGGTCGCCGACACGGCGCTGGTCGGGCCGCGGCTCCTCGACGCCGTACGTGACGGCGGCACGTACGCCCGGTTCCGCACCGGCGACGAACCCGGCGGCCACGAGTTCGACGGCGACGGCCCGATCACGGTGCAGACGACGTTCGTCCCCGACTACGCGGGGCGGACGGACAAGCTGGACCAGGTCCGCCGGCTCGCCGAGGCGGGCGTGCTCATCCCGCGCGTCGCGGCGACCCTGCCCGCCGCCGAGGCGGCCGACGCGCACCGGCGGCTCGCGGCCGGCGGTGTCCGCGGCCGGCTCGTGCTCACCTTCTGACCTTCTGACCTCACCGAACCTCACCGACAAAGGAGTAGCCATGCCCGCACGCTTCGCAGAGAAGGTCATCCTGATCACCGGCGCCACCTCCGGCATGGGCCGTGCCGCCGCCGAGCGGATCGCCGCCGAGGGCGCGAAGGTCGTCCTGGCCGCCCGCGGTAAGGAGGCCGGCGACGCGCTGGCGGCCGGCATCCGCGCCGCCGGAGGCGAGGCCACCTTCGTCCCCGCCGACGTGACGGTGGAGGCCGAGGCGGCCGAGCTGGTCCGCCAGGCGGTCCAGCGGTACGGCCGGCTCGACGGCGCGTTCAACAACGTCGGCGCCGCCACCGCGATCGGCCCGGTGACCGGCATCGATGGCGACGCCTGGCAGGCCGACCTGGCGCTCAACCTCAGCAGCGTCTTCTTCGGCCTGAAGCACCAGATCCCCGCCCTGCGGGCCGCCGGCGGCGGCGCGATCGTGAACAACGCCTCCAACCTCGGCGTCGTCGGAGCGGCGGGCATGGCCTCCTACAGCGCCGCCAAGCACGGCGTCGTCGGGCTCACCCGCTCGGCGGCGCTCGATGAGGCCACGGCCGGCGTACGGATCAACGCCCTGGTCACCGGCGGCGTCGACACCCCGCTGCTGCGCGCCAACCTGGGCCCGACACCCGAGGAGTCCCTGCGCGCGGCCGAGGCGATGCACCCGCTCGGGCGGATCGCCCAGCCGGAGGAGATCGCGGCGTTCGCCGCGTTCCTGCTGAGCGACGAGGCCAGGTTCATCACCGGGGCCGCGCTCGCGATCGACGGCGGGATGACCGCCGCCTGACGACGGATCCCGCCGTGGCGGGCACCGGCCGCCGCCGGGGCGCGGGCGGTGCGGGGCCCGCCGGCCACGGCGCCGTCGCCCGACCTTCCCCGACGAGCGATCGACATCTCATCCCCGTGCCCCCGTCACGGACAACCGTTCAGGAGTGCCACATGACCACCGTGGGTAACGACGACGCGCTGCGGCGCCTTCTCGACATCGAAGAGATCAAGCAGCTCAAGGCGCGCTACTTCCGGTTCCATGACACCAAGAAGTGGGACGAATGGGTCAGGCTGTTCACGCCGGAGATCCATCTCGAGATCGACGGGACGGTGCTCCGCGATCCCGCCGAGCTGGCCCGCATCACCAGCGGCTGGAACGGGAACGCGATCGCCGTCCACCGGGGCTTCATGCCCGAGATCGACATCACCGGTCCCGACACCGCCACCGGTATCTGGAGCATGGACGACTATCTCGAATGGCCCGAGAAGGACGGCCTGCCGCAGGGGATGCGGGGCTACGGGCACTACCACGAGGAGTACCGGAAGATCGACGGCAGGTGGCTGATCAGCCGCCTGAGGCTGGACCGCCTGAAGCTCGAGGTCTTCGAGGGCGGCCTGCCTCCCGTGTGAGGGTGATCCCCCGAGCGCCCGATCCCGGGCTCGTCACCGGCCCACCGGCTCATCGGCTCACCGCGGAGGCCAGGGCACGCACCCGCTCGGCGTGCCGGTCGTGGCCGATGACGACCGGCGGCTCGTTGTACGGCATCGCGTCGGAGGAGCGGCGCAGCTTGACGTACTGCCCGCAGGCGTCGACGGCGTAGGGCTCCATGTCGTCCTGGAGCGCGCCGATCACCGTGATCCCGTACGTCTCGCCGATCCGGCGGAACAGCGCCACCGCCTCCCTGCGGTGCTCCTTGCCGAGGTTGCGGCCGAGCTCGTCGAGGACCAGGCACAGGTGCCCGCCGCCCGAGGACGCGATCGCCGCCGCGCAGACCAGCTTCACCGCCTTCTCGTCCATCAGCGCGGTGTTGGCCCGCCGGTTGTACGGCACGAACCCCTGCCCCTCGCCCCTGCGCCACTTGGGCGTCACCCGCCACGCCCAGCGCTGCTCGGGGTCGGCGGGCGCGGGCGGGACGGGGAACTCCAGCGTCGCGCCGTAACCGCCGTAGGAGGTGTCGAGCTTGTCGAACTCCTCGGCCACCCGGGTCAGCCGCGCCCTGATCGCGGCGGTCAGCGCGGACCGGTGCACGGCGGTGGACTGGGCCGCCTCCTCGGCACCCCTGGCGGCGGCCGTCAGGTCGCGCTGCCGGGTGACGATCTGCGTCTCGATCTGGCGGCGCCGGTGCCGCTCGTAGTCCTCCTGACCGCGCAGGTAGGACGCGAGCGCCGAGCACACGCCGGGGAACGTCGCCTGCTCGCGGGCGGTGCGCCCGGCGCCCGGCGCGGTCCGTTCCCTGACCAGGAAGCGAAGCTCCTCGGGCATCTCCTCGTCCTCGCCGGGGAATGTGTCGCGCAGCGCCTCGTCCAGGCGGCGCTCGGCGGCCCGCCACCACTCCTCGGACGTCAGCGGGCGCTCCTGCTCGTCCAGGGCGCCCAGCCATTCGCGGGCTCCGTCGACGGTGCCGCCCCAGTCACCGGCCAGCGTGTCCAGCCCGAGCGCGTCGCGGTCGGCGGTGATCCTCGCCGCCTGCTCCGCGGCCTGGTCGCGGTCGGACTCGTGCCGGGCCCTGCGGCCCTCCAGACGCTCGATCTCCATGTTTCTCGTACGGGCGCGGAAGTCCAGGGCGCTCGCCCGGCGTTCGGCCTCGTCGACCTTCGGCGCGATCCCGGCCAGCGCCCCGGACAGCTCGGTGAGCGCGCTCCGGCGCTCGGCCAGCCGGCGCTCGATGTCGGCCAGCTGCACGGACGCCTTCGCCCCCTCGAGCCTCCTGCCCGCCTCGGCCACGGCGTCCTCCGCGGCCCGTACGACCGCCGCCGCGCTCTCCTGGGTGTCACGCGCCCGGTGCAGGCGCTGCTCGGCCGCCTTGATGCGGGCCTCCCTGCCGGTGACCGCGACCTCGAACGATCCCACGACGGTGACCCCCGCCGCGCTGACCAGCACCGATCCGGGCAGCGCGCCCAGGGCGCGCGCGGCGGCCGCCAGGTCGGCCGCGTCGACGATCACCGCGTGCTCGTGCGGCCACCCGCGAGCTCCCAGCGCGGGGGCGGCCGCACCGTCGCGGCGCGGCGCGGCCTCGTCGTCGCGGGCCTGCTCGGCGACGTCGATCGCGTCGAGCAGGCCGGTCGCCCCGACACCCGCCTCGGCGAGCGCGTTGAGCTGGGCCGCCGCCGGGCCGCCCTCGGCGTCGTCCAGCGCGGCCTTCGCCCCCTCGGCCTCCCGGTCGGCCACGCCCAGCGCCTTCAGCGCCTCGTTCAGCCGCGTCCTGGCCTCGGCCAGCTCGGCACCCGCCGCCGCCACGTCGCGCCCGTCGGCCAGGCGGCGCTGTTCCTCGAGACCGGGAATCCAGCCGCGCAGCTCGTCGACCGAGTTCTCCGCCACCGCCCGGTCGGCGTCCAGCTTCGCCGCGCGTGCCTGCAGGGTGGTCAGCTCCCTGCGAGCCTCGGCCAGCCCGCGCTCCAGGGTGTCGTCCTTGAGCGTGGCGATCTCGGCCCTGACCTCGGCGATCGCCTCCGTGGCACGGTCGCCCGCCGCGCGGACCCGCTCCAGCTCGGCCGCCAGCGCCTCGTCCCGCTGCCCGGCGTCGGCCAGCCTGCGCGCCAGCCGCCCCCGCCAGCAGCGCAGCGCGTCGGCCAGCCGGACCCGGGCCCGGTCACGCCTGTCGAAGGTCTCCAGGAGCGTGCGGGACTCGCCCTCGAACTCCCGGAGCAGCTCCACGGCCCGCGTCGCCCGCACCCGCCTGGCGTGCTCGTCGCGGCGGGCCTCCCGCTCCTGGTCGAGCTCGGAGTCCAGGCCGGTCAGCGCGGCGATCGCCTCGAAGACCCGTTCGGGGGAGATCTCGTTGAGCGGCTGGGAGAGCAGGTTGGTGGCGACCTTGCTCCGTACCGAGGTCGACAGGAACGACACGCACCTGACGCGGTCGCCGTACAGGACCCTGGTCAGGTCGCGCGCCACCACGTCACGGCGTCCCGCCGAGCGGGGCAGCGCCGCCCACAGCTCGTCGGCCCGCGCCACCCGCTCGGCCTCCGAGGCCGCCGCCGCCAGGTGCACCCCCTGGATCCACCTGATCTCCAGATGCGGGGCCTCCTGGTTGACCCGCAGCCACACGGTCACCGCGTCGTCCAGGGAGGCACGGTCCGGGGAGCCGGTGTCCCCGGAGTTCCGGGAAACCGTGCCCGAGGAGCCGCCCGGAGAGACGCCGTCCACGGGGTCGGCGTTCGCGGAATCGGTGTCCGCGGGGCCGGTGGGGACGGGGCCGGTGGAGACGGAGTCCGTGGAGCCGGAGCCGGTGTGCGCGGGGTCGGCCGCCGCGAAGACGCCGACGATGTAGCCGTGGTCGGCGCTGGCCCACGTCCGGCCACCGCCGCCCGCCGCGAGCTCGGCGTTGAACAGCAGCTCCGCGACGGATTTCGCCCCCGAGGCGAAACGCCACTGCTCGTCCCCGAGCAACGCGGTGATCATCGCGATGAACGACGACTTGCCCGCGCCGTTGGAATCCTTCGGCCCCGCGCCCGCGACCACGATCAGCGTGCCCGGCACGGTCGGCACCGGGTGGGTCGAGAGCCGGGAGATGTTGACCGGCTGCACGGCGATCAGCACCCGGTCGCCCACCACGTTCTCGCTCGGGGCGGTGGCGCGGGTCGCCTCCACGGGGACCAGGGTCGCCTGCGTCCCGCCCGGGTCCCCGGCGGTCTCGGAACCCCTGGTCCTCCCGCTCCGGGCACCCTCCGCCCGGACGTTCCCGGTGCGAGCGGCTCCGGCGGCCTCGGCCGGGGAGGCCTTTCCGGCCCCGGCCGTGCCGGTGCGGTTCTCCGTGGCCCCGGCTCGGCTCCCGCGTGAGCTCTTCTCGGCCTGGTTCCGCTGGTCGGTCAACCCCGTCGTTCCTTTCTTCCATCCTGCTTCCGGTGCCTGGAGCGCCGGATCTCCGGCACCCCGCCCCGGGTTCCGCTCATCGTGAGCGACGGCCTCTTCGCGTCCGCCCGGCACCGGGCCCACCGGGGTCTCCGGCGCCCCGCCTTCGCGAGGGGCGGTCTTTCCGGACCCGCTCACCGCCGGTTGGCCCGTACGGCCGCCGCCAGCGGGGTGTGCGGTCCCGCGGCGAGGATCAGCTCCTCCTGCAGGCGGCGCCTGGCCTGCGGGGTCAGCCGGTGGAACTGCGGCCCCGGCACGTAACCCCCGGCCTCCTCGCCCGCCTTCACCTGGGTTACCAGGCCCGCGTGGCGCAGGACGCGCAACGCGGCGTCCAGCTCACCGATCGGCAGCCTGGTGTGCCGCCGAAGCTCGTCGATCTGGGCGGGGAACGGCGAGAGCCAGCTGTCGGCGGGCAGCAGGCCGTCGGCCCGCGGGATCGCCACCGAGTGGATCAGCACGAGCACCAGGACCGCCCGCTCGGACTCACCCAGAGCCGAGCCCGCTCCCGGGGTGGCACCCGTCCCCGGGACCGTTCCCGGCGTCGGGCCCGATCCAGCGCTCGGACCCGGCCCGGCGGGCACACCCCCTCCCGCGAGCGTCTCGGCCGCGTAGCCCGAGGTCCACGCGTCGCGGTCGTGGACGAGGACCCGGCCGCGGCGCTCCAGCATCTCGGCGAGCGCGCGGCGCAGCACCGGGTCGCGCAACGCGGGAAAACGGGCCTCGTGCACCGGCTCGGCCGCGTGCTCCACCGCCATGAAGGCCGCCACGACCTCGGCCCTGCGCCGCTCGTCGAACGGGCCGAGCAGATCCTCGTCCACCTCCTCGGGAACCGTGACACCGGCCCCCGTCTCCACGCCGTCAAGGACGCCCTCGGCGACCGGGAGCACCTCCGGGCCGCCCGGAACCTCCTCGCCGGCGGGCAGCCGGCGCATCAGCTCCCGCAACTGGGCGTGCGACGCGGCGGGCCAGGAGGCGCACCGGGGGCCGAGCCGTACGAGACCGCCGGTGACCTCCAGCCAGGCCGAGTCGTGCAGGCGGCGCAGCGCGCCGACCGCCCAGTTGCGCATGAGGTCGTCGCCGCGCCCGATCAGCGCCCGGTACGCCGACAGCACGTCGTCCACCGTGGCCGCGGTGCCGGGCCAGGGGTCGGCGGACAGGTCCGTCCAGCAACACCGCAGCGCCGCGGCCAGCACCCGCCGGGTCTCCCCGGATCGTTCCACCGCCATCGGCGCGACCTGGTATTCCTCCAGGAGCGACGGGGTCGCCCCGTCGGGCCAGACCGGCAACGCCAGGCCCGTCCCGTCGCCGCGCCCCAGCCGTGCCATCCCGGCGGGAGCCGCCTCTCCGGCTCCGAGCGGGAGGGGACCGCCCGCCCTGGCACGGACGTGCGCCGTCCGGGACGGCTCGGTGCCGGACGCCGGGGCCGTCGCGGCCGGTGTGTGTCGCGGATCAGCCGGCACCGCCGGTCCTTTCGAGGTGGCCGTGGGAGAGCCAGGCGGGCTCGCCGCCGGGGTCGGCGGTGAGCCCGTCGGACCAGCGCAGGCGGTAGGGGGAGTCGGGACGCAGGTCGGCGGAGACGAGGTCGGCCAGCAGCCGGCGGGCGGAGACCCACTCGCCGTCGGCGGTGAGCAGCTCCTCCAGCCGGACGGTGGAGCGCCCGGCGAGCGCGGCCTCGGCCACCGCGGTCAGGTGGTCGAGCCCGTCGGTGCCGGGGTCGTGGGTGCCGGCGGGACCGGGGTCGGGCAGGGCCGAGCGCGGGGGAGTGGGCTGGGCGGGTGCCGGGCGGGGGCTCTCGTCCACGGCTCTGACGATCGCCGCCGGGTCGTGCCAGGGGGCGGGGGCGTCGAAGACGAACCCGTCGAGCACCGCGGCCAGGCGCTCCCTGCTCGCGGTCTGCGCGAAGGTGCGCCAGGTCTCCGCGGGGAGCAGCGTCAGGTTCCTCGTCGTGCCCGCGGAGTCGGCCAGACGCCCGGCGGCGCGGCGCGAGGCGTCGCTGTAGGAGTAGATCGCGGCGCGCAGCTCGGTGCAGGTGCGGTCGAGGTCGGGCCAGCGGGTGAGGATGGTGCCGTGCAGGCTCTGCGCCCGCCGGGCGATCTCCTCGGTGCCCCACAGCTTGGGCGCCTGCTCACGCAGCTCCTCGATGGTGCCGCCGGTCAGGGTGATCAGCTCCAGCGCCCACAGCCGGAAGGCGCGCGACAGGTTCTGCGCGCTGGCGCGGGCCTCCTCCATCGTGGTGCGGGGGTCGGCCACGTTGAGGTCTTCGAGCGCGAGCAGGCGGTGCATCTCCGACTGGCCGCCGTCGTCCATCATCCGGCGGATGAACATCAGCCCCACCACGCTGGTGAACGACGCGCGGTAGCGGAGCTGGTTGGGCTTGGGGAACACCTCGCGGATCGCGCCGAGACCGCGCAGGACCCGGAGCCGGTTCTCGAACCGGTCGAGCGGGTAGGCCCGGCAGACGTGGCGCATCTGTTCGTGGGTCAGCCACTCCTCGCCCGCCTCGGCGAACGCCGCGAACAGCGTCTCGGCGATGTCGACCAGCGTGGGGTCGTCCACCACCGCGCCGCTGTCGCGGGCGAGCGCCGCGAACATGCGGCGGTAGGTCGAGAGCACGGCCTCCTCGGTGAGGGCCGAGTCGAGCGTGATCTCGTGGTTCGTCTCTGGCACGCGCCCTACCGTAAGGCTTGTGCCCGACAATCCTGACCCGGACCGCCGAGAAGTGCCCGTGGCCCGCGACCGGGCCGAGGTGTCACCCGTCAGACTCGGAGCCCTTCGCGGACGATGGCGAGCATGCGGGCGCGCGCATCCGGGTCGAGGGTGTGGCGCTCGCGGTCGAGGCAGCCGGTGAGCAGCGCCTTGACATCGGCGATGTCGGCGTCGGCGCGGACGACGCCCGCTTCCTGGGCGCGCCGGAGCAGCTCTTCCCAGGCTCCCATGACGTCGTAGGCGTCGTCGGCGGCGACGGCCTGGAAGTCGAACCCGGCACCCGCGAGCGCGTCGACGATCCCCTTGTTGGCCGCGCCCTCCTCGACCATGAGGGCGAAGAAGGCGAAGAACGCCTCGCCCGGCTCCTCGCCGTCCGCCAGTTCGCCCGCCGTGCGCACGAGCTGTTCCATGCGGTCCAGCAGGACCGCCGCGAACAGCGACTCCTTGGTGGGGAAGTGGCGGCTGACGGTGCCGGTCCCCACACCTGCCCGCCGCGCGATCTCGTGCACGGGCACCGACAGCCCCTCCTCGGCGAAGGTCCGCGCCGCGACCTGTAGGACCTGTGCCCTGTTGCGCCGGGCGTCGGCACGCAATGGCCTGCTGCTCACTCGGGTGTACTCCAAGATCGATAGACAAACGGGATGGCCGTCCCGTATATTTTCCGGATAACCGGGACGTTCATCCCGGATTCTACCCGTCATTCCCTCGACGAAAGGCTCTGCCATGCGTACGGTCACACTCGGCGGCACCGGTATGAAGGTCCCGGCGCTCGGCCTGGGCTGCATGGGGCTGAGCGAATTCCTCGGCCCGACCGACCGCGACCAATCCCTGGCCACCCTGCGGAAGGCCGCCGAACTCGGCGTGACCCTGCTGGACACGTCCGACTACTACGGCGTCGACTTCGCCAACGAACGCCTGATCGGTGACTTCCTGGCCGCGAACGGACGCGACGGCATCACCGTCGCCACCAAGTTCGCCGCGATCCGCAAGCCCGGAACCGGAGAGCTGGTGGGCGTGCGCAGCGATCCCGAGTACGTCCGCGACGCCTGCGAGGCGAGCCTGCGACGGCTGGGCGTCGACCACATCGACCTGTACTACCTGCACCACCCCGACTACACGACCCCGATCGAGGACACCGTCGGAGCGATGGCGGAGCTGGTCGCCGCGGGCAAGATCCGGTACGTCGGCCTGTCCAACGTGACCGCCGGGCAACTGCGGGCCGGGCACGCGGCACATCCGATCACCGCGGTGCAGAACGAGTGGTCGCTGTTCACCCGCGAGTACGAGGACTCGGTGGTGCCGGTCTGCGCCGAACTCGGCATCGGCTTCGTCGCCTACTCGCCGTTCAGCCGCGGCTTCCTCACCGGGCGGATCACCTCCACCGAGGGGCTGGCCGAGGACGACGTGCGGCGCGGCCTGCCCCGGTTCGACTCCGCCAACGCCGGGCACAACGCCTCACTGCTCGCCCCGATCCGGCGCATCGCCGACGCCCGTGGCGTGACGATGGCGCAGGTCGCCCTCGCCTGGCTGCTGGCGTGCTCCGACAGGCACGGCGTCACCGTCGTACCGATCCCCGGCACCCGCGACCGGAGACGGCTGGCGGAGAACGTCGGCGCGCTCGACATCACGCTGACCGACGACGAACTCGCCGACCTCGAACCCCTCGCGGCCCAGGTCGAAGGCGACCGTATGCCCCCGCCGCCCGACCTGGGCTGAACGCCCGCCCACCTGTCACCCCGGTGTCACCGCGCGATCCACCGTCGAGGACGCCGCCGGTGACACCCGTTGGGGGCGCGCCCACGATTCTCCGGCAACTATTCGCAACATTTAAGACAGATCGCAACATCCGACGTACGGTCGGAGAACCAACCCCCCCGCGGTGACGAGGTGATGGAGATGGCGACCTCCACAGCACGCATCGACGAGGCCAAGGGCATTCTCGCCGCCAGGCTCAGGGCGCTCCGCGCCGACGCCGGGCTGACAGGGCGGGCGCTGGCGGCGAAGACCGGCCTGGACCACACCAAGATCTCCAAGATCGAGAACGCGGTCCAGATGCCCAACCAGGCGGACATCCGTACGTGGTGCGAGGCCTGCGACGCGGACGAGCAGGTGGTCGACCTCATCGCGGCCGCCCAGAACATCGACGCGATGTACACCGACTGGCGCCGCCTGGAGGAGAGCGGCCTCGGCCACGTCCAGCGCTCCTTCCAGCCGCTGTACGACAAGACCCACCAGTTCCGCGTCTGGCAGCATTCGGCCGTGCCGGGCCTGCTCCAGACCGGTGACTACGCCCGGGGTCACCTGCGCGCCATCATCGACTTCCGCGGCATCCCGGACGACATCGAGGCCGCGGTCGCGGCGAGGCTGAAACAGCAGGAGATCCTGCGCAACGGGAGCAAGCGGTTCGCGTTCATCGTCGGGGAGCAGGCGCTCCGCATGCCGCTGGTCGGCCCCGAGCAGATGGCCGCCCAGCTCGACCGGCTGGCGGAGCTGACCTCCGGCACCGCGAACGTGTCCTTCGGCGTCGTCTCCGCGACGATCAGGCCGCCGCTCATGCCGCCGGAGAACTTCTGGATATACGACGCCAACCGGGTCCGCGTGGACACCGTGCCCGGCCAGATCCAGCACAAGGCCCCCAGCGACGTGGCCGTGTACGAGAAGGCGTTCCAGGCGCTGAGCGGTGCCGCGGCGTACGGGAAGGAGGCCCGCGACATGCTGCGGGCCGCGGCCGGCGGGTTCCGCGGGAAGTGACGCCCCGAGGGCGGTGGCGTCCGCGGGAAGCGATGCGCCGAGGGGAGGGAGGTTCCGCGAGAGGCGAAGATCCGTGAAGGGGATGCTTCGCGAGGGGCGAACGCGCAACATCGCGCAACATCGTTGAGGCGGGTGGCCGAAGATCCTTACCCTCGCCAGCGTGACCGTTGATCACAGAATCCCCGAAGACCTCGCGCCTTCCCCCGCCGAACTCCGGGCCCGTGAACTGGCGGCCCTGCTGGCCCGATCCCACAACATCCCGGCGGACGTCCACCGCCTGCCGTCCGGAAAGATCGTCATCTCCGTTTACTACGGCCTGGTCGCCCGCCTGGACGACACGTGCCGCTTCTGGTGGATGGTCCCGGTGCCCGCGGACCGGGACAGGCCGCTGTGGACGAGTGCCACCACCCCGGTGGCGGCTGCGATCCGGATAGCCGCTCACTACCGGGAGCTGCGCGCCCGCCCGCTGGTCCACCTGATACGCGGCGGTTACCTGCTGACCGACGTCCTGATGGAACACCACGAGGCCGCCGCCCCGGTTTGACCCCGCCGGGCGAGTCCCAGGGGTTTCCGGGAAAACCCGCCCCGTTGCCCGCAGGCCGGCAGAGCACGATGCCGCCCTGGTTATAACTGGTGTCTTATGGCATATTCGGCCCGTTCTATCGCGATAATCAATGACTTTTGTTTGTTGTAGAACAAGTGCGATGTCAGGTGTCATTTGCGACATAAGTGCGACAGAGGAATGCTTCCATGGTTCTCACCATGGATCAAAAATCATTGCCGACCACATCTGTCAATACCGATGACCTGCGGCTTCTCTATTCCAGAGCCGCTGACGATCCTGTCGCACGCGGCGACCAGGTCGGTGACCTGACCGTCGCAGGATTCGCCTTCATCGCCGATTCCGCCTCCTCCGCCGAGTTCGGGGACCAGGTCCTGGTCGAGGGGGAGGAGGAGTTGGAGTCCCCACCGAGGAGGGGTCTCCGTTCTTTCGTCGGTTCGACCAAGAGCGTCCTGCGCACCGGGCCGTCCCCGGTGCAGGAGGGGGATCTGAAGGACAGGCTGGAGTCGGCGCCGCCGTTCATGCGTGCCGCGTTCGAGCTGGCCCTGTCGGACATGGGGGAGGACGGGAGGTTCGTCGGGGCGCTGCTCGACGACATGGCCGGCGCGGGCCACCGTGCGTGGCTGGTCGGGGGTGCGGTCCGCGATCTGCTCGCTCACGGGGATGCCACGTCGGTGAACGACCTCGACTTCACCGGCACCGCCGGGCCGGGGGAACTGTGCGAGCTGGCGGCCCGTCGGCTCAGGCGCATGGGCTGCGGTGACTATCACTGGCGGGTCTCGGGCCGTCTCGTCTGGTCGGTGTCTCCCTCGGCGCCGCCCCAGCAAAGGATCATGGAGTATCGCCCGCTGGATCTCGCCGGTTTCCGGTTCCCCGCGTACGGAGGGAACCTGCTCGACGACGCCTGGTCACGAGACTTCACGGTCAACGCCCTCTACTACGACCCTCGGCTCGAAGTCGTCATCGACCCCTCCGGGCTGGGAAGGACTCACCTGGGCGCCACCAGGACCACGAACGGGGAAGGCCCTCGGACCGGCAGGAGAGTCCTGGACGTCCTCTACCGGGGGGACGACCCGACCACGCAGGCCTGCATAATCATGCGCTACCTGAAGTTCCGGCTTCGCTGGGGGGACGTCGACGCCGACGGGGTGAGGCGCTGGGTCGACGGGCTGCCGGCAGGCCTTCCCTTCAGGATTCCGGAGGCCGACTGGCCCCTGCTGCTCAAGGTGCGGGACAAGTGTCTTCCCGCGAGTCTGTCCCCTGCCGAGCAGCTAGGGCTCGCCGAGGAACTGCGCCTTTCGGAGAAGCGGGGGACGGTCGCCGAGGATCTGGTCAAGGCGCTGCAGGATCGGGCCGGATGATGTCCGCCCGCCCGCTCGGCGTCTGGGTCGCCACCACTCGGCCCCTCCGTGACGGCTCGGCCGCACGGAGGCGGGGCGACATCGTGAACGACGGGGACGAGCGCGCCGACGCCCGTTGGATGCCCGGGTTCGCCTCCGGCTGGGAGCGCTGCGGCGTGCTCCTCGACACCGGCGAGGTTCTGGGTCTGCGCCGGGACGGCACCGCGGAACTCGTCGTCGAGGTGGACGAGTGCGCGGCCCCGGTGCCGGTCACCCGGGAGGAGCTCGCCGTCGTCGCCCGGCTGGAGGAGAACTGGCCCGAAGCGGTCCTTCGGCCGGCCGACCTCGCGACGATGGCGCGGGCCGACGTGACCCTGAGGCGCCTATTGGTCGGCCGGCTCGCGCAGGAGGGCACCCCGCCGCCGGAGATCTACCACCTGCTTCCCTGGGAGCTGGTCGACCGGCTCGCCGCCCAGGCGTTGTCCATGGTCCGGGGTGGCCGGGAGAGCTCTCTCGTCTTCCTGCGTGACTGGTTCGTGCCGGTCGGGTCGCGCTTCTCGGCGGCGCTGGAGCAACTGGACGAAGGGCTCCGGGCAGAGGAGCCGGAGCTGATCCACTTGGGTGCCGCCGCGCTCTGCGTCCGCCTCAGGGACATCGCCGCCGACCGGCTCCCGCCGGCCACCCGGCAGGTGCTGGCCCAACTCGTCCGCGAACTGCCGAACCTCGACAGGTTCATTGCCGACGCCGCGGGCCGGGCGGTCGCGAGGCTGGAGGGAGCGGTGGCGCCCCGGTCGCCGCTACGACTCGACACCCGGCTGAATCCCGCCGCGAACACCTCGGAAGGGGTGCGCAGGGAGACCACGGACGCGGTGCGCGAACCGTTCTCCGTACGTCTCGGGGTCACCTCCAGGGGGAGGGTCGAGATCAGGGCCCGGACCGCCTGGGCCGCCGCCGACGAGTCGCTGCTCGCCGCGTACGGCGCGATGTTCCTGCCCGTTCTGGTCTCGGGCCCGGCTTCCAGCGCCCGCCACCTCATCTTGCTGCGCGTGGAGAGAGGAGAGCTGAGCGGACGGCTCGGCCTCGTGGTGCCATCGGGCGACTGGGTCGAGATCGAGGTCACCGGGCCGCCCCTGGGGATCGCGGAGATCTCGCTGGTCCCACCGGAAGACGTACGCCGGTCGGTCCGGGGAGCCACCACCAACAGTGTCGTGGCCGAGTGGACACGTATCGCGAGGGAGTTTCCCGAGAATCACCCCTTAAGGCTCACCATCGAGGACGAACTTTGACAGACACCACCCTGTGGGTTAACGAATGTGAGCGCTATCTCTTCGAGGAACCGAGGGACGACGATGCGGCCGAGATACTCCGCACCGAACTGAGAGGGCCGTTCCAGCCGTTGTTCGACCTGGTCGCGAAGCTGGTCGCGGCCCGGCGCTTCGACTCACTCGAAGCGTTGTACCGCGGGGTGACACCCCTTCACCACGAACTGTGCGAGATCACGGGATTCAGGTCGGACCCGGAGTTCGCCCGCCGGGCCGGCGGCCCTTTCGTCCCGGAGGAGACGAGGGCGTCACACGCGGTGCGCGCGCTGGCCGGTCTGGGGCTGAGCCTCATCGCCGACGAGGTGCAGCGTGAACCCCTGCGAGCCGCTCTCGCCTGGTACGGCGAGGCACGGTACACGGCCGCGGGCGCGCCCGGATGGCGGCCGGAGGACGTGGCGGGCGACGACATCCATCTCCTCGGCCGCCTGGAGCTCCTGTGCCGGATCGCCGGTGAGGCGCGTTTCACAGGCGCGACCCTCGCCTGCGCCATGACGCTGCGGACGCTGTCCGGGGCCGGCGGGCGGACGAGCAGGCCACAGGCGATCACGGTGCTCTTCGACCGGGGCACGGACGGGCAGCTCGCCACGCTGCGCGGCACCCTGCTGCGTGGACTGCCTCCCGCGCTCGTGCCGGACGCCGCCCGGATGTCGTTGTTCTCGGGAGACGAGCGGTTCGCGGACTCCCTGCGCGCGGCCTGGCAACAGGCCGGGGCGAAGCGGGTGGAGGGCATGGTCCTGTGGTCCCTCGACACGGAGAAGGGGCCGCTTTCCCGGGTCGACGACGAGTCCCTGGGGGCGGCGTTCTCAGTCGTGATCGACGAGATCGCGCGTCTGCAGAGACCGCTGTCGGGGCTCCGCACCGTACGGCGGCTCGTGGCCAAGAACGCGGTGATCGGCGCCGTCGGGGCGAAGGGAGTGCTGCGCTCCGTCGGCGGGTACGAGCGAAAGCTCGGCAGCCTTCCCGAGAACGCCAGGGTGATCGTGCCGGAACCCGACTACAAGACCGCGCGGGCCCAGGCGAGGCCGTCCCTGGAAATCGTGCCCGCCGCGAACTGGCGCGACGCCGCCCGCCTGGCGCGGCGCAACGACAGGGGCGTCATCGTCAGGAACGCCCTCGTGTTCTTCCTGCTGCTCGCCGCGGGCGGTGGCACGTACGGTCTCGTCATGCAGGACTATCAGCGGGACGCCGAGGCCAGGGAAATGCGGCAGCGCCGGGAGGCGGTGGCGGCCCAGTTCGTCGAGGATAGCCAGAACGGCGCCGGGAACGATCCGCAACTGGCGATGCTGCTGGCGGGAGCGGCGTCGAAGCTGAAGCCCGGCCCGGAGTCCCGGTACGCGATGCGGTCCGCCCTGGTGAAGCCGGCCGTCGCCCGGCTCGACGCGGCCTGTGGCGGGGTCACCGACGTGGCCTACAGCCCGGACGGCCGCACCTTCGCGGTCGCCTGCTCGGACAGGAGCGTCAGGATCTGGGACGCCGCCACGCTGCGGCAGATCGGAGCCCCTCTGACCGGGCACGAGAAGAGAGCCCTCAGCGTGGCCTACGACTCCGAAGGGAAGACCCTGGCCAGCGGAGGGGAGGACGGGACCATCCGGCTGTGGGACGTGGCGGCCCACCGCGCGATCGGCACGCCCTTGACGGGCCACCGCGACTGGGTGACCTCCGTCGTCTTCAACCCGGTCGCCCGGCGTTTCGCGAGTGCCGGGCACGACGACACCGTGCGCCTGTGGGACCTTGACGCGCGACGCCAGATCGGTGCTCCGCTGACCGGTCATCGAGGCGATGTCCTCGTTCTCGCGTACAGTCCCGACGGTCGCACGCTGGCGAGCGGCGGTACCGACAAGACCGTGCGGATTTGGGATCCGGCCTCCCGCCGCCGGATCGGCGCCCCCATCAAGGGGCACACCGACGCGGTCACGGCGCTCGCGTTCGACAAGAAGAGGCCGCTGCTCGCGAGCGGCGGTACCGACAAGACCATCCGGATCTGGAACACGGGGACCCGGCGCGCCTTCGGCGGGGCCATCCGCGGTCACGACTCGTGGATCTCCGCCTTGGAGTTCAGTTCCGACACGATCACGCTCGCCAGCGCCGGTCTGGACAACAGCGTGAGGTTCTGGAACGTTCCCACCCACCAGGCCGTCGGGCCGGTGCTGGCGGGTCACGCCGGTCCCCTCTACGCGATGGCCTTCGCCTCCGACGGCCGGACGATCATTTCGGGTTCGGAGGACGGCACGGTCCGCGTCTGGGACATCCGCCCGCTCTTCGGGGTGGGCATCCCCTTCATCAACCACACCTGGGGCGTGATCGGGGTGGCCTACAGTCCCGACGGCAAGACGCTCGCCACCGGGGGTGAGGACAAAACCGTGCGGCTGTGGGACGTGGCCACGCAGGAGCAGATAGGAAAGCCCCTGAAAGGGCACACCGGCCCCGTCCTGTCGGTCGCCTTCAGCCCGGACGGTTCCCTGCTCGCCAGTGGAGGCCACGACGACTCGGTACGGCTGTGGGACGTGCGCAAGCGCCGCCCGGTCGGCAAGCCGATGACCGGGCACAGGGACGACGTCTACTCGCTGGCCTTCAGACCCGGCGGGAAGATCCTCGCCAGCGGGAGCCAGGACAAGACCGTCCTGCTGTGGGACGTATCGTCGCGGGAGGAGGCGGGCGTCCTGCAGGGCCACAACGGCACCGTCACCTCGCTGGCGTTCAACCATGACGGCCGGAGCATGGTGACGGGAAGCGAGGACGGCGTGATCAGGCTCTGGGACCTCACCCACCAGAACATCACCATGCAGCCGATGACCGGTCACGCCGACGCCATCCTCGGGATCGCGTACAGCCCCGACGGCCGGACGGTGGCCAGCGCGAGCCAGGACCACACCGTGCGGCTGTGGGACGTGACCACGCGCAAGCAGATCGGCACGCCGCTGCTGGGCCACCGCAACTATGTCAACTCCGTGGCCTTCAGCCCCGACGGCAGCACTCTGGCCACCACCAGCGACGACAAGACCGTCCGGCTCTGGGACGTGGAGAACGGGCGCCAGATCGGCGATCCGATCAGGGACCAGGAGACCGAACTCCTCCCGGGTCTCTACAAGGCCGCCTTCAGTCCCGACGGCCGGTATCTGGCCACGTCGATCACCAGTGATATAAACGGCATGGCCCGGCTGTGGGACGTCGGAGCTCTCACGGGCGACCCGCTGAAACACATCTGCGCCCGCGCCCGGCGCGACCTGCGTCCCGACGAATGGCGGCGATACGCCCCTGGTGTGATGCCAGTACGTCTCTGCTGAAACCGGGATGGACCATGTCGGTCACCAGGAAACACCGCTGGAGCCGCATTCCGCCGGTTACGCTGGGTCGAGCACTGTTCACACGGTTTCAGGGGCACTACATGGCGGGCGAGGTTCGGGCCGCTGGGCGGATGCTGGCGGACCTCCTGCTTGAGGAGCGCTACCGGCGGAGATGGTCTCTCGCCAGACTGCGCGACGGGTCACGAGGCGGCGGGCTCAACCAGTCGGCGGTCGCGCAGGTGCTGGCGCTCTACCTCTGGGAGTCCGGCCGCCGCTCGGAGTCCGAGGTCGCGCTCCGCCGCGAGCTGAAGGACCGGGTCAACCGGGCACTGCGCGGCGAGGTGCTGAGCGCGGAGACGCTGAGCTGGTTCGTCGGTGCCTTCGAGATGAGCCGTCATGACAGCGACCTTCTCTTCGCCACCCGCTTCCCCGCCCCGTCGAACGCCTCGCCCGCCGTGAGCGGAACGCTCCGGCAGCCGCAGTTCGTGCCGATCAGGCAACGGCATCGCACCGTGTCGGTCTTCGAACGGCGCGTCATCGGCTCCGACGGCCACCCTTGCTCACACCGGACGATCAGGGCGATCCTCGCGTGCGAGGACGGCGTCGACTTCTTCCCCTACCGCCTGTTCCGCGGTGCCGTCGAAGTGAAGGTGTTGCGGGGCGGGTACGTCGCCGCCATGCGGGAATTCACCGGCAGCACCCCGGTGCTGGAGATCGCTCTCAACAGCCCGTTGCGCGAGGGGCAGGTCGCCTCGCTCGAGTACGAGGTGAGTTTCCGGCCGGGCACCGGTGACGCGGACCTCGAATACCGGCGGGTGGCCCACGCCCGCGCGGACAACGTCGACATCGTCGTGCAGTTCGATCCCGGACGTCGCCCGCACCGGCTCTGGTGGACGATCTGGGACGACCACCGCGACGGGAAGGTCATCGTCGAGGAGCCGGCGGCGCTGGACCGGGACGCCTGCGTCCATCGTTTCGTCCCCTATCTGGAACACGCCGCCGCGGGCTTTCGCTGGACCTGGTGAACGCCGCCCGATGGCCCTTCGCCGCGTCGCGACTGTGAGGCCTCGTGGTTTCACGCCGGTCGGGCGTGCGTGACCGGGCCGGACAGCCCGCTCACCGTGCCACGGGCACCGGATCGCGACCACTCGACGTTCGAGCCGTTCGGTGCTCCCATGGTTCCAGGCGGCGTTCCGAGGACGCTCGCGAGTGTTCCCTCCTGGTGAGTGCCTTGATCGATGGCGGCTTCCGTAGCTGGAAGGAACGGAGTCATGTCAGGTCGGCATCCCTCCCGATGCCGGTACCGGCCGGATCGTTCCGAAGCCATAAGACCGAACCGGCATTGAGGAGCGCTGTGAAGTACGCGGAGGGTGAGGCCGGTCGTCCGAGAGGCAACCCCGATCCGGCGACTTCCGGGGACCACGCCCTGCGTGAGATCGAGCGGCAGCGAAGTACGGTCGATCAGATGGCCACCTCCCACTCCATGCTCAGAGGTCAGTATCGTCGCAGGGCCGTCGCCTCCACCTGTGTGCTGCTGGCCGCTTCCGTCGTCGCGACCGCGTTCGCCTTCGCGTCGGGCGACGCGAAGATATCCCTCCTTGTGATCACCATCGAGCGCTCGACCCTCCTGGGCTGGTTCGCCATGTTCACTTTCACGCTGACCCTGATCGACCTGGTGCTCGATTGGCGTGGCAGGGCGCGCGGTCACGAGGACGCCGTTCGGCAACTCGCCGTCCTCAAGGCGGAATACCGGGCGCTGCCCGCGGCGGGGGACGAGGCCGCCGCACGGGAACGCGTCTCCCAGCGTTATCAGGCGGTCATGGACGCCCTGCCTCCCGTTCCCGAAGCCAAGTTCTTGCGGCTCAAGGCGCGACACCTGCGAAAGGTCGAGATGAGCCGCATCCTCTCTGATAACCCCGGCATAACCGTCAGGCAAGCGAGAAAAGTGCTTCGGAGGCGGTCGCGCGAAAAATCGTAGAAGAAGTAGAAAAGTGAAGGTAAGTGGGCGGTTGTTCTGTGGTCCCGCGTCGAGGGAAGCACTCAATTTTCCGCGTCACGGGGCCTCTCACCTGCGGTGATCGCACCTCAATGCCCCGTGTTTCGTGTTTAACTCGGACTTGCGGTAGTCACCCGACTTCCTTGGGTAGTGTCCCCGGGCCAGATGAGAGCGCGCGGTGTAGCAAAGGGGAGACGATTCATGATCAGCGTCCTGATCGCCGAGGACATGCATCTCGTCCGAGGAGCCATGGTCGCCCTGCTCTCCACGGAGAGTGACATCAAGGTCGTCGCCGAGGTCGGTCACGGTGACGAGGTGGTCCGTTCCTGCCTGCTCCACCGGCCGGACGTCGCGCTCATCGACATCGGCCTGCCCGGCACCGACGGTCTCACCGCGACGGCGGAGGTGCACCGCAGGCTTCCCGAGTGCGGGACGGTGATCCTGACCGGGCTCGCGACCCCGGCCGCGCTGCGCCGGGCGCTGGACGCCGGAGCGCGCGGCTTCGTCGTCAAGGACGCCCCCGCGGGCCAGCTCGCGGGCTGCGTACGCCGGGTGGCCGCCGGTGAGCGGGTCGTCGACCCCGAACTGGCCGTCGCCGCCCTCAACGCGAAGAGGAACCCGCTCACCGCGCGCGAGCTGGAGGTCCTGCAGGCCGCGGCCGAGGGGGCGCCGGTCGGGGAGATCGCCGACCGTCTCTGCCTGTCCGGCGGCACGGTACGCAACTACCTGGCGCGAATCCTCAACAAGGTCGACGCCCGCACGCGCGTCGAGGCGGTCAGGATCGCCAGGGAGGCGGGCTGGCTGTGGTCCCACGACCTGACCGAACCGATCCTGAGCCGCTACCGCTCGCTCAACTGACCGCGCCCCGCCCCGCGGGCCCCGGCGCCGCCGTGACCAGGGAGCGGTGCCGCCCTGACTAGGGGGCGGCGGCGTCGACGAGCGCCTGGAACAGGCGTCGCGGGTCCTCGGCCAGCCGGTTGCACACGTACAGCCACCACTCGGTGCCGAAGACGACGTACTCGCGGGTGGGGTGGCCGCGTTCGGCCATCGCGGCGAGGCGGTCGGGGCCGAGACCCAGGAGGGTCTCGAACTCCCACGGCGCGTCGGCACGGCCCGTCCCGCCGAGATGACGGTCGATGTGGTGGATCAGGTCCCAGTCGTGGGTCGCGAACGAGCACAGGTGTCCCGAGGCGGCCAGCGCCTCGGCGTGGCGCAGGTAGGCGGCGGGCAGCGCGGCGTCCCCGCGCGCGTAGGCGACGGTCTCCGGTTCCAGGAAGGCGCCCTTGACCAGGCGGATCCTGCCCGGCAGGGCGAGGAGTCCCCGCAGGTCCTCGCCGGTGCGGTGCAGTCTCGCCTGGACGGTGATCCCGACGTGGTCGAATCGCTCGCACAGCCCGCGGTGCACCGACAGGACCGCGTCGGTGCGGTCGGAGCCCTCCGCCGAGATGATCATCTCCCGTCCGGTACCGGCGGTGGCCTGGGCGATACGGGTGGCGTTCTCCAGGGCGAGTTCCTCGTCGATCGCCAGGCCGATGTGCGAGAGGTCGAGGGAGATCGAGCACCGCGGCGGAAGCCGGCGGGCGGCGTCGACGAACACGGCCGTCTCCGCCAGGGCCCGCTCCGGGTCACGGCAGCTCTCCCCCATGTACTCGACGTTCGCGCGGTGGCCGCCCGCGAGGATCTCCGCCACGCGTTCCAGCGCGTCCGCGAGGGTCTCGCCGGCCACGAAGCGCCGGGCCACCCGCCGGGCGAGGGGACCGAGCACGGGGTCCGCGGGCACCCGCCACTTGAGCTCCTCGTCGAGCGCGAGCGTGCGCAGGACCTGGGCCGCCCCGGTGGAGGCTTCGTCGGTATCGGTGAGCTGAACGGTGGTCATCGTGCGCCTGGCTTTCGAGGGTGAGGGAATCGCCGGTCCGGCCGGCCCGATGCCAGCTTTCCAGCGGCCCGCCGGCCCAGAAAGTGGCAGAAATGACTAATATGGTGAAATTCCTGCCAGTCATCGTGCCGGGCACGTACCGTCACCAGGAGGTCCCCATACTGCGCGACGTCGCCGTCCTGGCCCTCGACGGCGGGCACGCCTTCGAACTCGGGGTGTTCTGCGAGGTCTTCGGCATCGATCGCGGTGACGACGGCCTGCCCGCCTACGACTTCGCGGTCGTCTCCGCCACGGGGAGGAGCGTGCGCACCAGGCACGGCTTCCACCTCGAGACCCCGCACGGGCTGGAGCGGCTGGAGTCGGCGGACCTCATCGGCGTCCCGGCCTCCGACCCGGGCGTACGGCAGCCGGAGGAGCTGTTCGAGGCGCTGCGGGCCGCGGTACGGCGCGGAGCCCGCGTGCTCAGCATCTGCTCCGGCGCCTTCCTGCTCGGCGAGGCCGGCCTGCTGGACGGCCGCCGCTGCACCACCCACTGGCGCTACGGGGAGGAGCTCGCCCGCCGCTACCCGCGGGCCCGGGTGGAACCGGACGTCCTCTACGTCGACGAGGATCCCGTCATCACCGGCGCCGGCACCGCCGCCGGGATCGACGCCTGCCTGCACCTGGTGCGCAAGGAACAGGGCAACGCCGTCGCAGGCGACATCGCCCGGCGCATGGTGGCGCCCCCGTACCGCGACGGCGGCCAGACCCAGTACGTCAGGCGTCCGGACCCGGAGCCCGGCACCGGGCACCTCGCGCCACTGCTGGTCTGGCTGGAGGCCAACCTTCACCGGGAACTGACCGTGGAGAGGATGGCCCGCCGGGCCAACATGTCGCCGCGCACCTTCGCCCGCCGCTTCAACCGGGAGATCGGCACCACGCCGCTGCAGTGGCTCACCGGCCAGCGCGTCCTGCTGGCCCAGCGTCATCTCGAGAGCACCGACGAGCCCATCGCCCTCGTCGCCGAACGAGCCGGATTTGGGTCGGTTGCCACGCTGCGTCACCATTTCGCCCGGTATCTGGGGACCACGCCCCACGCCTACCGGCGCACCTTCCGCGGCCCGCGCGAGGAGGGCGGACGGCGCGTCGTCCCTTCGGGGACGGCCTTGTCGCCGTAGGGGTGGTCGCGTACGTCGAGCCGGGTGGCGGCGCCCTCGGTGTTCTCGAGCGCGTTGCGGATCCGGCCGCAGGCATGCTCACCGGCCGGGCGCGGATCCGGCGCCCGGTGCCGGCCAGAAGCCGAGATTGTGGTCGGCGGCGTAGTCGACCGGTTTGATCGCGTCCGGCTCCAGGGACTGGGTGTGCGGGACCGGGGCGGCGCGGTCGAAGCGCTCCCAGCGGGGCAGCCCCTTCCCGTTGGGATCGCCCGTCCGGGCGAAGTTGGTCCAGTAGGCGATCATCTGGTCGGACAGCCTCCGCTGGGCCGGGGTGAACGTGACCGCCTTCTCGGTGAACAGGTACGGCATGTCGCCCGCGTGGTAGGCGCCCCAGGGAAAGTCCGTCCCCAACGGCAGGAACATCGGGGCCCGGCGGTCGGCGAACTGGTAGGCGTACGTCGGCGCCTTCCCGCTGAGCAGCCCGTTCTGCTCGAAGGTGGCCCTGGCCCACATGCGGTCGGTGATCACGGCGGCCCACGCCAGCCCCGGCGAGCCGTACCGGGCGACCGGATACTCCGCGCGCACCCTCGCCGCGTCCTTGCCGAACGCGGTTTTCAGCAGCCTGCCGTACCGTTCGGCGGTCACCGGCCTGCCCGCCGCGTCGTGGAACAACCCGACGAAGATCCGGTGCTCGTCGCGGGTCGCCCCGGAGATCACCGGAACCCGGTGGAAACGACCTGCCCGCAACGCCGCGGACGGCGGTCCGGGCAGCGTCTCGCCTCCGTAGGCGTATGTCTGGAACATGTTCATGATCTGCGGCACTTCGAGGATCTTCTCCACCGGGAGGGCCCGCAGACAGCGGAGATCCTCGCAACCGAGCCGCGGGGCCACGTACGTTCCCATCTTCTCGACCTCCGCCACCGGGCGCCAGGCGTAGGACGGGTAGGCGGGGACGCCCTCACCCATGCTGCCGGCGAGCATGTCCATCATGCCCTCGCCGCTCTGCATGACGGCCCGGTCGAACAGGCCTCCGCCGCCCGGCGAGGTCAGGTGCCCGCTGATGCTCAGCGCGCCCCACGAGACGCCGAACACCGTCACGTTCGCCGGGTCCCCGCCGAACGCGGCGGCGTTGCGGCGGACCCAGCGCAGAGCCGCCTGCTGGTCCTGCAGGCCGTACGTGCCCGACCCCTCGAGCCCCGGGTACCCGAAGCCCCCGAACACCCCGAGCCGGTAGTTGATCGTGACGACCACCACGTCCCCGCGGGTGACGATGCGGCGCACATCGCTGAGGTCGCCGGAGCCCAGGGCTCCGTCGCCGTGGATCCACACCATCACCGGCCGGTTCCTCCCGGGCGTGCGCGGCGCCGTCACGTTGAGGAACAGGCAGTCCTCGTCGGAGCCGGTCACCTTCGCGTAGTCACTTCCCACCTGCGGGCACACGCTGCCCGGCCTGGTGGCCTCCCTGGTCCCGCTCCAGGGCCTCACCGGCGCCGGCGAGTTCCACCGCAGCCCACCCACCGGCGGGGCCGCGTAGGGAATCCCCTGGAAGATCCGGTGCTCGCCCGTCACGGTTCCCCGTACGGCTCCCGCGTCCGTCCGGACCACGCTCTCGCCGGTCTTCTCCGGCGCCCGCCCCGCGGGCACGCCCGCGCACGCCGGCACCAGCATCGTCGCCGCCAGCGCGGCACTCATCGCCTTTCGTCTCATACCCTCCACGCTGTCAACGGACGGGCTGCTCCAGCAGATCCATCGATCCCGAACGCCCCAGGACAAATGTCATCTCCGGAACCGGCCGGTTCCGGGCGCTACGAGGTACGGGACCGCGGTGTCAGGACGATCCGCCCGAAGACCTCGCCCGCGTCCATCTTCCGGTGCGCCACCACGGCCTGGTCCAGGGGCAGCAGCTCATGGACCACCGTCTGGAGCTCTCCCCGCCTCACGGCGGCGAACTGCTCGCTCCGCACGGCACGCCGGTCGGTCTCGGGGACGGTATCGGCGCTGAAGGTGGAGAAGGACAGCGACTTCTGGAACGCCGCCATCATCCGCATGCCGAAGTCCGCCGGGGGCCGGCCCGCGACGACGCCCACGACCACCATGCGGCCGTTGGGGTTGAGCCGGTCGAGGAACGAGGGCATGTCCGCGCCCGCCGCCACGTCGATGATGACGTCGTAGCCGGCCGGAGCGTCCTGGCCGCCTTCGCCCGAGCGCTCGAGCACGTGGGTCGCGCCGAGCTCGCGCAGCCGCCGGCCGCGCGCGGCCGAGGAGGTCGTGACCGCCACCGCGGCGGCGCCGCCGCGGGCCGCGAGCTGCACCGTCGTGATCCCGATGCTGCCGGCCGCGCCTCGCACCAGGACGGTCTCTCCGGGAGCGAAGCGGGCGTGGGAGAGCCCGAAGTGGGCGACCACTCCGGAACCGCCGAGGGCCACCGCGTCGACGGCGGACAGGTCGGCGGAGAGGGGAACGATCTCCTGGACCGGCACGACGGCCTGTTCGGCGTATCCTCCGCCGGTGCCGGTGAAGCCCCACACCCGACGGCCCACCCATGAGGTGTCGACGCCGTCGCCGACCGCGGTCACGGTGCCCGCCACCTCACCGCCCAGGGGCTGAACGTCCCGATGCGGGAGATCGCACGGCGCGCCGGGGTCGGACCCGCCACCCTTTACCGCCGCTTCCCCACGAAGCAACTGCTGGTCACCGAAGCCTTCGCGGACCAGATGCGCGCGTGCCGCGCCATCGTCGACGAGGGGTGCGCCGATCCCGACCCCTGGCACGGTCTGTGCCTGGTCATCGAGAGGATCTGCGCACTGCACGCCCAGGACCGGGGCTTCACCGAAGCGTTCCTGTCGGCCTTTCCCGGCGCCACGGACGTCACCGAAGGCCGCGATCACACCCTCAGGGCCGTAGCAGGACTGGCCCGCCGCGCCAAGGAGGCCGGACGGCTGCGCCCCGACTTCTCCGTCCCCGACGATCTGATTCTCCTGCTCATGGCGAACAAGGGGATCCACGCGACCACGGCCGCGGCCCAGGCCGCGGCCTCCAGGCGCTTCGCGGGTTTCGTCATCCACGCGATCCAAGCCTGTCCCACCACGCACGCTCTTCCTGCGACATGACGGGCACCCGCCGGCACGGCCCTCTGCTCGGGTCCGCACCACCGCCCACCTCGGGTGCCGGGGTCCCGGGTCCGAGTCGACGGTTCAGCCGAGGATCTGGACGTACCCGTCGGTCCCGTGAACGCGGATCCGCTGCCCGTCCCGGATCAGCCGGGTGGCCTGATCCACACCCACGACGGCCGGCAGGCCGTACTCCCGCGCGATCACCGCCCCGTGCGTCATGAGGCCGCCCACCTCCGTCACCAGTCCGGCGACGGTGACGAACAGGGGGGTCCAGCTGGGGTCGGTGTAGGTGGTGACCAGGATGTCGCCCGCCTCGAGGTCGGCCCGCGCCATGTCCGTGACGACGCGGGCACGGCCCTCGACGGTCCCGGCCGAGACCGGGAGGCCGGCCAGCGCGCCGGGCGGGGCGTCGTCACGCCGGTACCGGCCGTTGATGGCCTCGCCGTCCGAGGTGAGGACCCGGGGCGGTGTGAGCGCCTCGTACGACCGGAACGCCTCCCGCCTTTCCAGGATGAGCCCGGCGTCCACGTCGCCGGTGCGCACGACTTCCCGCAACTCCGCGAACCGGAGGAAGAAGATGTCCTCCTTCTCGCGCAGGGTGCCGGAGCGGACGAGGCGATCGGCCTCCCGCAGCAACGCCTGCTTGTAGGCGAAGTAGCGGCTGACCATGCCGTACTTGGGGTACTCCCGGTATCCGGCGAAGGCGCGGACGCGGTCGATCATCCGCTTGGTCTCCTCGGCCTTCCGCTCCCCGTCGGGCAGGGCGCGCAGCCGCGTCAGAAGTTCCTGTTCCTTCCGCTGCGACTCCAGGCGTCCTTGTTCGAAGTGTCGTTCGCCGGCGCCCGGCTCGAAGTTCTTGATGTTGCCGAGGATGGTGGGCACGAGCGTGGCGGGATGCTCGCTCCAGCGCGTTCTGGTGATGTCGATCTCGCCTGCGCAGCGCATGCCGTACTCGTCGAGGTAGCCCCGGATGGCGTCACGTGCCTCCCGTCCGCCGGCCAGCCCGGCCAGCTCGTCCAGGAAACCGTCGCCCTCCCGGCCCTCGTCCACGACGCGGTGCAGGAACGTCACGACCTCCGCGTGCGGCCGGATCGTGTCCGCGACGTCGAGGAGCGCCAGCCCCATCTCGGAGGTGACGTTGTGGGGGACGGATTGCGTGAGCACGTCGGCCGCGTTCCTCTCGCCCAGCCACGCCTCGAGGTGGTCGTTGAGCCACCAGGCCGCCTCCATCCCCGCCATGATCACTTGGTGGCTCCGCGGATCGAACAGGATGCGCCTCAGCTCCGCGATGTCGGCCTTGATGAAGTCGAGCAGCGCCGGCCCGGACAGCGTCCGGATCTCGCTCCGCAGGGTGGCGACGGACTCCTGACTCCGCCGGATCAGCTGGGTGACAACGGCCGGATCGGTCTCGATCGGTGCGGGTGAGTCGCCGGCGGGCGCGGCGACGGAATCCTCGTCCGCGAGCAGGCGGATGAAGTCGCCGCGGTCCAGGACGGTCTGTAGCGCCTCCCGGATCAGCGGGTCGGACCTCCCCAGGGTCCCGATGAGGTTCGCGCGACCGGCGGCCGTCGCCAGGACGGGAGCCACGTCGACGAACAGCCGTCCGCCCGCCTCGTGCATCGGCCGTGGGGTCGTCAGCTGCCACACGGAGAGTCCCAGCGGCTTCATCGCGTCGGTCATCATCTGCTGGTGACCGACGGAGACGTAGACATGGTTCTCCCGGTCATCGGTCTCGGGGAGGGGGAACAGGGTGGTGATCGGCCGGCTCTGGACGATGTGGAAGTCATCGCCGGCCAGGCACCATTCGATGTCCTGGGGCCTGCCGAAGTGCGCTTCGACGCGCCGGCCCAGCCGCACCAGGCGCACGACCTGCGCATCCGTCAGAGCCGGCTGCGTCTGCCGTCGCGGCTCGATCGGTGCGTCATGGGTACCGCCTCCCGGCGACGCCTGGACGGACCGCGGCTTGGTGGCGACCGCCGTGGTGACGACCTGATCGTCGCGCACCGTGTAGACGTCCCCGGCGACCAGGCCGGAGACGAGCGCCTCGCCGAGCCCCCAGCCGGCCTCCACCGTGGCGATCTTCCGGTTCGAGGTCACGGGGTCCGCGGTGAAGAGGATCCCGGCCGCGTCCGGGAACACCATCCGCTGTACGACCACGGCCATCCGTACCTTGCGGTGGTCGAAGCCGTTACGGCGCCGGTAGGTCACCGCCCGCTCGGTGAACAGCGAGGCCCAGCACCTTCGGACGTGGTGGAGGATCGCCGGCAGGCCCACGATGTTCAGGTACGAGTCCTGCTGGCCGGCGAAGGACGCGGTCGGCAGGTCCTCGGCCGTCGCGCTGGAACGCACCGCGTAGGAGGCCCGCTCTCCGAGCCGGGCGAGCGATTCGCCGATCGCCGCCTCGAGATCGCCGGGAATCGCGACGCCTTCGACGACGCGGCGGACATCGGCGCTCAGGGTGCGGATCGCCTCGCGGTCGTCCGGGTTCACGCGCGAGAGCAGGTCGAGCCGGGCGTCGATCGACGGCGCCTCGGCCACGATCCGCTGGAAGGCGTCCGTCGTGACGCAGAAGCCGTCCGGCACGCGGATGCCGTCGATTCGCGAGAGCTCGCCCAGCTGCGCTCCCTTTCCGCCGACGTCCGCGATATTCGTCGAGTCGATCTCCTCGAAACCCAGCACGTAACCCAATTCCGTTGCTCCATTGCTTGTCGGGCCGGTTCGCAACGGGCAGTATGAACCACTTTCTGACGTCTCATGAGACGCGCGGATCTGATACAAAATGAAAGTGGCGGGGAGTGGCGCGCGGCCTGACCCGGCCTCCCCGCACCGGCATCCCGGGCCGCCGTTCACGCTCGGCGGCGGTGATCTCCTGGGCGCCGGCCGGCGCCCGCACCGGGCCCCCGCGCCCGGTCCCGACCTGCCCCGACCTGCCGCAGGGTGCGGTGGACGTGGACAGGAGCGCGTACGCGGATCGCGGGCCCCTCGGGACGGACGGCCGGATCCTCGGCGACGACCGGCGGGATCTCGATCGCGATGGACCCGGCCGGATGGTCCCGGTCCCGCTCCTTCAGAGGCTGCGGGCGGTGATGTCGCCGTGGGAGGTGGTGGCACGGATGTCGAGTTCGGTGGTGCCGTTGTTCTTGAGGGCGTTGCTGACGCGGCCGTAGCCGGTGCCGGCGTCAAGGGCGGCCGAGACGCCGGCGGCGGCGGCGACCGAGATGTCGCCGGACTGGGTGCGGAGCACGACCGTGCCGCGCACCGCCTCGGTGATCCGGATGTCGCCCTTCGCGGTGCTGATCTCCGCGGGGCCGTTGAGCCGGCCGACCTCGACGTCGCCGTCGAGCGCGGTGAGGCGGACGCTCGCGGCCTCGTCGATCTTGATCTGGCGGTACGCGCCTTCGAAGGCGACGTCACCGAGGCGTCCGACGCCGCGGAGCTCGGCGGCGGCGGCCCTGGCCTCGACGCGGGAGCCGGCGGGCAGCTGGACGGTGATCTCCAGGGATCCGGAGGGGCCGAAGAGTCGGTTGTCGAGGGTCGAGGTCGTGACCCGCAGGACGCCGTCGGCGTAGGTGACGGTGGTCTGCTCGGCGGTCTTGGTGTCGCGGCTCCTGGAGGGGTCGGCGGGCAGGACCTCGACGGTGGTGTCGGCGCGGTCCGCGGCGATGAACTGGACGCGTCCGGCGGGGATGTCCAGGACGGCGGAGATCGGGGCGGGGGTGTCGAACTTCTGCATCGTGCTCTCCCGTGCTCACTCGTTGTTTCTGACATTGGAAACGCTACGTTGCGTTCCTAAATCTGGCAACATACTTGTTGCATAGAAGATACATTTACGCAGGTGAACGTCGATAAACTGTTGCAACAGTCCTGATACTAAAGCAACGGAAGATGCTCTGATCATTGCAATGAATGAGAAGTGAACGCTATGGTGGGGGGCCAGGGACCACCACGAAGGATCACCAGGGAGATCGCGATGCCGGGAGGCAGACTCACCCAGCAGGACCGCCGGCAGATCGCGCTGGGGTTGGCCGACAGCCTCCCCTACGCCGAGATCGCCCGGCGACTCGACCGTCCGACCTCGACGATCACGCGTGAGGTGATGCGCAACGGCGGCCCTGCCGCCTACCGCGCCGACCTGGCCCACCGCGCCACCGAACGCCGCGCCAACCGGCGCAGGCCCGCCTCCTCCCAAGGGCCGGAGCCGGTCCCCCAGCCGCACGGACGCGACGCCGAGGCCGTGGCCGAGTACGAGGAGACGTTCACCACCGTCCTCATGGCCTCAGGCCTGACCAAGATGACGGCCCGGGTGCTGACCTGCCTGTTCACCACCGACGCGGGCAGTCTCACCGCATCCCAGCTCGCCCGGCACCTCCAGGTCAGCCCGGCGTCGATCTCCAAGGCGATCGCCTTCCTGGAGAGCCAGAGCCTCGTCCGCCGGGAACGCGACGAACGCCGTCGCGACCGCTACGTCGTCGACGACGAACTCTTCTACCAGGCGACGATCGCCAGCGCCCGATCCAACGACCTGCTCGTCGAGACCGCACGCCAGGGCGTCGCCGTCCTCGGCCCCCGCACCCCGGCCGCCGACCGCCTGGAGAACATCGCCCGCTTCCTCGACTTCATCAGCGAAAGCATCACCCGCGCCGCCGAACAGGCCCGCGAAGTCCTCCACACCAAACCCGGAAGGACCTCGAACGACACCGCTCGGCCAGGTCCGGACCACGGATAGGCAGCCGTCTCGATCGTCACGGCCATGAGACGAGGCCGGCCGCGGACGGCCGCCCGTCCAGGGGTGCGCACCCTGTCGAAAACGGACACGAACTCCAGGTTTATCGACAGGAGCGGGCCCGATCATGGTCTGCCCGGGCGGCTGTGCCGTAGATCTGGTGGAGGCAGGAAGAGCCACGCGGCCACCGAGGTCAGGGTGCACGCGTGGCGCGAACACACGTCACCACCAGCCGAAACGGAGAGTGCACACGAATGCGAGTCGAAGAGAACTCCCGCGGGCGACGGACGGGAACCGGCATGCGCACCTGGCGGAAACCGTCGAAGCTCGCGGCCGCGGCCATGATGGCCGGATGCCTCGCGTTGGCCGGAACCCCGGCGGCGGTCGCCGACGCGGGCCCGGCCCGGGAGAAGGCCGCGCTCACCTGTGGCGCCGGCGTGTTCCTCGATGGCCTCCGGGCCCTCGCGGTCACCGAGAACGGCCGCGACGAGGTGTTCATCACGAGCGGTGGCACGAAGATCTGGCCGGTGACCGCGGCCTACGTGTCGATGGGCGCGGGCCAGCGGGTCGAGGTCGACAAGTGCGTCCCCGTCGGCGCCCAGCTCCGCCTCATGGAGTACGACGACATCGATCCCAACGACCTCATCGGCGGCGTCACCATCAACCAGGACGCGACCTGGGACTACGAGTTCTGCTGCGGTGGCGGCGGCCGGTACCGGCTCGGGGCCGTCCAGTAGCCCGCCCCCCGGCACGGCACCGCCTCCGGCCCTCTTCGGCCGGCCGGAGGCGGCGCCGTGCTCTCGCGGTGTTCCGAGGAGGTCTCGCGAGAGGTGCTGAGAAGTGCCGTCGTGTTCGGGCGGGACCGTCCTCCTTGGCAGGGCCCGGAGCCGGATGTCTCAGTGGCCGGTGGCCTGGCTGCCCTCGATGAGGTCCAGCACCGCGTCCCGGAGCTCGCGGAAGATCGCGAGAGTCTGTTCGGCGGCCGCGGTGACGGCTGCCTGGCTGGGGCGGCGGGGGGCTCCAGCAGGACGGCCACGGTGTCGGCCAGTACCTCGTCGGGGGCGTCGACACCGGACGGGGCGGTGGCCAGCTCGGAGACGGTGTTGAGGAACCCGACCAGCGCAGCGTGCAGGGTGTAGGCCTGGGCGGGCAGGGGGCGGTCGTGACGGATCAGGTCGTGGCGGCGCAGGATCGGCAGGACCGCCTCGCACATGGCGGCCGGCCGGGTGCGGTCGTACAGCTCACGGTCGCCGGGTTCCTAGCCGAGCAGCCGGTGCAACTCCGCGTCGCCGCTCTGCAGGCGGCGTGCCAGCGGGAGCGTACTCGCGGTGCGCACCAGCAGCGGAGCCAGGCGGCGGGGCCGGACGGTGGCGGGGTCGGCGCCGATGTGGCCGATGACCTCCTCTAGCAGGGTCAGCAGGTCGCGGGCGAACAGGCCGCGGATCAGGTCTTCCTTGCTGGGTCAGTACAGGTAGACGGTGCCTTTGCCGACGCCGGCCGCCTGGCTGATCTCGGACACGGTGACCTTGCCCGCGCCGTGGTCGCGCACCAGCTCGCGCGCGCTGTCCAGGATGCGGGCGGCTTTGCGCGAGTGGAGTTCGACCAATGGGCCCACCGGAACTGTCCTCCTTGTCAGCGGTTCGGATCTGGTCAGGGGGCGGCGACGTAGACGTTCTTGACCCGCATGTTCTTGTTGTTGAGCATTATCCTGCTCACGGCCTTTCCGACACCCGGCGCGCGCATCAGGCGCATCATCCCGGCACGCTGGAGGAGCTCTTTGCGATCCTGCGGGGTGAACATCCGGCGCCCGACCAGGGCGCCATCCTGCTGGGCGCGGACGAAGGGCCTCATCCGCGCCTCCCAGGCCGGCAGCGCGCCCGGCAGATCGCCCGGGTGGCGTCGCAGCATGGTGCCCAGCAGCTCGGCGCCGGCCATGCCGCTGGAGGCGCCCATGCCCGTGTACAGGGTCACGCACCAGGCCGCGTCCCCGAGCAGGACGACCCGGCCGCGGTGCCAGGTCGGCATCCTGACCTGCTTCACCGAGTCGAACAGGGTGTCGGAGGCCTGCTCGTAGCAGGTGAGCAGGCCCTCCAGTAGGGGGCCGGTGGGCTCAGGCCCGAACGCGGCGCGGATGGACTCGATCGGCGGGCGGGCGAACTCGGCGTCGACGTCGCCGGTGCGGTAGGAGAACAGCAGGCTCGGGGCGTGATCGGCGAAGGGGAAGGCCCACGCCGAGCGGCCGGGCTCGGCTAGGACCACCCCGTCGGACAGGCCGAAGCCGTCGACCGGCCCGTCCAGGAGGGCCGCGCCCACCATATGGTTCAGCGGACGCAGGTAGTCCTCGGAGCCGAAGACCAGCCCGCGCACCGTGGAGCGCATCCCATCGGCGCCCACCACCAGGTCGAAACGCTCGGTGACGACGGCGTCGGCCGCGGTGTCGTGCAGCGACACCTCCACCCCGGACCCGTTCTGGACGATGCGGACGGGCACAGTGGAGTAGCGGATCTCCACGTCCGCTGGCAGCGCCGAGAACAGTCCCCGCTCCACGGCGCCGCGCAGCAGCCGGCGGGGCCCTCCCCCAGCGTGGCCGGGTCCAGCCCGGGACGGCGGCGCCCCGCCCGGTCGACGTCGTACATGGCTATCCACGGCCCGCCTCGGGTATCGATCTGGTCCAGTACGCCCAGCCGCCGGGCGGAGGCGACGCTGGCACCGAACAGCATGATGAAGTACCCGCCCGAGCGGCGGGTGGGCGCCCGCTCCACCACCGGTTCCCAGCCGACCTGGCGCAGTCGCAGCGCGGTGGCGATGCCGGCGATGCCGAGCCCGACCACCAGGGCGCGCCGGTCGGCGGGGGTGTTCGTCGTGAGGACTCCTTCGGCGTGCTTGCCTGTCACCGTACTGAACGAACTGACCAAATTGGTTATTTTGGTCAGTTTCGACGCGATGGGCCCTACGCGGGTCGTCGGCAGAACCGTACTTCGAACGCCACGCCGGACCGAGCCCTGACCGCTCACCCACGTGGTAGTCGGTGTGTACCGACGCCTCGTCGGCGAAGAACACCCCCCGTGCTGAATCTAGTTTGGGCGTAGAAGGATGTCCATATGGTTCAAGGGTGGTCGGCGAGAAATCGCGGATCGCAAGAAGTTCAAAAACTAGGCCGGATACACCGAAGGTAAGACTGGCCAAGTCTTAGAGGGTGCTGGATAATCTGTCCGCTTCTTCGAGGGGCTGGCCGGATAGGAAACCAAGCCCATGCACCGCAGCCAAAGCAAAAAGTGATCAACACCTGTACATAATGTTTCGCGATACTTTCGTCGTCAGATCAGAACATAGACTCTGTCGAAATCTTCCGAATGAAAATATCGGCGGCGCGTTCCCTGGGGGCGCTGGCAGCAAATCATGACAAATCTATCATAAATGTCATAAAGTATGCAGATGAGATAAATCGACTGTCGATTCAGCTGGAACGATTTTTATTTACCTTTGCATTTAAATAGCGACGACCGTAAAAAATGCCACTCCTATGGATGACTCTGCTACTCATGTAACCTGAATGGATGGTCAAGGCTGAGGGTCTAGGCTACGCATCCAGGAAGCGAAAAGAAGCAGGCGTTCACGCTGATTCGGAGTCAATGGGTCAGGGCGAAAGTGCATGATCTCATTCCGGACCTGGCGAATATGGTCGAGTCGGTTGGTGAAGAGTGCACAGTCGATCTGCCAGCTAAGTCGAGGCCAGATACCTTCGGTACGAAGAAACCTTACGTACTGTCCGAAAGTCATGCCATTGGCTGAGGTGATCTTTTTGCCCACGACTTGCAGATCATCGGCTGAGAAGGTTTTGTCGATGCAGCGTCGTAGCCGCCTCTCAATCTCTCCGATGAGGAAGAACGGTTCGGCGAGCAGTAAGAACTGTTCGGTGAGGTCGGCGGTGGTTACGATCCCGCAGATATCGTCATCTTGGTTGCGCACAAGTGCGAATCCTGCTTCATAGATCGACGGGATCTTTTTGAGGAGATCGTCGTTGATCTTGATGGTGCTGGGGTGAGGGTCGATGACATCCGAGAGTTCGGCGCTCGGGGCGCCGGCCTGGATGTGTCCTATCCGCTCCCAACTCACAGCGCCGACGAGAACTCCACTATTGGTGATAACAGGAATCTGCGAGTAGCCATGATCCATCATCACGGTGCGTGCCTGAGCCAGCGTCGCATCCGGTGGGATCGAAGTCACCTCGCGGCTCGCTGAGGGAATATCGCTGACGAAGAGAGCCGCATAGGGGAAGGAGAGCGCGGACTTGTCGTCCGTTTCGTCTTGGTCGGCGATTGCTTCCTTGGAGGAGACGCATACCGTTGTATTCAGGTCAACGTCATCAAAAGATGGGTCACATGTCAGGTTGGCATTGGTGAGATCCGCAGTAATCCGGGGAACTGTGTTGAAATTACGGATCTTCACATCCCACTTGGCAAGCAGGTCCCGGACGGTCAGCTCGACCGGCGAGACGGCTGCCTCATCCAGAAACTGCTTGAGCTTGTCGTTCACTCCGCCTCCTGGTAGTCGGAAGCGTTCTCAGGGGCTGTTTCCGCTGGAATGGTCAGTCGGCCCATGGCACCCTCGATCAGTGCGACCAATTCTCGATGCCGGTTGGTGTAGAACTTTCTGAAATCGGCGACCCGAAGATCAGCGGCATCGATCAGATGAGTGCCGACCGCGTCATCCAACCAATTGCCGGGCATGCCCGTCTCTCTCTCCAGCGCCCGCATGTAGACCGACGGTGAACGAGTGCCGATGATCCGGGAAGTGTGCTGGGTTAGCGGCGTCTTGTTCACGATGCCGTTCTTCTGCTCTGCGGGGACGCCGTTCTTGTCGCACCAGGCAGCGGGAAAGATCCGCACGAGGTCGATCTGATGCTCTTCGAAGATGGTCGTGTCGATGACGTCCTTGCTGTATGTCCAGTCGTAGCAGCCCTGTCGCAGGACAAGGGCGTATACGCCCTTGTAGGCGGCACTGTTACGGCTGAACAAGGTGTCCAACCGGGCGGCGCGGAAGGTCGCCGCGGTAACCGACTCCGGCTCCTTCCCGCCGCGTACCCATGCGACTACCTGTTCCATGTCACGTGGGAACCGGCTTTCCAGGGCTCCGCTGTACTGCTCGCCCAGAACTCCGCACCAATACCAGCGAGTGATCTTCTCCAGGGCGCCGTGCTCATCAGTGATTGTCCCCAGCATGGTTCGGATCGCGACGAGGGGGACAACCTGCGTGCGATATGGAAGATCTCGATAGCTGAATATTCCCTGAGTCGTGAGGAACCGGGCGGTCCAGTGGAACGCCTCGATCACCTTCGGAGCCCATTGGAGGTAGTCCTCCAACGGGAGATCCAGGATGTCCTTGCGTTTGCAGCTCGCCACCGGCGTGACGAACGGATCACTACCCGAATGTGGGCGGCGTCGATGGTAGGTGGACAGCAGTGAGATGGTCTGCAGAAAATCACTGCTGGCGAGCTGTTCGCTTTGGGTCTGTCCATTGAAGACACGGTGTTCTGAGAGTTCCTTCAGGACCTTCTCCCAGTGCTCCACGAGTTGGAAGTCGTATCCGTTGGCCTGGAAGTACTTACGATCTCCCGCGTAGGTCGCGGTCAGGAGCTCGAACACATTGAGCGGAACGCCGCCGGTATTGACCTTCTCGAAGACGGTGCAGACCGCTTCTTTCGGCGTGCTCTTGGTCAGCCTGATCACCGGAACCTGATACTTTGTGATGTTCTCCAGGACGCCCTTGTGGAATTCCGTCCACTGCTCCCTTCGTACATCGTCGGTGGCGTACTTCCACATCCATCTCCCGGTGGCACTGATGTCGAAGACGAGCCTGAGCGGAAAATATCCCCTCGTGCACTCCTGTTCCTCGGTGCTGAGGTCGAGCATCACCTCACGACCGAAGTCTTGACGGATGATCCGATCAGCTGGCACAGAGAGAATTGCCTCTTCGTGATCTCCGTTCGGAGAGATCGCAGTTTCTATGTTGATGTAGTACCAGCGCTGCACCTTCTTCTTGCGCGCGTCTACGGTCTCCACAGGATTGGCCGACTTGAGTGCCTGGTACAGCGAGGTCATCCGCTGTTGGCCGTCCATCAGTAGTTGCTCGGGCTCCACGTCGCTGTCCAGGGCCGCTCCGGTGAGCGGGCGTGGCTTGAACCGAGCACCTGACCCCCCTGTCTCCAGGGTCATCATCACGCCCAGTGGATACCCCATGGTCACGGTTGTCAGAAGGGATCTGATTCGTTCGTCGTCCCACTTCCAGAGCCGTTGAAAGTCGGGGAGTTGCACCTCGCCGGTGGCTACCATATCCAGCAGGTCGCCGAGGTTGTAACTGGGATTCTCGAAGGGCACGGCTCTCCCTGGCGTAGCATCGGTGTTGGTCCAAAAACTCTAGCCACGGTTCACGAACTTGTCTGTGTGATCCTCTTAATCCTCCTTTATTTCATGGGAGTCATGTGGCGCCAATGCCACACCCAAACTACCTGGACAGCGGGTTTGTCGCTTTTAGTTCATATGTCTATTTCGGGGCGGTGGTCTGCGTCGCAGCAAGCGTTCACTTGGGAGGTATTACAGGATCGTGAAACGTTGTGGCTCGTCGAGTACGGTTGCCGCCGTGTCGAGGGCGGCGAGGCGGGTGGAGAGGGTCGCGACGGCGAGTCGGCGGGGGAGCGCGGCGCTGAACTTTAGGCCGTCCACCGCCTTGTCGTCGACCTCTGGCAGGCAAAGCCGATCCCGCAGCGCAGGAGCTGCGGAGCGCCACTCCGCGGCGGTCAGGTCGCCCCGGAGCCGCAGGTAGAGATCATCGACTCGCTGTGACTCGTCGGCTAGTGATCCCAGGGTCGCCTTCAGGGTGGTGTTGCCGCGATACCCGGCCCAGGTCCACCAGCGCAGGTCGCCGGAGGGGGCACGGACGATGACCGTGCCGCCGGGATGAACGATCTCGAGGTTGTCCTTGCGGACCGCTGCCAGCCCGCCGACCGCCCGTTGGCTCAGTGACACCGGGGGATCCTCACCCAGGAGAACGTCCCGCATCGCCCTGGCCACCGCGAACGAGACACCGCCGATCCCGGAGGACACCCACCGAGCCCGGCCGCCCCCACCGTCGTACGGTTCGACGAAGCAGCGCCGCCGTTTCCAGTCCACCCAGGTAACCCGCCAGGTGCGCCCGCCCAGCAGGATCAGCCGTGGCCCGTCCACCGAAGCGGTCAGCAGGGAGGGATCGGTCTTCCCGAGTTCCTGACGGCCGTGCAACACGGCGAATTCGGGCGCAGCAGTGAAGACGGCGGTAAGACCCATGAAGTGCCGACGGCCGAAGTGCTTCTCCGCCTCGGGGCCGATGAACCAAAGCGGGCCGTCGGACTCTAGGAAACCCTCGGCGACCAGATGTTCGGCCACCGGCAGCGCCGACGGGCCGAACAGGCCGAGCCCGTTCCACCATTCCTGCCAGAGGCGCGAGCCGATCCGATGTTCCTGCAGCGCGAGGGCCAGGATCTGCTGGGCGACGATGTGCTGGGGCGACGGAGGTGCCACGATCGGCTCCACATAGCCACGACTCCACAAGAGCAGCAGCCCGGCACAGGTGAGCAGGTCGTCGTGGGTCAGCGCCAGAAACAGGCAGTTGCGCCGAGTACCGGATCTGCGTCCGGTACGGCCCAGTCGCTGGAGGAACGAGGCTACCGAGGAGGGGGCGTTGACCTGGATGACTCGGTCGAGGTCGCCGACGTCTATGCCCAGCTCCAGGGTGGAGGTGGACACGATCACGCAGTCCCGCGCCTCCGTGAATGCCTGTTCCGCCCGTCGCCGCTCGTCCATCGACAGGGAGGCGTGTGAGAGGAACACGGTCACGCCCAGCTCCCGGAGGGAGGCACCGAGCTGCTCGACCAGACTCCTGGAGTCGCAGAAGACCAGCCGTTTCTCGCCTCGGTGTAGTGCTGCGATCACCCGCGCGGCGTTCGGCACCGATCCCACGTAGTCGAGCCCCACGTCCGGCGCTGGAGCAGGACCGGCCTCCGGAGCGATGACCCGCGCGGGCCGTTTCGACGAGCCCTGCAGCCAGGCGAGCAACTCCGGGGGGTTACCGACGGTCGCCGACAGCCCGAGCCGCTGGATCGGTCGCCCGCATAGATGGGTCAGTCGTTCCAGCACGCACAGCAGATGCCAGCCCCGGTCGTCCCCGGCGAAGGCGTGCACCTCGTCCACGACGATTGCCCGTAGGTCGCCGAACCACATGCGGTGGTCCACCTTGGTGCTCACCATCATCGATTCCAGCGACTCCGGTGTGGTGAGCAGGATGTCCGGTGGGTTGCGCAGGATCGCCTGCCGTCGTGCGGCGGTCACGTCTCCGTGCCAGAGCGCCACCCGGCGGCCCAGCCAGCCGCCGTAGGTCTCCAGCCGGGGGAGCAGGTTGTTGAGCAGCGCCTTCAGCGGGCACACGTAGATGACCGACAGGCCGCTCCAGCCGTCCGCCTCCATTAGCGAGAGCAGCGGGAAGACGGCCGCCTCGGTCTTGCCGCCCGCGGTGGGGGCCAGTAGCAGCGCGTCTTCCCCATCCAGCACCGGTCCCACGGCGGCGGCCTGGAGTGGACGCAGCTCCGGCCATCCCAGGGCATTGACGATGTGATGGTGCAGCGTCGGGTGGAGCCTCACGGCAGGTCGAGCTCCACGTCGTCCACGCTCGCCGCACGCAGCGAGGGCGCCGCGGCCTCCCGCTCCACGAACGTCAGCTCGGCGGAGGACACGGTCAGCGTGTAGTCGCGACGCGGATCGAAATCGTCGAACTCCTCGACTCGGTCCAGCACCCCGTCGACCAGTTTCCGCAGGAAGATCCGGGGTGCCACCCCGACCTGCCCACCCAGGTTCCCGGTGACGGCGCGGGCCAGAGTCTCCACGTACGGGTCATCGACACGGTTCATCACCCGCGACGGATGCGCCGAGCCCGCCGCGTACAGATCCCGTACGGCGGAGCCGAGCTGGACGAGCTTGGGGAGATCGAATCCGGCGAGCCGGAGCTGCACGGAACGCGGCGAGTCGAACCGGGGATCGGCGGTGAAGTCGGTCGCCAGCCGCTGGGCCAGCGGCGTCAGTCGTTGAACACCCTGCTGTCCGTCGAAGAACGTCGGAGTGCCGGTGATCAGCAGGTAGAGGCCGGGGAAACGGCCTGCGTCGACCTCGTCGATGAGCTGCCGCAGCGCGTTGAGCGCTTTCTCCCGCACATCGGACCGGACCCGCTGCAAGGTCTCGGTCTCGTCCAGCACGACGAGCAGGCCCGGGTGGCCGCAGTCGCGCAGCACGGTCAGCAGACCCTGTAAAAACCCCAGCGCTCCGAAGTGATCCAGATTTCCCCGGACCCCGGCGGCCCGGCGAGCGGCAGCGGCCACATTGGGCTGACCACCGAGCCAAGCTAGCAGCGCCTCCGCGGTCGCGTTGTCTTCTGCGAGCCGGGCACCGCGGTAGCCGCGCAGTGCCGCCGCGAAGGCCGGGGTGCTTTTCGCCACGGCGGCCAGGCGCTGTTCCATCAGCTCCGCGACCCCGGCGTCGAGATCTCCTGCTCCGGCGGCGAGCACGTCCTCCTCCAGGGTGAAGAACCAGGCGTCGATCACCTCACGCAGCGCCGACGGCGGGTGCGACGCGGTGGCCAGCCGTTCGGTCAGCCGGCGATAGACCGTTTCCAACCGGTGCAGGGGCGTCTCGGTCTCGGAGATCTGGATCTCGCTGACCGCCATACCGCGCCGTTTGGCCCGTTCGGCGAGCCAGCGCGCGAAGAACGTCTTGCCGGAGCCGTACTCACCGCGGACCGCCTTGAACACCGCGCCGCCCGTAGTGACGGCGGACAGCTCCTCGTCCAGCGCGTTCTCGAAGCGTTCCAGCCCGACGGCGAAGAGGTCCAGCCCCGTGGCTGGTACCGTCCCCCGTCGCAGGGCGGAGATCACCTCGCGGCGCCGGGCGGCACTCACCGCGGGAACTGTCACTATCAGACCTCTCCCAAGAACTGCAGCTTGAGCAGACCGACATCCAGCACGATGGTACGGTCGCCGTCGGCCGGCGTCAGCACACCGTAGCCCTCCAGGTTGAGCAGCCGGGAGACCTGGCTCACATAGCCGCGCATCCGTGCCGGAACCTGACCGACGAGTGCGGCGGCCGCGTTCACCGGGAGCTTCCCACCCACCGCTGCGAGACCGTCGATCAGCATGGCGATCTCACCGGAGGCCGGGGCGTTGCGCACGAAGACCCGCTGAGCCTCGAAGGTCTCCGACAAGACGACCCGGGCGCCAAGAGAGTCGCCTGTCGCCTCGGCGACGGAGAACAGGACATCTGTCTGCTCTTTTTTGCTCGTGGCTCGTACAGGAGCCGCCATGACCGGCGGGTTCCACCAGGCGGGGGAGTGCTGGCTGGGATCGAACGCCTGCCAGCCTGACGGGCGGTGCCGCTCGGAGGGGGTGAACACCAGAATCGGGATCACCATCTCGGCCAGCGAGGCTCCGCCGTGGTAGCCAGAATGTTTGGCGGTGTAGCGGATCGACTCGTCCCATGGCGCGACCACTTCTCCGTCTCCGCTCAGCACGCGCGGACCGCGCAGCAACACCTCGCCCGCCCCCGGTGTTCCGCTCCGATAGCGGGCCGAGGCCGACCGCTCCGTCGCCATCGGGGCGTCACGGTGCAGGACATGCCCATGGTCCGAGGTCAGTACCACGGTACGGCCCGCGGACCAGGCCGCCGCCAGTACCTCGCGCAGATAGGCGACACCATCGAGAGTCCAGGAGTCACGTCCGTCGGTCGGCCCCTTGTCGAGGGAGTCGTCTACGGCGTTGAGCACGATCCCGACCACGACGGTGGGTTCGGCGATCGCCGCCAGGACCTCGCCGTCCAGCTTCGCACCCGCGTCGCCACTCAGGTTGCCCTTGTGGAACAGTGTGCTCCTGCGGCCCGACCACAGGGCGCGGAAGCCGGGTACCTCGTCCTTCTGGGTGCCCTCGTGGAGCCGCCCGCAGAGCAGGCTGGTCCGGGAGAAGCGGGTCATCGACGGCACCACCGCGAGCGCGGGCTCGCGACCGTCGGCCCGGCGGCCGATCTCGGCCCATCCCCACTCGGTGAGAATGTCGTCGGCGAGTTCACAGGCGACCGCCGCGCTCATCCCGTCCAGCACGATCACCACCGGAGTGCCCAGCGGCCGGGCCACTCGCTCCAGCAGGTTCTCGGCGAGCACCAGTTCGGTGGTGTCGGAGCCGTGCTCGGTCCAGGCAGCCAGGCGGTGAGCGAACGTCTCGTCCAGCGTCGTACGGCGAGCTCGCGAGGCCTCGTAGAGCGCTCCGTAGGCGACCTTGGCTCCTGGGACCTTCGCCGTGTCGGCCTGCCAGACCGCGGCGATGGCCCGGTCCACCCAGCCCCACTCGCGTACCTGCCGTACGGCGAGCGCGTCGACGGTCTGGGGTGTCTCCATGGAGGAGCTCAGCCAGCGCGCCAGTCGTACCGCCATCTCCGCGGAGCGCACCTCCTCCCGGTGGCGCATGGCGAGGCGATGTTTGAGCACCTTGTCCAGAGTGCTCTCCAGCCCGTCCAGATCACCGGAGGCGGTGACCCTGACGAGGTGTTCGGCCAGCGCATTCAATCGGGCGTAAAAGCCGAGCGTGAGTGCGTCGCTCAGGTTGGCCAGCGACTCGGCCTGCAGCTCGACGAAGATCTGCTCGGCTCGTGCGACGACCATCTCGGCCTGCCGCAGGGTGATGGGGTCGGCCAGCCAGCGGGTCCAAAGCGACTCCGCGGTCTCGGAGAAGCGCCGTACAGTCTGCGGAGAGATCGGGGAGCCGCCGAAGAAGCGTTCCTCGACACGGACCTTGGCTTGGACGGCCACCTGCTTGCGAGCGGTGGTGTCACCGAAGAGCACCGAGGTCACCAGGCCGAGCGGCACCGTGTCCGTCGCGTGGCCGTTCGCCGCGAGCCGGAACACAACGGAGGCGACCGGGCCGATCTCGCTCTCCAACCACTCCCGCAGGCCGGTACGCTCCGCGTCGGCCAGTGCGTGGAAACGCGCCACAGCGGCGGCGTCCCGGCTCCAGGAGAGCAGGGTGACCGCGTCCACCTCGCCCTCGAAGCGAGCGGTGGCGAGCGTGCCGAGCGCGGTCTCCAGAGTGAGCACTCCGCCGCCCAACTTGGGCCAGCCCGCCGGAGGTTGGGCTTCGATCAATGCCTCCGCCAGCCACGTCCAGCCTCGGGAGGAGAGCCGAGGGTCGGCGAGACGTGCCCCGAACGACTCCCGGACCAGGTCGAACCGGTTGACCGGCCGCAACTCGTGCTCGACCACCCGGGCGAGCAGGCTGTCGCCGAGATCCTCGCACGGTGTCAGCAGCACCAGATAACCGTCGCGGTGGGAGCTGACCGCGTCCAGCACGGCCAGTACGGTCCCGCAGGCGCGGACCTCGACATGATGTCCGTCGATCGGCAGCGAGGACAGGCCGCGCCACTCGGGGGCGGCGCGCAGCGCGATGATTCTTTCCGGGGCGCCTCGGGTGACGGCACGGCGCACCGCAGCCTCGATCACGGCTTTGCTGGCGTGCGGCGGCTGCCCGGTCAGGGTTGGTGAGCTCATCGACTATTCCACCACTCGCCAGGTGATCTCGATCCGCGCCTCCGGATGTCTCCTGGCCAGACCACGCAGTTCGCCGATGATGGTCTCCAGTTCGTTGGTGGCGTGAACCGTGTGGCGGACCGTGCCGGGGGCGGCGACGGGAACGGTCACGCCATCGGTTTTTCCGCCGGGAGAGGGAACGACATGCGCCGGGTCGGGAGAGACCGGAACGGTGATGGCAGGTGGCGTAACGACGGGCGGCGAGACGACCGGAGGTTGAGGTGGCTGAGGGGTGACCACCAGATCGACTGCGGCCTTGTTCGCGATCTTGAGGGCGGAAACCAGCGAGACGTCATGCTCGTCCCGAGTGGCGACCTCCCGCAGCCGGATCAGTACGATCTTGGCGGGCTCGTCTTCGCGGGCCGCCAGAGATGCCATGATCTGCCAGGTCACCGCGCCGAACGCCGAGACCACCGTCTTGGCCTGCTCCAGGCTCGCGACGTACACCCCCGGTGGGCGGTCCAGCGAGAAGGCGGCCAGCTTCCGCAGGAGCGCGGTGTCGTCGCCGATCCCGGCGAGCGTCTCGACCAGGGCAGCGGCGGTGCGGGCCGTGTCGAGCCGCTTGGAGCCGGTCAGCTCCAGCAGGGTCTCGTGCCGCTCCAGCTCCTTGAGCAGGGTCTCGGCGTCGGGCAGCAACTCGCTGGCCCGCTTCCGCACCGCGACGGCGAGGGTGCGGACGGCACGCGCGCTCAGAATGGGCTGCCTGGCCAGTTGGAATAACTGGTGGGCCCGGTCGGAGGCGACTGCGAACTCCCCGGCGTCCGGCAGCAGCTGCGCGCGGAGCGCCATGTCGCCCGGAAGGCTCTTCAGGTCCGGTGCCCCGACGATCTGCCCGGCCCGGATCCAGGCCCGGTCCCGCTGGATCGCGTAGGCGAACACGATCAGGTTGACGATGTCGCCGGGCAGGCCGGGCTGCTCGTCGAGTATCCACTTCTTGATGTCGGACACGGCGAGATCGCCGCTTCTGTCCTGCCCGCTCGCAGCCCGCTCGATGCGCAGCGGCCATTCCTCGCGGAGCACGAAGTGAGCCTCGTGCATGGTGCCCAGCTCCAGCTGGTGGCCGATCCGGAACAGCGTCGGCACGTCGGTTTTGAGCACCTCGGCGCGCTTGGCCTCGCTCTGCGTCGCCTGCTCGATCGTGCGCAGTACGAGCTCCAGGTCCTTGGCCCGGTAGACAGGGTGCTTGCCGTCCGGATTGAGGTTGGGGTGCTTGGTGTAGCGGTGGTCGAGCAGCTTGCCGCAGATCGCGTCCAGCGCCCCGGACAGTCCCATCGCGGCGGCCAGCCGGACCTCCAGCCCGTCGACCAGGGGGATGACATGCTGCTCGGATTCCCGGCCGAGGTTGGCCTGGTCGGGGTCGGCCACCCCGTACACCTCCTTGAGCACCCCGCTCAGCTTGGTTTCGAGCGCGCTCTGGCGGCTCTTGAGCTGGTTGCGGGCGTGGTGGCGGTCCTCCTCGGTGAGGTGGCTCGCATACTCCTTGAGGTTGTCGTCCTCCAAGACGTGGTTGATGACGACGAGGTCGCCCAGGTCGCTCAGCCGCTCGGTGGAGAGGAAGTGCGGCAGCCAGCCCGCGGTGTCCGGGCTGGGCTGCTCGGCACGGATCCGCAGCAGGCGGTTGCGGTCGTCGGCCGGGCCGAAGTTCCCCTCGTCAAACGGGTAGTCGACGATGATTCGCAGTGCGCCCGGCTCGCTCGCCTCGAACTGGCGACTGTCCAGCCGCTCGGGGTCGCGGACGTTCGCGAACACCACCTCGACCGTACGGCGGGTGCCCCGCCAGGTGACCTCCCTACGGGACTCGAACTGGCCGCTTCCGCTGACCTTCAGCTCCGCCCAGAGCATGTCCTGGAGCAGCCGCCGCTTGCTCGCCGAATCGTCCACGTGCCGGGCCTGACCGATGATCCCCTGGGTGTCAATGCCGATCAGCGCCATCTCCACCACGGGGTCGTCGGCCCCGGAGACCCGGATCTCGCCGAAGACCGAGGCCAGCTCGCGCAGAGTCTTGGCGACCTGGTTGCGTTCCCCGTTGGGAATCATGGAGATGACGGAGCCGTGGTTGAGCGCCGCCAGGCGACTCGCGGTGAGGTTGCGCAGCGCGGGCACGTGCGGCACCAGCGCGGCCAGCAGCAGCGTCTTGACCACCAGGTCGTCGGCGCGGAAGAGCCGGGTCGGCTCGGCGTCCTCGGCCAGGTTGTGCTTCTGCAACAGGTGCGGCCGGAGCCGCTCGACGTAGAACCGCTTGGCCTGGTCGAACTCCTCACGCAGCTTGTCGCTGAACGGCTTGTCGCCGCCGGCGGCCAGCACGTCGTAGATCGCGCCGAGCGGCATGAGCTGCCCGACCTCCAGCGTGTCCCGATGGTCGACGAGGAGTTGCTGGGTGAGCTTGAGCGCGCTCCGCTCCCGCTGTAGCGCCCCGGAGATGTCGATCATCGCGGCAAGGAAGGCCGGGCTGAACGGGTAGGTGGCGCGGAAGTCGTCCCGGGTCGCGCCGCCGCCCTGGGCGTCCAGCAGCACGTCCCACACCTGCGCGTTGGTCCGGGTGGTGCGCTCGAAGGCGGCATCCAGCACGGCCTCGGCCTCGGCGCTCTTGGTCCTGAGCAGGCGCCGCTTGATGATCTCCCGAATGTTCCGATCGGCCAGGGTGAGGGGCTGGAAGCGGCCGTCCCAGTATTTGAGCGTGTCGAACAAACTGGCCGTCTGCGCACCCGCGATGTCCCGGCCGACCAGGTCGCGCAGGTCGCGCTGGCGTGGCACGAAGCTGATGATGGGTGCCGGCCGCTCGTTCTCCGCGGACTCGACCAGCTTGGAAACGTTCTGCGCCTCCTTGCGGACGAAGGCGTCGTCCCCGAGCCGTCCGGCCAGCCAGAGCACCAGCTCGTCCAGGAGCAGCACGACCGCGTCGTAGCCGAGCACCTCCTTGGCGTGCGTGGAGATCACCGACAGGCCCTGGTCCAGGTCGATGTAGGACTCGGCGTTGCCCCGCACCGCGCCAGCGTACCGCTTGAACGGACCGGCGAGCAGGTCGCTGACCAGCCTCCGCCGTTCCTTGTCGCTCGCAGGGGCGGCGAAGGCATGGTCGAGGAGAGTGGCGTTCCAGCTTCCTCGCCGGAACTTGCCCTGTCCGACCGGCAGCTCGGCGATGAAGCCCTCGTCGCCCATCGTGGTCCGCAGCTCACGGGCGTCGTCGAGCAGCGCGTCGTCCCGGTAGACCGCCGCAGGCGGCTTGTCCGGGTGGATCCTGGCGACATGGCTGACGTAGCCACCGAGGACTGCGCTGGCCAGCGTGGTCGAGCCGATCAGGTGATACGGCACGAGCAGGAACTTCCGGCCCTTCAGCCATGAGTCATGTTTGGCGACGATCGGGACCAGCTCGTCCTTGCCCCGAGCCTCGGGGTTGCCCTGCAGCAGGGCGTGCAGCACGGCCATGAAGTGGCTCTTGCCGGAACCGAACGAGCCGTTCAGGTAGGCACCGTGCGAGCTGTTGGTCTCGACCGCGGTCTTGATGATGCCAAGAGCCTCCTCGAAGACCTCCGCGAGCTGCGGGGTCACCACGTACTCCAGGACCGTACGGTCGGCGTGGTTGATCCCGTCGGTCAGCTTGAGCACGAAGTCCCCGGCGAGCACCCGCTCCGGGATGTCGATCAGGTCGCGCAGCAGCTTCGTCATCGCGTCATGCCTTCTTCCGCCCGCGGCCGGTCGGTGCCGGGCGCCACGCCTTCAGGTTCTCGTCGGTCAGGTCGTACCTGAGCTGCTGGCCCTCCAGGTAGCCGGTGAGGGCGTTGGCCCAGGAGTCGCCGTGCTCCGGGTCGATGTCGGAATGCCACTGCTTCACCCAGGGCAGCACCTCGCTCAGCCCGGCGATCAGCGGGGTGAGCTTTTCGGCCTCCCACAGGTCGTGGGTGGTCCGCTCCTCGATCAGCGTCATCAGCGCGTAGCCCTGCTCGCGTTGGTCCCAGCCCGCCCAGCCGAGCAGCAGGCTCCGGTCGGACTCGGAACCGGCGTTCTCGTAGGAGATGAAACGCTCCTTGGGTACGTCGAGCTTGCCGCGGTTACGCCAGTAGCCGGCCTTGCGGAAGTCGGTGCCGGTGTACTTCGGCGGGACCGGGATGTTGAGCCGCTCGCCGGTGGCATCCTCCTCCCGCTGGAGATCCCAGGTCCGCTCCCATTGGGCGCGCTTGCGCAGGCCGGTGTCCTTGTAGCGGAGCGCGGCGAGGTAGGGCACATGCTCGTCGGCGACGATCTCGACCAGGACGTCGGCCAGGTCGGCATCCGGCCCCTTGAGAAGACGGGCCACGCTCACCACGTCAGCGTCAGCACGGAGCTTGTCGGCCAGCCGGTGCACGGTCATCGGCCGAGGCTGGTCATTACCGAACTCATCCGCAGTGAACCACAGCTCTCTGGCCTCAGATCGGTCTAACAGCCAGGTGGTGAGGGCCTCGCGCTCCTTCTTCTCCCAGGATTCGGACATCCAGCGGCGCTTACACTCGGGACGCTCTATAAGCGCGATGTCTCGCCGTTTATCGATGATCTCGATGCGTTTCTGAACGACCCGCTTGTAGTCCTCGGGCCAGTGCGCGGGGATCTCGGTGATCGGCGTGGAGCCATGTCGCGCGAACCACTGTGTTTTGAATTCCGGATCGGCCATCTTCCGGGCGAGGACGATCTCGAAGGCACGCTCGCCAAGATTCAACTCCGGTACGCTTTCCACCTTGAAGCACAGCTCAGCGGCCTCATTATCGTCGATAAGCTCATAGAGCCGGTAGACCTCCCAGTCCAACTCTTCTTGTAGCGTGACCATCCGGCTACGAAGCTTGGTGTGTTCGAGCTGTGCCGCGTCTAGTCGGGCACGGGTTGGTACGGCTTGCGCGCAGGCAGCTGACGGCTCAACTTGGCCTAAGCCATGGGCAAGCTGGTCTAGCTCCTGACCGAGCTTTAAGGGCAATACGGCAGGCAGTGGGAATTCTTGCACCTTGGTCCCAGTAAATTCATATCGATCTGACCAGGACTCCGCGCTAACACGAGCTCCTTCACCCCCCATAGGATCGCCACCTTTGGGATAACTCACCTGCTTTAGCCAGAAGCACGCGGTTGAGCTGTTGAGCACTCCCAGTAGTTCCAGATGCTCGTCCTCCGTCGCACCTTTCGGTAGCTTGATCACCGGTGCTGTCTGTTTGAAGACCTTTCCGCCTCGGTCGAGCACGAAATGGTTATGCGTCGCTACAAATGGAAAGGCAATGCCCAAAGGAACGGTGTAGCGCTCCGGATGCCACCGGCTCCACTCGTACCAAGTAAGCCCGATTTCCTCGTGAGTTCCTCCAGGTTCGCGTCGCAGTCTGAGAAGGCATCGAGTCCGCCATAATAAACGCGCAAGCTCGATATCATCAAGGCTTGCATGAAGATGTTCGTCATACGGAAATAGAGCCTCGCTCTCCGGGCTAAGATACCAATCTCGGAGTGCAAGACCTTCAACCAAAGGTTTAATTGTTTCCGGACCAACGTGGAAGCGAAACCAGGTATTCCTTGGGGCGAAGTAAGATTCATCGGCGCCAGTGTGAGCTGTTCGGCCGATGAGTTTCACTGAAGCTTGCAATGTGTGAAAGCTATGGCTGTGTAGGTGAGCTACGAGTTCCGCTGAGCCTCCACCGCTGAGACTCCACGGATGGGGAAAAAGAGTTTGGCGTGTAAGGTCGCTTGCGCTAACCCAGTCGCTCTCGCTGTCGGCGTCATCGACTTGGTGGACGATAGCCTGCCAGACCTTGCCTCGTGCTGGATTTTCCGGCTGGATGGGCTCGCCGCGGATCCCAAGAATGGCGCGAACTGTGCCGCTAGGTGCCGGTTCCTGATTTCGGCCAATGATGATCACCGTTGGCGTGCCGTGGCCGGGGATATAAGCCCCCGAGGTGTCGATGACATGGGTCAATTCGACTTTCGTGGCAAAGAATTCTTCGATCAGCTTCTTGCCGAACTCGCGCTTCATGAACGAGTTCGCGGTGATCTGGCCAACGTAACCGGCGCCGCGACGGTTGTCGCCGCCGGAGGTTGCTAGGTCGAAGAAGCGTTCCGCGAATGGGATCGAGAGCGCGTAGGTTCCGGCGCAGGTCTCATAGTGCTGCCGGTAGCGTTCGCTCTCGGTCTTGTCCTTGACTGTAATGTAAGGCGGGTTGCCGACGACCACTTGATAGGACTCGGGGGCGAGGATGTCGCAGCGCTGGACGTACTCACTCACGTCCTCGGTGGCAAACAGGAAGGCATCGAGTTCGGGGATACCTCCCTGCCCCTTACGTTCGTGGCGGAAAAGCAGGGTGTCCCCGACCGCGATATTGATAGGAAACTCGGGAGCCTTGGTCAGCGACGAGATATTTCCCGCCTGGAGGGCGGCGATCAGGAGGCGGAAGCGGGCGACGGCCGAGGCGAACGGGTTCTTGTCGATGCCGTGCACTGACATCAGCGTTCGCCGGATCAGATCCCAGCGGTCGGCACCCGGAGCCTCTTGCTCCCACTGGGCGAGGATCCGCTTGAACGCCCCCAGTAGGAAGTGCCCGGACCCGCAGGTCGGGTCGATCAGCCGGAACTTCTCATTGAGAAAATCCTCGCGGAACTCGTCCAGTGCAGGCGTCAGCGTGTAGTCGAGGATGAACTCCTCGACGAACTCCGGCGTCTGAAGAAGCGCGTACGTCTTCTTGGCGTGCTCAGACAGGTCCTGATACAGGTCGCCCAGGAACCGGGTGTCTTCGTTGGTGAAGTCATGGACGATCTGCCGGTCGGCGTTGGTGGCTCGCCAGAATGCCAGCAACGACTGCGCCACCGGATGCGAAGGCCCGGCCAGCCGAGTGGCGGCGGCGTGCCACCGGGCATCGGCGGGCAGCAGCTTCTCGTCCTCGACGGCGGGCCGGGCGATCATCCACATCGGGTTGTGCTCGAAGTCGAACAGCCCCGCCACCACCGGGGAGGCCGCCATCGCGTTGAACCCGGCCAGGATCCAATCCCGGTCGGTCTTCTCAGGGTGCGCCTTGAAGAAGTCGCCCTGCCGCTCCTGGGCGATGTCCAGCCGCTCACCGGGGCCCGCCAGATACGGCAAGTCGATCAGCCGGTTGTCCTCGCAGAACCGCAGGAACACGGTGCCCAGCACCCAGGCCACCGCCGCCTGGGTGATCCGCCCCTCCCGCCACTCCTCGAACGTCGCCGCCGTACGCGAGGCGGTCCGGGCCGCCTCCCACTCCGCCTCCAGCCGCTCATGCACTAGGGCATCCTCGGTGGCGCAGGTCCGCAGGTCGCCCTCCAGCGTGCCGACCTGCTTGCGGAGGTCGGCCAGCAGAGTCGTACGATTGATCACGAAGCTCTCCGGGGGGTTGCGGAAAGGGCGGTGGGCAGGGAGTCCACCACCTCGCGGGACAGGGCCAGTTCCTCGTTGCCACCGGGGATCACCGGGATCGCCTGGCCGTCGAGCCGGGCCCGCTCGCGCGGATCGGCCATCGGGGCGAGTAGCCAGACGCCGTGCGGGCTCTCCCCGGCGGTGCGGGCGGCGTCGGCGAGCCTGGCCAGCAGCTCGGGTCCTCCGGCGTACCGGGAGACGGCCTTCGCCTCCCGGCCTCGCTGGGAGAGCGGGGTGGCGTCATGCAGCAGCACGACCCCTTCCAGGGCCTTGATCCGCTGCTCGACCAGCGCGAACGCCTCGGTGGTCATGTCGGCCAGGCCGACCTGGTCCTCGGGGGGCGCGTCGGGGGTGTCGGTGGACAGCACGTCCGGCCACTCGGGCACGCCCCACTGGTCGCGCACCTCGCGGAGCGCGGTGACGAACTCCTCTGTCACGTTCACCCGGGAGACCGGTAGGTCGGGCAGCGCGCCGAGCAGGTCGGGCAGCAGCGCCGCCCGGTCGATTCTGGCCTTGATGACGAGAAAGCCGCCGCGCTCGGCCACCGTGGCGAGCCGGGAGATCGCCCCCGCCGGAGGCAGGGAGCCGGGCAGGCCGGTCGCGGTGCGGGTGGTGGTGCTCGGGACACGGGTGGCGAGGGTCGCTGAGGGGACGTAGTAGTGACCGTCCGTGTCGATCTCGACGGAGAGTCCGGCATTCTTGAGGACCTTGCGTAGCCCCCCGGCATGATCGGGGAAGTCGTTCAGCGCGGGAAGCCGGGACAGGACCCGCTCCCGCAGCTCCTCCGGCCTGATCGCGGCCGACAGCATGCCACCAACCTGCGCCAGTCGTACGGCCCGGAGGGGTTCAAGATCGACAGGATAGATCTCGAACCGGGGGGTCACCGCCGCGTGGGCGGAGGCGGCGGCGGCAAGGGAGACCAGGCGAGTGTCGGGCAGTGGCGGCATGCCCTCGGGGGCGGCCACGCCGCGCAGCGCCCGCAGCGCGGCGGCGGTCACCGGCAGCGGATCCCGGCGGGACAGCTCGTCGGCCTTCGCACCGAGCAGCAGCGCGTAGTCCAGGAGTTGGGCGTCGCTGGGCAGCGTCGGGTCGTCCTCGGCGACGAGGGCGACCAGCACCCGAGCGCCCTTGCGCCGCTTGAGCAACCGGGGGTTCTCCAGCCGCTCCTCGGTCTCGATCGCGACCCGTACCGCGGCCCCCGCCAGGGCGAGGCGTGCGGTCGTACCGTCCAGGGCGGAGCCTCGGTGGGCCAACAGTTCGGTGGTCAGCTCGGAGACTTCCATGACCCGGCCATGCTCGGCGAGGATGTCGAGCAGCTCGCGGCGGAGCGCGGTGACGGTCGGTTCCTTGGCCCAGCGCTCGCGGGCCTTGCCGACCAGATGCGCCACGTAGCTGGGCGAGACCCCGAGCAGGCCGGCGATCTCCTTCTGTGGAGCCCACGGCTTGACCGGGGACGGGCTGCCGTCCAGGCCGGGCAACGCCAGCGTGAGCAGCACGGCCCGGACCGCGTTGTCGCCGTTGCCGGCGGCATCGGCTGGGTCACCTGTTCTGGCTTTGGGTGCCTTGGGCACCAGACGGCTGACGATGTCGTCGAGGTTGAGCGCGCCGTACTCCTCGGCCTTCGGCCTGGGAGTCTCCTCGGACCCGCCTGTCCGTTTGACGGTGGCGCTGGCCTGGGCCAGCTCGGTGATCTGGAACCGGCGACGCCACTCTCGGGCCCGCTTGAGCAGCTCGTTACGGGGGGCGACACCTACACCGCGCAGACGCTGGACCCGGGTGCCGGGGATCCTGATGAGCTGGCCGACCGTTTCGGCGCCGAGATCGTTCAGAGCGACCGAGAGCGCCTTCGGGGTGAGCCCGGCTGCGGCCAGCGGGGTCCGCTCGTCGGCCGCCTCGGCAGCTCGGTCGCGGGCCTCGACAGGGTCGGCCGCCTCGTCGTGCCCGGTGGTGGTCGTGCTCAGCGGGCGGGCGTCCTCCAAGGCGCGGAAGACGTCCCGCCAGGCGTCCCGCATCTCCAGCAGGGTGCGGAAGCGCTTGCCCGCGTCTCTGGCCAGGGCGGTGGTGAAGAACGCGACCAGGCCCTCGCGGATCTGGGCGTCGAATCGGTCCTCGGCGAGTTGCGGCATCGTCTCGGACGGGGCGAGCAGCTTCGGCTCGGTCGCACCATCCCCCCAGGAGGGGTGCTCGGCACTGGCCATCTCGTGCAGGGTGACGGCGAGCGCGTACCGCTCGGCGTGGTCGTCATAGATCGGACGCCGGTCGGAGCCGACGAACGGGTCCAGATAGGGCGGGGTGCCCGCGGTGACAGCTCTCTCGTCGGCGTCGGCGAGGGAGAAGTCGAACAGCACCAGACGCTTCTGCCGGTTGGGCAACGTGCGGATCGCGAGGTTGTCCGGCTTGAGGTCGCGGTGCCGTACCTTCTCCTCCTGGAGGAAGGCGACGGCGGCGAACAGGTCGTTGCCGTAACGTTCCAATTCCTCGATGGAGAGTCGGCCGTCGCTGCTCAGATACTCGGAGAGGGTGGTCTCGCCGGCCCGGTCGAGCACGATGAGGGTGCGCCCGCCGAGCTGGCGGGGACCCTCGATCAGCCGGACGACGCGTGAGTCGCGCAGCTTGCGCAGGACCGCCGCCTCGCGCTCCAGCCGGGGGATGGCCGCGTCGTTGAGCCCGACCTTGAGCACCGCCTGCTGGATCGACTTCTTCACGGTGCGCTCGGCGAGCAGCGCGCGGGCCGTGGAGCCCTTGCCCAAGGTGCCGAGGATCTTCCATTCGCCGATGACCGCGCCACGGGCCGCCTGGAGCGGGTCCTCCTCCTCGGGGGCGGTGAGCCGCTCCTCGACCAGGTCGAGACGGTGCAGCAGGGCGCGGACCGTCTCGACACGATCGCAGACCTCGGGCCGGGTGGCGTCCCTGACCAGCTCGTCGATCAGCGGGTCCATCGAGTCGGCGACCGCGCTGGGCACCAGGCCGTTGCGCTCGGCGAGGCGCTTCAGCAGCTCGCCACGTCCCTCGGCGGGTGCCTGGCCGGTCAGGATCAGGTAGGCGCAGGCACCGAGGCCGAACACGTCCAGCGGCACACTCTCGGCCTGCGGCTGGATGAACTCCGGCGCGAGGTATGCCTGGGCGGCCTTCTCGATGTGCGCGGCCAGCGCGGGCGCCGCGTGCTGGGTGAGAGTCTGCCGGGCGGGCGAGGTGCTGTGGGTCAGCAGGGCGGCCTGCCAGTCGGCGACCATCAGCTTCGGGTAGCGCCCTTGAGCGTGGAACTCCACCCAGACGCTACGCGCCGCCAGTGTCCGGTGGAATAGATGCCGCCGATGGGCGTGGTCGAGAGCTTCAGCGAGCTGCCGGATCATGTCCAGCCGGGTGTCCACGTTGAGCTGCGCGCCGTACTCGGCCATGTAGTGGTCCAGGCGCAGCCAGCCGGGCTTGTGTGGGAACAACACAGCGGGACCGGCGTCATGCTCGTCGCTGAAGTCGAGAGCCTTGAGGATGCCGGGGTGGTCGATGCCCTGCAGGACGAGGTACTCGCGGCGGGCGGCCCTGCGGGTGGCCTCACGTTCCTCGGCGGTGGCGCGCAGCTCCGACAGGTAGATGCGCACCCGCCGGTGCTGGCCCGCCAGCGCCATGTTCTCGGCGAGGTAGTCCTCCCAGGTAGGCCCGGTCTCCAGCGACCTGGGTGCCAGCTCCCACTGTCCGACCTTGCGGTGTCTGCGCAGGGCGGCGACCCCGATCTTCTCCAGCAGCTCGGGCAACTTGCGGGAGAACGTCGGGTCAACGCGATTGCGTCCGCTGCGCGGAGGCAGGCCGAGCAAGTCTTTCCAGATACCGGGCAGGCCGGTGGCCTTGTCGTCACGCCCGTAGACATTGAGCCGCTGAACGTCGTCCAGACGGCTTTCCAACGCAGGGTCGGACAGGAATACCGCGGGTGCGACATAGGGAATGCGCAGGCTGTGCAGGCCGAGCTGCGCTTTCGCCCATTCGAGCTGGCTCTTGAGCTCCTTGCACTTCTGGTTGGTGAGCTCGAGCGGGTTCTCGATGGAACGGACCCGATCGGAGCTGAACAGCCAGGTGCTGCCCTGGTTGACGACCTTTCCGGGGTGGCTCTTGATCTCCACCAGATAGAGCCCGCCGGGGGTCGCGATGAGCAGGTCGACCTCACGGGGGTGGCCGGACTGCGCGGTGAAGGTGAAGGTCTGCCAGGCCCGGTACGGCTCCGCGTCCGGCATCCGGTCACGGATGTGCTTGAGGGCCTCTTCCTCCCAGGGAAACGTCGACCGTGGACCCTGCCAGCGATTAAATCCAGACATCCCTTCCCTTTTTTCTTCAATTACCGCAAAAGGTAGGTTCTAGCACACAACACCACTGATGGGAAGGAAAATGCGCTCCGTTCGCGAACGACCGGAGCGCATCTCTCGCTGACCAGCACGAATATCGCCAGAAGGCTCTGGCGAACACTGCCACAAGGTTTGGTAAGGCATAGCCTGTGGAAAACGCTACCTCACATGTAATAGACACACAACAATTAAATAAGCAGGAAAACTCAGTCCTCGGCCTTGAGCGGGCCGTCTCCGGCCAGGAGTTCGAGGACCTTGACGGCCTCACCGCGGCGGAGCATGTCGTGGCTGCGCTCGTTGCGCCGGTTGCGCAGGCACCCGTAGCAAGAGGTCTCCTCACCGCAGTCGCAGCTGGACATCCGCTTCAGCGCGGTCTCCACGACGACGTCCAGCGAGTCGGCGATCCGCGTCACCGAGCCCGCTCCGCCCGGCACGGCGTCGTAGACCACCAGGCCGGTCTGGCCGTCGTGCCCGGGATGGACGGCACCGTCGATGTCGCCCCTGCTGATCTCCAGCCCGTCGGCGGCCCCTTCGAGTAGGGCGTACAAGGTGGAGATCCACTGCGGCCCGGACAGCGACAGGGACTCCAGCCGCAGTTCCATGATGTCGGTCTCGTAGCTGTGCGCCAAAGAGCGCCAGCGCAGCGTGCCCGTGCACTCCGACTGCCGCATCGGGTGCAGGTGAGCGGTGGCCTTTTTTCCCTTGCCGAAGTTGGGGGTGGCCCAGCCGCACCAGTCGCAGATCAGATAGCCGCTGCCGGTCGGACCCTCGGCGAGCGCGATCATCTTGCCGCGTGAGCCGGACCGGCACATCACAGCCAATCCACCTGACGAACGCCAGAGTCGCCTGATGGGGTCGTCCGCGAGCGACACCACATGAGTGGCGCCGTTCCAGGAGGTCTTCGGCGGGGCCGTACCGGGTTTCGCCGTCTTGTAATCGGCGACGAAGCCGAACTCCGGCTCGTAGTACTCGCGAGCCTGGAAATCAGCGACGGTGCCGCAGGCTGGACAGACCGGATCGAGCTTCTCGCCGCCCTGCCGGAAGTGCTGGCACTGCTTGCACACGTAGTAGTGGTTGCTGATCAGATCTCGGCCGGGCAGCCGGTAAAGGCCGGCCGACCGCCACAGCACGCCTCCGGCGACCACTTCGGAGCCGGGCGCGTACTCGTAGATCGCGCTGGACAGGTCGCGGTCCAGCGCCAGCCTCGCTCCGACGGAGCTGTCACAGTGCGCGGTACGCAGCTCGACGACGTCGACAGGGAAGCCGTACTTGGGCAGCACGTTCCGGTTGGCCAGGAAGCCGATCAGGTTGCGCCGGGTGATGGTGTTGATAGTCCGCTGGTAACGGTCTGCCTGAGCGAACTTCTTGCCCGCCACGTACTCCTCGATGCGTTGTTCGAAGATGTCGATGTCCTGAGCCATTTCCTGCCGGACCTTCTCCAGGTGGATGCACAACTCGCTCGCCCAGGCTCCCGACTCCACGCCTATCTCCGCCTGTACCGAGGTCGGCAGGATCCGGCGAAGGGACGCGGTGATCTCCTCGGGTACGGGGGTGAGGAAGTACGCGACTCGGGTGCAGGGCGCATCCCCGCCGTCGGCGGCCCGGAAGAACTCACCAGCCGTACGCCAGATCTCCCCGCTGGTCGCTTTGGCGTGCCGGAAGAACGCCGCGATCGCCACCGAGTGCGCGTGCCTGCGGTCGATCCGCTCGTTGCCCAGCGGCACGTACGGCGCGCGCACCTTGCCCGCGATCATGGTCTCGGGTTCCTGGTAGCGGGACAGGTCGTGCGAGCGGCGCTGGGCGTAGGTCACCACCAGCGCTGCGGAGTCGGCGCGTCGCCCAGCCCGGCCGGCCCGCTGGATGTAGTTGGCCGTGGTCGGCGGCATGTTGCGCAGCATGACCGTCTGCAGCTCGCCCACGTCGACGCCGAGTTCGAACGTCGTCGAGCAGGACAGCACATTCACCTCGCCGCGCAGGAACCGCTGCTGGATGTCGGCGGCCTCGTTACCGGTCCACTGGGCAGTGTGTTCCTGCGCGACCAGCGGGATGGGCGTCATGCTCTGGTAGAGCGCCCGGTAGTGGTCGAGGTCGTCGGCCGCCCACTCCTGGAGGCTGCCCTCGCACTTCAGCGTGGGGCAGATACCGCGTACCGCCACCGTGGTGATACGCCGGCAGAGGTCGCATCGGTACATCTCGGTGGCCGGGGTGAGCCTCAGGCTGCGGTGATCCACCTGGTGGACCACCCCGATCCGGGGAACCTGATCCTTGGGCAGCCAGCCCTCCCTGAGCACGGTCAGGAACTCCCAGCACTTCATGAGCACCCGCCGCGGATCCTCGGTGAAGCCTGCCGCGGAGAGCACCCGCTGGAGGTAATCGAGCCGCCGGTTGCCCCCTCGGGTCGGCACCCAGCTCAGCACTTTCAGCTTGGGCTCTGAACCATCACCGCGTACGTAGATGGGGCCCCGGCGCGGGTCGAAGGCCTCATCGCCGGGATCGACCTCCTCGGGCATGGTGATCGCCCCCTGGGTGCGGAGTGAGCGTGTGAGCTCGCCCAGCAGTGTCCAGACCTCCTCTTCCGAGAGCCCCAGGGAGAGAAACGCCGGAGGGAGTCTCCATCGCGGATCTCGCTCCAGGTCGACCCGGATCAGGCCCCGGCCCTCCAGGGATTGGCGGTCGTCGAGGGCGACCAGCTCGTGCATCACCCAGAGGGAGACGGCGCGCAGCTTCGTCTGTTTACTGTCCTTGCGTTGGAAGACGCCTGCCTTCGTGGCGGCCACGGTCACGTGATGCACCAGGTCCTCGACGGGCACCCGGTCGTCGTCCCTGGTCGCCCGGCGCAGGCCATCCAGCACCAGGCGCCGTCGCTGCAGGTTCGTGTAGCTGTTCTCCAGGTAGGGCGCGAAGAAGGCAGCCTGCTGGCGGCTGTCACTGAACGTCAGCAGCTTGCGACCACCACCCGGTTGATCGGCCGTCTCCTCGTCGGGTGCGGGAGACAGGTCCTGGTAGAGGGCGGTGGCCAGTACGGCCGCTGCGGCGTCGTTCCCACTCTCGAACTGCCTGATCTGACCGGCTCCCCGGGCGCCGCAGGCATGACAGCCGGTGGGTGAGCTGGCCTTTGTGTTCAGCTTCCTGACCGGGCGAAGCCGGGTCTCCTGGCAGCCGCCATATCCGCAGACCAGCGGCGCCGCCGCGTGCAGCGCGCCACATCGGGGACACAGGTGAGCGTCCTGAGCGTCGATCTCGGGGCCAGCCTCCAGCGTTACCTCGTCCTCGTCGACAACCTCGGGAGAGTCACCGAGCAGCAGCCAGGTGCGGGAGTCCTTGTGCTTGATCCGGGGCGTGAAGACCGTGCCGCCCGCGGACATCTCCACCGAACCGATGAGATGGACCGCGCCACAGCGCTTGCAACCGGCGAGCTCGAACATGGCGCCGCTGCAGGAGATACAGACCTCGTGTCTGCCCAGGGAGACGTGCGGACCGGCGCTCGTGAGGCAGGTGAACGCACCCTCGGTCGCGCGGGCGAACAGATGGTAGCGGGCCGAAAGTACCGAAGAGCCCGATCGGTCCTGCACCTGGCTGCCGACCTGCACCAGCGCGGAGAGGCCACCCGCCGGGTCGTCCTGACCGCCGAAGATCAGCTGGGCGAGCTTGTCGAAAGACTGAGGTCCTGCCAGGAGGGCGTTGCGGAGGGCGGCCATCGCGTGCTCGTGGGCGAGGGCCGTACCGGCGTCGGTAAAATCCGCGCCCGCCGAGGCCGCGCGCCAGCACAGCTCCTCGCCGAGGTCCTCGCTTTGGGCCAGTTCCCGGTAGTCCCGGGCCGACAGCGGTCCCCAGAACGGGCCCTCGGGCATGTCCATCCTGGTCGCGCTGACGAGATCCTTGCGGCTCTCGTCGCCGTCCACCCATTCGAAGTCGACGTTGAACAGCTTCCGGGCGAAGTCCATGACCGGGGGCGGCTGGTCTCCCACCGTGGCACTGGTGGCGATGCACTGGAGCCGCTGCAAAGGAGCCACCCGATCGTGCAGGCGGCGCAACAGCATGCCGAGTTCCTCGGCCTTTGCTCCGTCGTAGACATGGGCCTCGTCGAGTGCGATGAACCGCCAGTGCCCGCCGTGCTCGCCCTCGAATAGGTCCATGTCGGCCGGGCGGAGCAGCAGGTATTCCAGCATCGCGTAGTTCGTGAGCAGGATGTGCGGAGGGTTGGCGCGCATCTCCTCACGACTGAGCAGCTCGTTCGGAAGCCGCCGCTGTCCGGGGTTGAGCTCCTCGAACTGGGCGCCCCCCTTGAGAGTCTGCTCGGGGGTGTCGCCGGTGTAGCGGCCGAAGGTGATGTACGGCACGGTGGCTAGTAGTTGGCGGAGCCGCTTTAACTGGTCGTTGGCGAGGGCGTTCATCGGGTAAAGCAGGAGCGCCCGCACGCCCGGGCCGAGCTCGCCGTTGGTGTGCTCCTTCGTCAGGGTGTTGAGGATCGGCAGCAGAAAACTCTCGGTCTTACCCGAGCCTGTGCCGGTCGCCACGACCAGATTTCGTCCGGCCACCGCTTTGCGTAGCGCCCGCTCCTGGTGCAGATAAAGAGGGCGATCCAGCGGTAGGGCGGGCCCGCCGAGCATGGCGAATTCCTCGCCCAGCACCCCGGCGGTGATCAGCTCACGGAGCGTGGCCCCGGTCCGATAAGGCGGCGTCGCTTCGAGCAACGGCCCCTTGGTGAGCATCGGACTGTCCGCGATCTCCGCTGCCAACGCTTCGGCGATCTGCGGATCCCGCACAGGCAGAATCGACCGCAGATAACGCCGATAGGTGTCGGTGATGAGCGCACTGGTTTTGAGCGGGTCCACAGTTCACTCCGGGGAGGGCGAGGAAGGGGGTCAGCGTCCGTTCACGTTGGGCCGTCGCGGACGGAGTGGTGTCCTGGGCAGGAACATCCAGATGCCACCCGCGTACTGGATTCCCAGTACGCGGTCTTTGTCGAACAGCCAAGGAAAGTCCGCCTGCTGCTCGGCGTAGTTGTCATTGGTGACGATGGTCGCGTTCTTTCGCGTGGCCAGTTCGACCACCGCGCGATCCGCTTTACCATGCGTTCCGGCCGCGACCTGGATGAATTCGCCATGGCTAATGGCCTGCTGCAGCGCAGGACGCTCGGCTTCATCAAGTTGGTGTCGAAGAGCGGGATCGACGAACACGTCGACCGAGGCGCCGGGGTGCTCGTTCTTCAGAGCGGTGATCGCCTCGACGAGCTGCGCGAGGCTGGGCCGCTCACCGCGAGTTAAGGGAGTACGGAGCCAGGCGATGTTGGATCCGTCGATCACGAATCTCGGGCTGGAAGTTGGCGGCGTAGGAGTGGCCGTCTCTGGAGCGAGGTTGACCTGCTGGAGGGGAGCGGATTGGGCGGCACTGAACTGCGGGAAGGCTGAGGGCAAGGGGGAAGGGGAGACTCGCAACGGCGGTGTGAGGCTGAGCTCGCGGAGCTGCAGTTTGATCTCCTCCGGAGAGAGTGAGCCGCCGTGGGTGAATTCCTTCACCTCCTGGTCGAGAACCACCTCGCAGGTCTTGGCCAGCGTGGCCTTGACCTTGAGCAGTCCGTCGTCCGTGTAGGTGTACTTGAGCAGAAATTCGGCTTCCTCACGGGGGAGTGGCCGCGGATATTCCAGTCGCAAGGTGGTGAGCTGGAAATTCTCCTCGTCATCCAGGGGCTTCTCAGGATCGGCTTCCCAGACCGGGATGGAAAGGCGAGGACGGAAGTCATCGATCGGCGTGTAGCTCTTCTCGCGAATGATCGGAAGAGGTGAGCGCTCGGGGACGATGGTGCTGAAGACTTTTTTACCGGTTTTCTTGTCCGTGGTGCTGGTGCCAAGCGCATACATGGAAGAAACCCGCAACACGCTGTCGATCTCGCGATCAAAGATTGCTGCGGCCAGTGCTGCGCCACGGGCAACCGCCGTCATCGGCTCGCACAGCCTCGGGTCCACGGTCTCGTCGTCCATGAGCCGTTCGACCGCCTGCCGGACACACGGCATCTGGCTGGTGCCGCCAATCATGAGGATGTCGTCAATCTCGATCGGGTCTATTCCGAGGTCATTCAGACACATCCGGATAGGCTGCAGCGCGCGTTCTACTAGATCTCCAATCACGCTTTCGATCTCATCCCGGGTTACCTGAACAGTTCGCGAACCAACGTTGACCAGTACTGACTCTTCCACAGAGAGGCGGATCTTGGTGCGCTCCACTGCAAGTGCGAAATTTCGTTCTTCGGCCGTGCTGAGCTCCGGAACTCTGCCGTTCTTACGGATGATGAGGTCGCGAATCCTCTCGTCTATCTCGATGCCGCCGAGTTGGGTTATGCCTCGTGAAGCTTTCTCGTGGAAGAAGCCATCAATGTGTTCTAGGACGGTGACATCGATGGTTCCACCGCCCCAATCGAATACCATGATCGTGCCGTTTTGTTGGATGTAGTGAGTGTAAGCAAGCGCGGCTGCGGTGGGTTCGTTGAGGAGCGCTTTAACCTGAATACCTGCCGCAGTGGCTGCGGCGCGCGTGCGGAAGCGAGCGCCGCCCTTTGCATTTGCGGGCACAGTGATTACTGAGCTGTCAATCTCAGTAAGGCGGCTCCGAGCTCGTTCACGCATAGCCGAGAAGACACCGGCGGCTACAGTGGTGGCTGGGAAGCGACGGGCACCTATTTGTAGGCCGCCTTCACTTTTGAGCATGCGCTTGCAAGCTTCGATGACATGCTGGGATCGAAGCTTTGCTTCCCAGCCGTAGAGTATTCCTGGGCGAAGCGCGCTCTGTCCGGCTACTGAAGGGAAGAGACTTTCAAATGATGGATAGAACCAATCTGAATCTAAGTGATCGATATCAAGATCGAGCACCTCAACCTCTATGCCATTCCATTGTGCGACGACCGAATTTGTCGTTCCGAAGTCGATGCCGGTAGCCATGCCTACTCCTGGTCGGCCGTGACGTTCTTCTGTACGTCGCTTCTCCGCACGGGTTTTTGTCCCCTGGAGTGTTGGTGATTATTCGTGACGAACTTCACCTGGCCTGGTTGAATGATCTGCCCAGTAAGTGCGTCGACATAAGCAGGAGACATTACTGCCACGAACTCATCACCATCGTCATCGCCCTGCAAAACGAAATATTCCAGATTTTCGGGCGTGTCAATTCGACGCATCCCGGCTTGCGTCATCCAGTTGGAAACTCGACCTACGATCACTTTCCTTGTTGCTCCAACGTGAAGGAGTTTGTCCAATTCGATGAGCTGCGAAAGGTGTGTTTTTCTTGTATGTAAAACCTCTAGAATCGCCTGCCGTACAGTTGTTGAAATCTGTTGGCGGGACGGTGTGCTCCCCTCTCTGTGACCTTCTAGGATTTTGGCGGTTTGCTTGGTGAATTCCGAGAGCAAATAGGCGGGGTCTAGTAATTTTGACTTCAGTTCAGCCCTAAGCGTTTCTATTTCAATCTTGAAATGCTGATTCAGCTCCGCTCGAACTCGCATTTCAATTCTGCTACGCTCCGCGGCGCGTAGCTCTCGACTTAACTCTTGGCGGACTTCTTTGCGGATTTTTACAGACAGCTCCGACTCTAGTTTATTTCTAATCTCTTCGATCATGCCGGGGGTGGGTTTATTTTTTTTCTCTGTATTAGCGGGTTTTCCTGCACCTTTAGGGCGAGATGCTTCTTTTCTCATTTTCGACCGTTCGCAGAGTTTGGCTGTCAATGAAGTCTATGAGTAGGTCGGGGGCTGAAAGGGATTTTATAAATTGTAGGTCCTCTTGGCCTGTTGTGGTTTGACGAAGAAGCGGCTGAAGCGGGGGAAGTAGTGCTAAGGAGCGTTCTTTGGGGAAGTTGAAGATAGATGGGTCCAGCGGAAGAACAAAGAAGGGGGTGCCGAACTTTTCGGCACTTGATATTCGTTTCCAAGCATCATTTAATATAGAAAGTGTGTCAATGTCATCACGGTAATTTAAACTTAATTCACGCCAGCGCTCATTCCAGTTTAGATCACCATGAGGAACCCCCAGCATGAAATAAGGGTTCTCCCAAAATTCGCGATTGTTTGTGGATGTCACACTCCGTTCGCGGATCAGTGCAAGGTTGGCTTCGGCCGCCGGAGAAGTCTTGACAATGTCGGACAGGAGTTTTATGGATTTTTCAAGGTTCTCGTGTTTTCGGACATCGGGTCGCTGAGCAAGGTAAGCCAACAAATTGCTGATCTCAGCTCGGAGCGAAGGAGAAACGTCGTTCGCCTTCGCCAGGCTTTCGGCCTGCTTCTCGGCCCGATCGATCCGGCCCGCCAGGATCAAGTCGTAAGCGGCACAGAACGCGTACCAGGCATGAAACTCGCTGTGTGTGGCGTTGATCAACTCGGATCCGCGGGATGCCATGGATCCTCGCTGCTCGTCGTCATCGCGGACTGACGCGGCCCACTGCTCGACGAGGAGGCGCCAGAGTCCCCGGTCCGCGGTGATGTGCTCCGGCCACCAGCCGCCCCGGGCGCCTTCCAGGATCTCGTTGAGCAGCGTCCGCTGGGCAGGCGGCAGCGCGGCCCGCAGATCGAAGAGACCGTCCGTGATTCCGGCATAGAGGTCGCTCAGTTTCTCCAGCACCTCGTCACCGGTGACGGCTTCTCCGTTGAGGAAAGCATGTCGAGCCATGCTCTCCTGCCAGCCGAGATGCTCCGCGTCGGTGTGGGAGATCGATAAGGGCGCAAGACGCGCACGCAGATAAATTGCTTCGTGTCTGTCTTTGCGGTAGTCCCATGGTTTGTCGTCTTGGCCCATCACTCCCATGTCGATGAGATCGTCCACAATCGGCATCGGGAGCCGGGAGATGATCGGGATGACCTCTTCCGGATTCACCTGGGCAGGATGACCCAGGACAGCGAGGTAGAGGCGCCAGTAGATGTCGCCCTCCAGCGAGGCCGGATCGAGCGGGCGCACGGTGCCGAACTGTGGGCGGGGTGCCGCGAGAAGCGCTACCCGCCGGATACCTCGTTCGCTCATCCAGGGGATGCCGGCCTCGAGCAGCCGTCGGAGATGCGTGACGAGTTGGGTCGGGTCGAGGTCGGTGAGAGCTGTCCTCAACGCTGAAGGCAGGGTCGGGTCAGGGATCTCTTCTATGGATCGGCTGATGACATCGTGGTAGTCGCGCTCTGCGTTGGGGATGTCCCGAAGAAGCCCGGCCAGAGACTGACGGATGGTGATGACGGTATCCGCTGCTTGGATTCCGAGACGAGCCCAGCCTTCCATCACAGGGTCCACAGCGATTGCTCCAGACCTTGCCGCCCGTTTTCGAGCACGGCGCTCAAGCTCGGCCGCGACCAGCTCTGCCTGTGAGGGGATGTTGAGCAATGAGTGCTCCATATTGATGCGAACAGTGTCAAGTAAGCGTGGCCATAAATGCTAACCGCACGCATGTGGTCAGCAGAGCCAAGCTCTACTGGGCGGTTCCATTGGCATGGCCGGCGATGAGAAGCTCCGCGAGTACGAGGTCAATCGTGGTCAAATCTGGCGAGACCTTCGATAAGGCCCGCCAGAGCGGACGGAACTCTTTTTCCAGGTGGCGGCAACCCTTGTGCCCTCGGGCGGAGATCCTGGCTATCAGCGCGAACGCGATGGACAGCGCCGGTAGCGTCAGCCAGCCGTCGCGGCGGCGTGGATGGCAGCGGGCCTCGATGTGGCGCTCCAGCCCTCGGTAGTCAGTGAGCCTGATGCTCATGGCCTCGCGGAGCACGCGAGCGGCATGGTCAGCCACGTCACGTGCGTCGTAGCTGGTGCGCTTGTCGAACAGTTGCCGGGCGGCGGCGACGCGGGTGTCCGCGTCGAGCAAGGCGGAAGGCACGACACGGGCCGCGCTCCACAAGCTTTCAAGCTCTTCGGGACTCTGCCGCGCCATCCATTCGGCCTCGGGGCCGAACCTGCCGACCTCGGCATACGGATCCTCCTGCCCGCTGAGCAGCAAAACAGCCGTCTCACCGCACTGGGCCTCGATGCTCGCGAGCAGTTCGGACTCCTCGGTTGCCTGGGTGGGCAGCGTAGAGCTGGTGAGCAGCGCCGCGATCGCCGGGGACTTACGCCATAAGGAGACGTCGGACTCCTGGTATTCGTGCACCGGAGCGGCGGCGAGGCCCGTGGTGATCAGGGCGACGATGGCCCGGTCGGGCGGCAACGCCGCCTGCGGGAGCAACTGAATCGCCGAGGGGTGTCGTCGCAGGACGACTCCGGTCTCCTCGATCCGGCGCCTGGCGGACGGGTAGTCGATGCGGTTGGCCAGATCGACGATCGTCCAGAGCCGGTCCAGCTTGGAGACCTCTGAGGGGAGGTCGTTCGTCCCGGCGAGATAGCCGGAGACTGCGGCCTCCTCCCCATCTGCTCCGCCGTAACGGCCGGGAGCTTCGCAGGTGAAGGTATCGCGAGGGTGGGGCCAGCGCGGCCATTCCTCCCAGAGCCAGGGATCTTGGATGGCGAGCCGTACGTGCATCCGTCCGGCGTCGACTAGATGCGCGGGGAGGAGGACCGAGCAGTCTTTCTCCACCGGCAGGATTTCGGCCTCCCGCCAAGGGGCGGTCGTCAGATAGATCCCGGCCGTCAGGCCATCGATCCAGACACCGTTCTCCAGCATCAGCCGATCTCCGTGGTAGGTGATCGCTGAAGCGAGCTTGGACGGTCGGACGGCGGCGACGGGCAGTGCGCGGCCCAGGAACGGCAGGATGAGATCGGCGCTGTGATGGGTCTTCAACGTGTCACCGGCGCGCTTGAGGTGATAGCGGCCTCGACCAGACGGGGACACTTCCTGTATCGACACGCCGCCGACCAGGATCTCGATTGGCGGAAGCCGATCGACACCGGGGATTTCGACGCGGAGGGACTCAAGGTTCTCTACCTCCTCGGTCACCAGGCGTAAGGGTCCCGCATGCCAGCGAGGGCTTTGCTCGATCTCCTCGACCAGCACCCTCATGTGCGGCGGGGTGACGATGAACGGTTCGATGTCCCGATCGGTGCTGCAGGTTATGACGTGTTCGTGCTCGCGAGAGGTGAACGCGAGCACAGCCGGTTCTACCCTCATACCGGGACCGGTGGTCAGCTTTGCCTCCCCTGAGGCCAGTCCTCCGTGGCCAAATAGGCGGATCTGGGGAGTGCACCGGGAGGTGAGGCTTTCGGCGATGACGATTGAACGGCGCGTGTTGCGGCCAATGGGACCTCGAACCGTGATCTCGAAGGCGCCGAGAACCGGCCGGGACAGCGTCGCCCACAACTCCTGCGAGATCTCGGTGGGCTCGTCGACGGTGAAGGTCCCGGTAAAGACACTGCGGCCACCGCCGGCCGGGCGGATGTCGACCAGCCAGTTGGCCTCCCGCTCGGCGGGCAGCCAGATCGATGGGAGTTCGGCGAACACGGCGGAGCCGTACGGGGTAGTCACCCCGGTGATGGGCGCACCGGTCACGACGCGCGGCTTGCTGTGTCCGCGCACGGGGTGACGAGCACCGCCATCCAGGCCCAGCCAGGTCGTGCCCTCCAACGAGACCAACATCAGCCGCCAGCCGTCCCAACCAATGGGCAGTGGGCTCTCAGCGATCACCCGCGGTGCGACGTCGGCGACCGGCTCCTGGCTAGCCGGGTGGAGCAGCCAGACGGTGTCTGGCGGAAGAGCCAGATGACTGGGAAGGTGCCTGCCGTCCTCGGTGAAGACCAAGAGCGGGTCGGCCGGATCCACGATCTCCAGCTCAACCTCGTGGGTGGAGCCGTACAGCGAGACCTGCGCCCTTCTGGTGGGCTGGATCACCGCGAACGTCGTGCTGGGCGCGCCCTCAGCGGTGCCCACCCAGAGTGACCGGCTGCGAACGATGTTCTGCAGCCCGTCGACTGTCACGTTCCAGCGCGCCGTTCCGTCGGGGGCGTCTCCGACGGGAGAAAGCGCCACCTGGACGCCCTGCCCGAAAGGATCGAGGCTCAGCCGAGGTCGTTCGGTACGGCTCCGCTTCACCTCGGCCGATCCGTGTCGCCGCAGTTCGAGCTTGCCTTGGCTGTCGAGGCGCCGAACCTCCTCGACGAACCGAGTAGGCAGGCCAAGAGCGTCCAGGTCGGGATCGGAGGAATGGAGTCGGTCTAACAAGTCGAAGCAGCGGTCGAGGACATCCACGGCGTAGTCGGTGCCGTGGCGGATGAACCGCCGGGCCGGCTCGTCCAGGCTGTTGAGCCGATGCTCGCGGCCGACGGCCCAGGTGAGCAGCGCTTCTGCGTCCAGCGAGGGGTCCAGAGCACGTCGCTGCAGAAGGAGCCGGAAGAAGTCCTCCAGGCAGAAGGTCGGAATGCCCGCGTGCATCACAATCGGACCGACGTACTTCAGATGCATCTCGGAGAAGGTGGGCAGCCCGAAGGTCTTCAGCGCGCGAAGGAAGCCGTCGCCCCACGCCTTCTGGTCCTGGAGAGTGCCGTGCGGGTGGCCGGAGGCTTTCCACCAGTGTGGCCAGAAGGTGCCCTGGTGGTAGTCCGTGGCGGCTACCCCGGACAGAGTGACCGCTACGCATCCGGGCCAGCGGTCGAACAGCGTCTGGAACCGCCCTTTGTTGACCTTGAAGCGGTATGTCTCACCCAGGGCTGCTGCGGCTTCGGCAAGGGTCTTCTCACTCACTTCGACCTCAGTGATGAGCGAGACGCCCCGAAGCCGGGGCTTCCACTCGGTTTCAAGAACGTCGAGGAGTTCGGATGGCTGTGTCCGAGTAGATGAACCGAGGCTACCGATCTGTGACATGTCGTTACACCGTGTCCGTCAAGGCCAGAGAGCGATGGAGGCGCCGTGCTGCACAGGCTAAAGAGTTAGTCGCCATATCACGTCGAGCGTTACATAGATGAAGCTTCAATCTCAGCATCGGAAAGGTTGCTTCGAGCTATTCCTCGGTTGATGCCAGGTGCAAGTAAAGCAGTTGTTTATGCTATTCACAACCAATAATTGCTGTTAGGTGCGGTTGAGTAGCTGTCTGTAGAGCTGGCCCCGGTACGTGTCTTCTTCGGTCTGCAAGGAGCGGTTCGAAAGCCGCGGGGAGGTCGCCCGATGAGGGCTCAGACAGCTTTCAACGCATCATGTAGGGTGCGGGCTTCCCTGTGGGCGGGCCAGTGGTTCTGAAGCTCGTTGTCCAGGGTATGCAGCTCGCGCATGATCCGTGCCGAGTCGGTCTGGCGGGCGATGGTGAGTGCGGTGAGTCCCAGGTGGGTGGCTCGGCTCGGGTCGGGCTGGCTGGCCTGTGAGACGGCGAGGGCGAGTTTTGCGGTGAGGTGTCCACGGTCCCGGGTGAGGTGCTCGCCCGTTGCGGCGATCCTGTTCTCCAGGAGGGTGACAGCCGTGTCCGCGCGTCCGGCGGCGCGGTGGCAGACCGCGCTCTGCTCACAGAGCGTGTCCAGGTCATAGTGGTGCAGGTAGACCGGCGCGTTCGGATCGCTGACGTGTGGATGGTCGTTCAGGAGATCGGCGGCCTCGTCCAGGAGGGCGAAGCAGCGGTCATACTCGCCGAGCATGGCGTGTCCGCGAGCCTGCTGCTGGCCGGCCAGTGCGCGGAGTTTCGGGTCGAGCGGGCCAGGGGAGCGGCGGGCGGCCGTGGCCAACTGAACGACGGCTGCCGGGTCGTCGGTGAGGCAGGCAATATTGGATTCACGGACGAGTAGGTAAGCGGCCATCTGAAGGTCACCGGCGCACTGTGCCCATTCGGCCGCGAGACGCGACCAGTGCCGTGCCGCGTCAAGATTGCCGATGTCCTGGTGCAGCCAACCGGCCATCTCCCCGTACTGGGCGAGGATCTGGAAGAGCGGCTCCACGTTCGCTGACCGTGCGCCGCGTCGCAGCTCGTTCAGCACCTCGATGTGTGCCATCAACGGCCGGAGCAGCAGCCGGGGGCCGAGCATCTTGTCGGCGGTGTAGTGCTCTGCCAGCAGGCGGCGGAAGTAGTCGATGACGTCAGCGTCAACCCGGGTGGGTTGCTCGATCGCGCGGGCGATCCGTTCGGTCTGGGCAATGTCGACGGTCCCGGGAAGGACTGAAGAGAGCGCACCGGTGGCGAGCAGCTGGGCGAACTCGCGTCGCGACATGGTCACGTGGACGCTCCCTCCGTCAGGCGTTCGCAACTCCAGCATGACCGGTCCGTCGTTGGAGGCGCCACCGGGCGGAGCGATTGATCTCGTTGTGGTGTCACAGCTGATCGCTTCGCGTAACGAGATCAGCATTCCCTGTGCGTTGAGTAGGCGATCGAGCTGCCGGACCTGCTCCAGTGGGATGAGGATCTCGCCGTTCTCCGCCCGGGAAAGGCGCGTGTAGTCGTACAGCGCCAGCTTGCCGAGTTCGCGCAGCGACATTTTCGCCTGCCCGCGCAGATGTCGCAGGACCATTCCGAACATGTTCGCCGCCGCGCTGATCGGACCGGACTCCATGGCGGGGCTCCCTTCGAGCGTTGCCGCAACGGTGCGGCAACACCGCCCCTCTGGGCAGCGGCTCACCGTTAGGAAACTCTAAGTAAGAAATTGATCGCGCTAAGTGTAACGCCTGACGGTGATCTTCACCCGGACATGGGGAGGTGCGACGTGGTCCCGCATTGGATGCTCGACGCCGACACTCGAATCGACGACTGGAAACCTCTCGGTGGTTACCAAGTCCTCGTACGTGTCCTTCAGGCCGGTACGGCTTCGCGCCGTGCCCGCTCGGTCATCCGCGAGGTGCTTTCACGGGCTGGAGGCGACCACCAGGAAATCGACGACGCAGAGAATGCCGTGGCCGAACTCGCTGCCAACGCCGAAGAGCACGGCCGGCCCCCCTTCGAGCTGCGCATCGTCTTCGTGGACGGTGAGCCGTCGTGGTGCGAGGTGGTCGACGCCGATCGCAACCTCAAAGGCGTCTCCGCCACCCTTGATCAGCTGCGCGCCTGCGGTGACGAACCCGATTTGAGCTTGTTTGAGGAGCGCGGCCGGGGCCTGTTGTTGGTGCATGCGCTGTCGGCAGGCCGCTGTTGGGTGTACCCGACCAGGATGTGCGCCACCGCGACTCTCGGCAAGGCCATTGGTTTCGTGCTGCCCGCCAAGACCGGTCCGTGTCCGAGTGCCCCCGTGCAGGACGACGGACCGCCCCGGAAGGCCGGTGTCCACCTTCCCCCACAACCGTGGGCGCCGGCCTTCCTCGACCACCGCCAGCACCTCTGACGCCAGGACCGGCGGCGATGACAGGCCTCGCCGCCGGTCCCGGGTCCGGTGCTTAACGAGGCGTACGCGGCGAAGATCACCCGGGCTGGAACGTCCTGCATTCTCGTATTGACTACGGGGATGCGCCGTTGGGTGTGCCGGATTTGTCGATGCACATCCAGCGGTCGCTCGACAGAGTGTCGTTCGGCTCGGGGAGTGGGCCACAACTGTGGTGGCGGGCGAAGTCGAAGGGCGTGTGAACCATGACGGACCAGCCCCACTCCCTCGGGTAGCCGACGAAGTCGGGGTGCGGCTCCCTGTCGAACAGGGCGAGCGGGCCGATGCCGATCTACTGTCTGGTCGCGGCGTAGGTGGACTGGCGCGGACCTCAGGAGATTCCGGCCCGAGCGTGACCTTGAAGGCCAGGGTGCTTCCATCTCATCGGAGGAAGCCGGGCCCGCCGAGCGTGACATGGGCTCGCTGAACGGTCCGCTGTACTTCGGAACACGTTCCGAAGTACCATGTGGCATGGTTACGCCGACCGTCCCGTTCTCCGACCTGTCAAAGCACTCCAAGCGAGTCGCCGAGACCCTTGATCGCGTTCACCGGGTGCATGTGAAGCGTCGAGACGGAGAAGACCTGTTCATCTCCACCGCACGGCATGACCGGCAGAGAGAGGAGACCGCGGACATCGCGGCCCGTATGGTCGCGGCCCTCCTCGCCAGCGACGAGGGCACCCGCGCCGTCCTGCACGCCCTGCCCACGGTCTTCCCCTGGGTGAGACACCTTTCCCTGGAGGAGAAGAGGGAGTTCGTCCAGGAACTGGTCGACGCCACACGCGACGCGGTCGAGCTGGACGTCCACGCCACCCTGCACCGGCTCATCGTCGAATGGCGTGCCACCGCCCGCGTCCTCGCCGACCCCTCGCTGACCGCACAGCTCACCCGCGCGCTGCCCGATGACGATCACGGTGAGGTGATCGCGCCGTGAGTCCCAAGCGTGGCGACGCGGTGGCCCCGCCGCCGATCGGTGACGAGTGGCACCTGCGGTTCGCCACCAGTGAGGCGGCCAAGGGGTGGGCCGATCTGTGCGCCGAGGCCGCGGGCAACACCCGGCGCTGTTTCGAGGCGCTGCGTGACGCTCCGCTGTCGCAGGACGACCCAGATCGGCAGCACCGTCTGCGAGGCCGTCTCGCCGCCGGGACTCTGGGCGGTCGCGAATACCCGCAGTGGGAGTACGAGGTCACCGCGGGCGGTCGCGTGCGTTACCTCGTCGACGAGTCCCGGCGCACTGTCCACCTCGTCTACGCCTCGACGCGCCACCCCAAGGACACCGACGCCTAACTGCTTGGAAGCCTGAGAGGCCCTCACGTACCGGCGTCCAGGCCGGTGTGGGCGGCGAGGAAGGCGAGCATGTCGGCGGCCAGGTCGACGGCGCGGCCCGCCGAGCGGGAGCCGTGGCCGACGTCGCCCTCGTGGCGCAGCAGGATCGGCCGCGAGCCCGACGTCGCCGCCTGCAGCGCCGCGCACATCTTGCGCGCGTGCATGGGGTCGACCCGGGAGTCGCCGCCGAACGTGGTCAGCAGCGTCGCGGGGTAGTCGACGCCGTCGACGACCCGGTGGTAGGGGGAGTAGCCCAGCAGCCAACCCAGCTGCTCGGGGTCGTCGGCCGAACCGTACTCCGAACGCCACACCGGGCCGAGCCCCGACCGCTCGTACCTGACCATGTCGAGCAGCGGCGCCGAGCAGACGGCGGCGGCGAACAGGTCGGGGCGCTGCGTCAGCGCGGCGCCCACCAGCAGCCCGCCGTTCGACTCGCCGCACGCGCCCAGCCGCGCGGGGGTGGTCCAGCCGTCCGAGACGAGTTTCTCGGCCGCCGCGGCAAAGTCGTCGAAGACGTTCTGCTTGCGCTCCAGCATGCCGTCGCGGTGCCAGGCCGCCCCCTCCTCGCCGCCGCCGCGCAGCTGGGCGAGGGCGAAGACCCCGCCCGCCTCGACCCAGGGCAGGATGTAGCTGGAGTACGACGGCGCGAGCGAGAGCCCGAACCCGCCGTAGCCGTACAGGATCGTGGGCCTGGGGCCCGAGCCCGGGCGGGCCAGCACGACCATCCGCACCGGCGTGCCGTCCGCGGAGGCGCAGACCAGCTGTCGGGCCTCGAGCCTCGGCACCTCCACGGCGCCGGGCGCGGCGCTCCACAGCGACGTCCGCCCGGTGCGCGTGTCGTAGTGGTGCACCCCCGCGGGCGTGACGCTGTCGGTGTAGGTGAACCAGACCTCGTGGCCGCCCTCGGGGCGGGTGGTCATCCCCCCCGCGGAACCGAGGCCGGGCAGCGGCACCGAACCGCGCCGTTTCCCGGTCGCCAGGTCGTGGACGCTGATCTCGCCGACCGCGTGCCGGGTCCAGCCGACGAGGAGCGTCTGCCCGGCGATCGCGAACTCACCGATCACCGCCTCCGGATCCTCGTCGACCAGACCGACCCAGTGCTCGGGGCCCGGCCGCGCCGGGTCGGCCACGCACAGCCGCCCCCGCGGCGCGTCCAGGGTGGTGAGCAGGTACAGGCGCCCGTCGCGACCGACGGCGGGCGCCGTCACCGCGCCCGCCCCCCGCTGGATCACCCGCAGGTCGGGGCGCTCGGGGGAGGAGGACGACAGGTCGGCCAGCCAGAGGTCGTTGCCGTCGCCCGCCATCGCCGAGACCGTCAGCCAGCGGCCGTTGTAGCTGATCCCCAGCCCGTACGAGCGCTCCTCACCCATGATCACGGCGTCGGCCTCGGCGGGGGTGCCGAGCCGGTGCAGACATACCTGGCGGGAGCGGACGTAGAAGAACGCCTTCCCGTCGGGCAGCCACGCCACGGGCGCGTACCGGCAGCGGTCGATCGGGCCGTCCACCACCCGGCGGGTGGTGACGTCCATGACCCGCAGTTCCGAGCGCTCGTCCCCGCTCCTGGACACCTGGTACGCCACCAGCCTGCCGTCCAGGTCGGGCTGCCAGTGGTCGAGCGTGGTCAGCCCGCTCGGGTCGAGCTCCATCGGGTCGAGCAACGTCTCCTCCACCCCGTCGGGGCCGGTGCGGTAGAGGACCGCGTGCTCCTGTGAGGCCGTACGGCGCAGGAAGAACCGGCTGCCGCCGCGCCACATCGGCGTGCCGACCGTCCCGGCCCCGGTCAGCGCGGCCACCCGCGAGTGCCACAGGTGGCGGCCCGGCAGCGTGCCCGCGTGCTCGCGCCAGAGTTCCTCCTGGGCGGCCGTCCAGCTCCGGGTCTCCGGGCTGTCCGGATCCTCCAGCCACCGGTACGGGTCGGGCACGGCGTGGCCGTGGAGGTGGTCGACGATCGGTTGCCGCTCGGCGGGAGGGTAGATCATCGGCTTCCTTCGATGTGGAGAGCTCGGGCTCTGGACGGGAAACGCGGTGAGGACGTCACGGCACCAGCTCCTGCGCGCTCGAAGGGTCCCACTGCCCGGCCAGGTCGGCGTAGAGCGGGGAGGCGGCGAGCATCTCCTCGTGCGTGCCCAGCCGGACGCTGGTGCCGTCCATGACGAGGACCCGCCGGGCCCGCAGGGCGGAGGTCAGCCGGTGGGCGATGACGAGGAGCGTGCCGCCCCGGCGGGCGAACGCCTCCTCGGCGCGGGCCTCGGCCGCCGGGTCCAGGTGACACGTCGCCTCGTCGAGGATCACCAGCCGGGCCGGGGCGAGATAGGCGCGGGCCAGGGCGACCAGTTGCCGTTCGGCGGGCGACAGCAGCCCCGAGTGGATCTCGGTGGAGTAGCCGCCCAGCCGCGCCACCAGGTTCGTCAGGCCGACCGCGGCCACCGCGTCGTCCACCGCCTCCGGCGAGGCGTCGGCCAGATAGGTCAGGTTCTCCAGCAGGGAGCCGCGGAAGACGTACGCCTCCTGCGGGATGAGCACCCGGTCGGCGGGGTCGAGCCGGTCGGCGGGCACCCCGCACACCAGGACCTGGCCCGCCCCCGGCGCGAGCACACCGGTCAGGAGCGCGGCGAGCGTGGACTTGCCGATGCCGCTGGGGCCCACGACCGCGATGTGGTCCCCCTCGGGGACCGACAGGTCCAGGCCGTCGATCACCGGTTCCGCGTGCGGGCCGTACGCGAACGTCACGCCGCGCAGCTCGGCCGCCCCGGCCCCGCCGTCGCCGCCGTCCCGCGCCGCGATCCGCCCGCACGCCCGTACGGGCGGGTCGCCGTCGCGCAGCAGCCGGCCGAGCGCCACCCGCAGCCGGACCCCGTTGATGCCCAGCCCCTCCACGAGGTTGCCGAGCGCGGGCGTCAGCGACTGCGTGACGTAGGCCAGGGCGCCCAGGATCACCCCGGCGCCCGCGCCCTCACCCACCAGCCAGGGGGTCCCGGCCAGCACCAGCAGCACCGGCAGCCAGCCGCCCACCGCCAGCGACAGCGTGCGCAGCGCGGTCACCCGCGCCAGCGACCGGGCCGCGCGGGCCTGTTCGGCCACCCGCAGGCCGACGTCGCCCGCCACCCGCTCCTCGGCCCGGCAGGCGGTGATGTCGCGCAGCCCGCCCACCATGGTGGCCAGCGACCCGGCGGTGCGCTCGTCGGCCAGGATGAAGTCCCGCTGCCGCCTGGCCAGGGCGCGCAGCGACAGCAGGAAGATGACAAGTCCCGCGACGAAGGGGGGCAGCACCAGCGCGAGCACCTCGGGCACGAGGGTCGCCAGCCCGAGCATGACGCTCACCACGGTGAACGCGAACGACCTGACCACCGTGATGACCGAGGCGAAGGCGTCGCGGGCCAGCTCGACCTGCAGGTTGGAGCGGGCCACCGCGGCCGCCCCCGGTCCCCGTCCGGACATGACCGAGTGGCGCAGCGCGTCGTCGACGACGTGCGCGAGCAGTTCCTCGCGGAACGGCTCCACGATCGCGGCGACGGCCATCACCACCTGCCGCGCGCCGACCGCGGCCAGCAGCCACGCGCCGCCGAGCAGCGCCAGCCAGGCGAACCCGGTCGCGGGGCGTCCCGCGCCGAAGCCGTCGTCGATCGCCCGCGCGATGGCCAGGCCGATGACCAGGGAGGGCGCCGTCTCCGCGACGGACCAGCCCGCGAGCCTGACCAGCTGGTACGGGTCCCTCCTGAGCGCCCGCCGCAGGGGCCTGTTGACGACGTGCCCGTCCGGAGGGCTCACGACGTGCCCGCCCGGAAGGAGGTGCCCGCCTGGAACGACGCGCCCGCCGGGGAGGAGGCGCCCGGCGGGAAGGACGCGTCGTCCGGGGAGGACGTGTCCGCCTGGAAGACGGCGCGGTAGGCCGGGTCGGCCCACAGCGCCCGGTGCCCGCCGCACGCGCGCACCCGGCCGTCGTCCAGCCAGATCACCCGGTCGGCCGCCGCGGCGGTCGCCACCCGGTGGGTCACGATCAGGCGCGTGCGGTCGCGCAGCTCCCTGGAGAGCGCGCGGGCGACCTGGCGTTCGGTGACGGTGTCCAAACTGGAGGTGGCGTCGTCCAGGACGAGCAGGCGCCATCCCTGCGCGAAGGCGCGGGCCAGGCCGAGCCGCTGCCGCTCACCGCCGGACATGGGCGCCTCCTCCAGCGGCGTGTCGTACCCCAGGGGAAGCCGCCGGACGAAGGTGTCGGCGCGGGCCGCCCGCGCCGCCGCCCGCACGACCTCGTCCCTCCCGTCCGCCCGGCCGTCCCGGTCGTCGTGCCGGTGGCCGGACCCGGTGCCGGTACGGGTGCCGCGACGGCCGCGGCCGGAGGCGCCGTGGCGGCCGGTGCCGGGGGTGGCGGCGGGAGCGTCGAGACCCAGGGCGACGGCGGCGCCGACGGTGTCGCCGAGCAGCGCGGGACGCTCGAAGGCGTACCCGACGGCATGGCGCAGCGCCTCGCGGGAGAGGTCGGGCAACGGCACGCCGTCGAGGAGGACCGTGCCGTGCCGCGGGTCGACCAGCCGCCCGGCGACCGCGGCGAGCAGGGACTTGCCCGCCCCCGAGCGGCCGACCACGGCCACCGCCTGCCCGCCGGGGATGACGAGATCGACGTCGCGCAGGCCGCCCGCGTCGACGCCGCGCAGCTCGAGCGTGCCGGGACCGGGAGGCAGCGGGCGCGTGCCGTAGGCTCGCGGGCTCTCGGCGGTCAGCTCCTCCACCCTGGCCGCGGCGGCCCGCGCCCTGGCCAGGCGGCCGACGTAGCCCAGCGCCGAGCCGAGACCGGCGCCGAGCACGACGTAGCGGGCGGCGGCGTACAGCTCTCCGGCCGTGAGGTCGCCGGCGGCCAGGCGCAGCCCGCCCACCCCGAGCACGGCCACCTCCAGCAGCGGGACCACCGCTCCCGCCTGCACGCCGGCCCGCGCGTTGGCCCGCCACATGTCCATGGCGTGCCCGCGCAGCCGGGGCAGAGCGGTGAGCACCCGCGCCCGCTCCTGGTCGGCGGTGCCGGCCGCGGCGATCGTACGGGCCCCGGCGAGGGCGTCGACCAGGCGGGCGGCGATGTCGCTCTGCGCCGCCTGGTAGTCGCCCGCTATGGAGGTGCTCACGGTGAGGAAGGCTCGCAGGACGAGCGCGATGAGGACGAGCCCGGCGACCAGCGTCACGGTCAGCAGGGGGTCGATGAGGGTGAGGGCCACCACGCCGCCCGCGGTGGGGATGACCAGCGCGGCCCCGGTGACGATCGACTCGGGGGCGCGCCCGATCTCCTCGGTGTTCAGGCCCATCCGGGTGACCAGGTCCCCCTCGGGGAACCGGCGGGTGATCACCGGCCCGACACCGAGCACGTTCCGTACGACCCGGTTCCTGAGCCAGGCCGAGGAGCGCGCGCCGCTCGATCCGGCGGCCCAGACGCCGAGGGTGTCGCAGAGCACGGTCAGGATCACGGCGGCGGCGCAGGCACCGAGCCAGGTCGCCGCGCCGGTGCCGCCACTCGTACCGGCCACGAGCTCGTCGACCGTCCTGCCCAGCACGAGCGGGAGCGCGAGCTGCGCGAACGCGCCCAGGACGGAGGTGACCGCGAGGACGGCCAGCCAGGGTCCGCTACGCCGCACGGTGTCGGCCACCAGCCGGTCCGCTGCCCGCACGTTGGCTCCTCCCCGAACCTTCCCGACTTACCGAACTTCCCCGACTTCGCGAACTTCCCCGATGTTCCCGACGCCCCGAACGTCCTGGACGCCGCGGACCTCCCCGGTCTCCCGGCGTCCTCGGCGTACCGGACCCTCCCGGAACGGGAGTGCCCGGGACGGCCGCCGTCGCTGGCCGTCCCGGGCACGGGGTCTCACTAGTGGCAGAGCACGACGCTCAGGTTGCTGGGCTTGCCGGACGCGCAGCCGAGAACCGTCAGGGTGCTGCCGCCACCGCCGCCACCGCCGCCGGTGGGGGTCTCCAGGGACTGCAGGTCGAGAAGGACCATGGGAGTTGCTCCGTTTCTACGGGGTTCTACGGGTTCTGGATCGTGTGGAACGGGAGGAACTAGTGGCAGAGCAGGAGGCTCAGGTTGCTGGGCTTGCCGGACGCGCAGCCCAGGACCGTGAGGGTGCTGCCGCCGCCACCGCCGTGGCCGCCGCCGTCGGGGGTCTCCAGGGACTGCAGGTCGAGAAGGACCATGGGATTGCCTCACTTCTGGTGGGAACCGATATAGGGAGAACCGGGTGCCTAGTGGCAGAGGACGACGCTCAGGTTGCTGGGCTTGCCGGACGCGCAGCCCAGGACCGTGAGAGTGCTGCCGCCGCCGCCACCACCGCCGCCGGTGGGGGCCTCCAGGGACTGCAGGTCGAGAAGAACCATGTCGTTACACCTCCTTCGATGTCGATGTGTCGTGGGGGCCAAACCACCCGGCGGATCCGTGCGCGGACACCCCTGCCGGGGCGCTCGTGCCGCCGGGCGGCTCGATGAAGGGGAGGAACACCGGCCGGTCGTGCAGCACGGCGCTCATCGCGAACAGGACTCCGGCCGTACCGGTCGCGAAGTCCATGGAAAGCCTGAGCAGCTGGTTGCCGGGGAAGGCCAGCCCGCCGCCGTGGGGCAGCGCGTGCCAGTCCAGCCCGCGGAGCTGCTCGGCCAGGTCTGTGTGGCCGGTGTGGAGGGCGTTCGGTTCGGGCCCCAGGCCCCAGCCGAGCCCGCCGATCATGCCGCTCCGGCCGGTGAACAGGCCGGACTGCACGAAGTAGCGTCCCCGGGTGACGCGCCGGCAGCCGTCGAGCGCGGCGCGGAAGTCCGCGTCCTCGCGGTGGGTCAGGTAGCGGGCGAGGACCAGGCCGATGCCCACCGACCCCTCGTCCAGGTAGGGCAGCGTGCGCCAGCCCTGGTCGACCTGGAGGGTGCCGTCCTCGCCGGTGACGCAGCGCCGCAGGTCCTGCCGGAGCGCCACGGCCGCCCGCTCGAGCAGCGACGCGTCGCCGGTGCGCTCGTAGGCGTGCAGGAAGAGGAGGGCGGGTCCGGAGGAGCCGTACATCAGCCCGGCCCGGGGGTTGGCGCCGCCGCTGACCTCCGGCACGTCGTCGGGCCCGCCCAGCCTGTCGGAGCAGATGCCGGTGATCTGCAGGGCCACCTCGGTGAAGGTCCGCTCGCCGGTGGTCCCGCCCAGGTGGAGAAGGTTCAGGCCCATGCCGGCCAGGCCGCTGAACAGCCCGAGCTCCAGCGACTCCCACTTCTGGCGCAGGCATAGGTCGGCGGTGTCGATCGCGTCCTGGCGGTGCCCGAGCAGGTCGAGGACGTAGGCCACGCCGTGCAGGCCGTCGTAGAACCCGATCCCCGTCCCCGGGGCGGGGGCCAGCGCCCTGGCGCGCAGCCAGTCCTCGTACTCGGGACGGCGCTCGGCTCCGGTGGCGGCCAGCGCGTAGAGCACCCCCGCCGCGCCGTACGCGAGGTTGACGCCCCCGCCGGGCTGGAACTGGGCGACGTCGCCGGGGAAGAGCCGGTCCTCGCGCTCGGGGGTGGCGCTCGCCAGGATGGCCCGGGTCATCGCCTCCCTGAGCCGGGGCCAGTCGTCGAGCCCCGGCTTCGGGTACGGCGTGGCCGCCGCGGGCTCGGGGCCCGTGACGGTCAGGACCGCCTCGTCGAGCACCTCGCGCGGTACGGGGAAGGTCTCGCCGATGAGCCTGGCCAGGTCGGTCACCTTGGCGCGGTCGAGCGGCAGCATGATGGTGAGCTGCGGGGCGAACAGTCCGAGGCAGAGGCAGGCGAGGGCGTACAGGTCGACGTCGACGCCCTGCCGGTCGGCCGGCGCGCCGAACGCCGGATGGGCGAGCGCGGCGCGGCCGCGGTCCTCGATGAGGGTCGCCACCTCGTAGTCGATCAGTGCCAGGCGGCCGTCCTCGGTCACGAGGATGTTGTTGGGGTGCAGGTCGCCGAAGACCACCCCGCGCCCGTGCAGGGACTCCACCGCCCGGCGCACCTTGGGGAGCATGTCGAGCACCCAGCCGGTGTACTCGGCGATGGCCTTGTCGTCGCAGGTCGCCCTGGTCAGCGGGTACTTGTGCACGAGCTGCCGCTGGAGCGGGTTGCCGTCGACGAACTCCTCGACCAGGAAGTGGTGCCCGCCCAGGGTGAAGTAGTCGATCAGCGCGGGCACCGCGTCCAGCCCGGCCAGGCGCTCCAGCATGTCGCGCTCGTGCGCCAGCCGCGCCACCGCGTCCCGGCCGGCGGCGTCCAGGCCGGCGTGCGGGCGGGCCTCCTTCAGCACGACCCGCTCCCCGGTGCGCAGGTCCTCTCCCAGGTAGACGCCGCCGCCGTTGGAGAACTGCATGACGCTCTCGACCCGGTACGGCAGTCCCTCGGTGGTGACCGCGTTGCGGGCGGCCACGTGGGGTTCGAGGAAGGCGGGCAGCGTCACCCAGGACGGCACGCCGAAGGCGGGTTCCCGCACGTCGGGGACGAGCCGCCCCTCACCGTCCTCGATGGCCAGCACCAGCTCGCCGTTGTCGGCCAGGCAGCGCCGTCCGGCGAAACCGCCGTACCGCACGAAGAGCGGGCCCTGGCCGTAGCGCAGATCGCTGAGGATGTACGGCCCCTCGACGCCTCTGAGCAGCTCGTCGAGCTCCTTGAGCGTGAGCTCCAGCTGCGCCTCGTCCACCGGGTAGATCGTCACGAGCTTCCCGCTGGCGCCGCGGGGGGCGGCCTTGGAGTTCAGCATGGTCATGACCGGCAGGCTGCGCAGGAACTTGAACGCGATGTCGCGGGGGACGCAGTAGTCCCAGACCGCCTCTATGGCGCGGTCGGCGTCCTCGGCGCGGGCGGAGACGTGGATCTTCCAGCCCTGGGCGGGGGTGCGGCCGGCGAGCGGCGCGTAGTGCATCCAGGTGTCGGTCGCCTGGTGCTGCCAGCCGTCCGGGACGTCCCGGGCAGCGAGCGCGAAATCGGGGTGGTCCCCCCGGCGGCCGTCAAGCGTGTCATAAAAAAGCGGGTCCGCCAGGCAATAAAGTTCATACTGGTCATCCACGGCATTCTCCCCTGCTGTCTTCCAGAAGAGAGAATTACGGATAACCCGAGAAACCACTAGTTACAAATTAAACCACTCGTATATGCGAAACTCACAGTGTCGACCGTGAAGGTGTGCGCTACCTGCGCTTTCGCGGCGGACGTGAAGGTTATTCGGAAAAATTACCAGGAACCTCGGCCATCAGGGTGAACCACCCGTCCGCGCCGCCGACCGCCCGCACCGTGCCGCCCAGCTCGCCCACGCGGTGGGTCAGGTTGCCCACGCCGCTGCCGACGGAGTGCGCCTCCCGCCGGGGAGCCCCGTCGTTGACGACGGTCAGGCGCAGCCGGCCGTCGTGCTCGACCAGTTCGATCGCGCACCGCTTCACCTGGCTGTGCCGCAGCATGTTCGTCACGCCCTCGCGGACCACGGCGCCCAGCGTGGCGCTCACGGCCTCGGGAAGCTCGTTCACGTCCACCCGGACCGAGCAGTAGGCCCCGAAGCCCTCCATCAGGGTCCTGGCCCGCGCGGCCTCGCCGGAGAACGACAGCCGGTGACGGGCCTCCGACACGTTCCGCACGGCGTGCGCGGCCTGTCGCACCGCCCGCAGCACCTCTTCCAGGTCCTCGCGCAGGCGCGCGTCGCCGTTCGCCCTGCGATGGGCCAGCTCTCCCTTGATGGACGCCAGCCAGAGCCAGTGCCCCACGATGTCGTGCATGTCGCGGGCGAACCCCTCGTACGCTCTGGTGAGCGCCCTCTCCCGCTCGGCGCGAAACCGCCTGAGCCGCCGGAGGAGCACGAGCGTCACGCTCAGCGAGACCAGCAGGACGCCCGCCCCGGCCGCTCCGACGAGGTAAGCGGGGTGGGGCATGGAACGCCTCTCGCAGGAGAAGTGATATTCCCGATGATAAACTCGAAAAATTATCTGAGCGTCAATTCAGAGGTGCGGTTACGGGGCGTAACCATGCGAGGGGTAAGTGCCTGATAATTACCCCAACATTATGATATGAATCGCACAACTAGGCGAATCTCGGAGAAGTGGACACGCCGGGGTGCCACGCTCCCGTTCCGGGCACGCCGCCCGGACGGACGGCCGTGGTGACCGGACGCGATCGGATCTCCCGAAGCCATGGCATGGCGACGGCCCGTTACGGCGAGTGACCGTTGAACGTGGTTCCGCGCCCTTGCCGATTTCGCTCCCTCCCCCGCGTCGTCGTGATGAGGGCCGCCGCAGGGGCGGCCCCGGACGGCGACGACGGAGACGACGGCGACGACGGCGACGACGGAGAACATGACGACGGAAGCGACAGCGGGGCGGACCTGGCCGGGGCGGAACCGTTCAGAGCAGTGCGAACGCCCGGGGGAGCAGCAGGTAGGACCCGGCCACCAGGCACGCGCCCGCCACCACCAGGAACAGGAACACCCAGAACCCGCCGGGCAGGAAGGTCAGCCTGGCGAGCTGGTCGGCGTCGGAGTCGGGCGCCTGGTGGCGACGCCGCTTGCGCTGGAGCTCCACGATCGGCCGTACGCCTCCCAGCAGCAGGAACCACACGGCCAGGTAGGCCAGGATCGCGTCCATGTCGGGCGCGGCGTACCAGGTGAAGGCGAAGATGGCACCTCCGGTGGCCAGCAGGCTCACCACGCCGAACAGGTTGCGGATCAGCAGCAGCATGCAGAACAGCAGCCCGATCACCATCGTGATCAGCACCGCCACGTAGCCGGAGGCGGTCAACCACGCCCCGCCCAGTCCCAGTAGGGAGGGGGCGACGTATCCGGCGGCGGCGGTCAGGATCATGCCGAACCCCCGGGGCTTTCCCCTGGTCAGGGTCACGCCCGAGGTGTCGGAGTGCAGCCGGATGCCCTCCAGCTTGCGCCGGGTGAGCAGGGCCACCAGCGCGTGCCCGCCCTCGTGGGCGATGGTGATCAGCCCTCGTGACAGCTGCCACGAGGTGGACCACGACACCACGCCCAGCGCGGCCAGGGCGGACAGCAGCACGACCCACAGGGGCGGTCCGGAACGGGTCGAGGTCAGGGTCACCCAGAGGTCGGACAACGCTCGTTTCTCCTTCGCGGCGTGAGAGCAAAGCGTCCCACGACTGCCGGTGTGCTGGCGATAAAGTCGGAACCGTGCCGAACATGATTCCGGAACTCGCGGACGCGGGCGTCCCCGCCTGGTGGCGAGGGCTGGGCCTGCCCGGCCTGGCGGACGTGCACGTCCACTTCCTACCGGAGCGGATGGAACGTCGAGTCTGGCACCATTTCGAGCATGGCAGCCCCCTGATGGGGAAAGGGTGGCCGATCCACTACCGGCTGCCCGCCGGGGAACGGGTCGCCAGGCTGCGGGCACTCGGGGTGAGGGTCTTCTCCGCCCTGGCCTACGCGCACCGGCCGGGCATGGCCGAGAGCCTCAACGAATGGACGCTCGACTTCGCCGGCCGTACCCCGGGATGTCTCCCCTCGGCCACCTTCTACCCCGAACCTGGAGCTCTCGGCTACGTCCGGGACGCGCTCGGCCGAGGGGCGCGGATCTTCAAGGTCCACCTCCAGGTCGGCGACTTCGACCCCCGGTTCAAGGAGATCGACGAGGTGTGGGGGCTGCTGGCCGAGCGGGGCGTGCCCGTCGTCGTGCACGCCAGCTCGATCCCGCTGCCCGGCCGCCACACGGGGCCGGGGCCGATCGGCGGGGTGCTGGACCGCCACCCGGCCCTGCCGATGATCGTCGCGCACCTCGGCATGCCGGAGTACGACGAGTTCTTCGAGCTGGCCGAGACCTTCCCGAACGTGCGGCTCGACACCACGATGACCTTCACCGACTTCGCCGAGCGCGGCATGCCGTTTCCCGAACGCCTCCTGCCGCGCCTGCGCGACCTCGGCCTGGCCGGCAAGATCCTGCTCGGCAGCGACTTCCCGAACATCCCCCACCCGTACGCCCACCAGCTCCACGCGCTCGACCGGCTCGGGCTCGGCGACGGCTGGCTCCGCGCGGTGTGCTGGGACAACGCGGACAATCTCCTCGACCTTTCCGCGCACTACACTCGGTCGGCAGGATGTTGATGACCGGGAGAAACTCGTGAACGATCGGAACGCCGAGCTCATCAAGACGTTCTACGAAGCCTTCGCGCGCCGCGACGCCGACGCGATGGAGCTCTGCTACCACCCCGACGTCACCTTCGGTGACCCCGTCTTCCAGGAGCTCGAAGGACGCGACAGGGTGATGGGCATGTGGCGGATGCTGCTCGGCCGCAGCGCCGACCTCGACGTGACCGTCCGCGACATCACCGCCCGCCCGCACGAGGGAACGGCACACTGGACCGGCCGTTACACCTTCGGCAAGACGGGCAGGAAGGTCGTCAACGAGGTCGACGCCCTCTTCCGCTTCGAGGACGGCCTGATCGTCCGGCACCACGACGACTTCGACCTCAAGCGCTGGTCCAAGATGGCGATGGGCCGGCCGGTCGGTATCGTCCTCGGCTGGACCCCGATGCTCAGGGCGAAGATCCGCACCACCGCGATGCGGTCGCTGCAGGAGTTCATGAGCGCCCGATGAGGAGAGACGCGTGACCGACCGGCGAATGCGGGGCCTGCGGAGCCTGATGCGCGGGCGTCCCGGCACCGGCCGGGAGTCTCCCGAGCGGTCGATGGACCCCAGGTCCGTCGGCGACGGGCGGCCGGTCCCGCCCCGCTCGCGCGTCATCGACAACGCGATCTACGTCAACGGCCGTCGCACCGCCACTCCCGAGTCGCTGCCCGAGGCCTTCGAACGACTGAAGAACACTCCCGACAGCATGGCCTGGATCGGCTTCTACCGGCCGGAGGACGGTGTCATCCTCAACGTCGCCGAGGAGTTCGACCTGCACGAGCTGGCGGTCGAGGACGCCATCGTCGCCCACCAGCGGCCCAAGGCCGACCGCTACGGCGACACCCTGTTCGTGGTGCTCCGCCCGGCCCGCTACCTCGACGAGGCCGAGGAGGTCGACTTCGGCGAGCTGCACGTCTTCGTCGGCCCGAACTTCGTGATCACCGTACGGCACAGCGAGGCGCCCGACCTGTCGCAGGTCCGCCGCCGCATGCAGCACGACCCCGAGCTGCTCGGCCAGGGCCCGCAGGCGGTGCTCTACGCCATCCTCGACGCGGTCGTGGACGGCTACGCCCCCGTGGTCGCCGGCCTGCAGAACGACATCGACGAGATCGAGGTCCAGGTCTTCGGCAACGAGCCCGGGGTCTCCCGCCGCATCTACGAGCTGTCGCGCGAGGTGATCGAGTTCCAGCGGGCCACCCAGCCGCTCCTCGGCATGATCGAGGGTTTCATCGCGGGGGCCGCCAAGTACGGGGTGGACCAGGAGCTGCAGAGATACCTGCGGGACGTGGCCGACCACGCGATCACCGTCGCCGAGCGGGTCAGCGGCTTCCGCCAGATGCTCCACGACATCCTCGTGGTCAACTCGACCATGGTCGCCCAGGCCCAGAACGAGCACATGACCAACCTCACCGAGGCGAGCAACGCCCAGAACGAGGAGGTCAAGCGGATCTCCGCCTGGGCCGCGATCCTGTTCGCCCCCACTCTCGTCGGCACCATCTACGGCATGAACTTCGACGTGATGCCCGAGATCCACTGGAAGTGGGGCTATCCCTTCGCGGTCCTGCTCATGGCGGGCGTCTGCCTCACGCTCTATCTGGTGTTCAAACGCCGCGACTGGCTCTGACACCGCCGTGAGCCCCGGACCGCCGGCCCGGGGCTCACGGCGAAGATCAGCTGAGCTTGGCCAGGATCAGGTCCAGCTTGCCCTCCATGGAGTCCATCCGGCCTTCCACAGAGCCCATCCGGCCTTCGAAGGACTCCATCCGGCTTTCGAAGGACTCCATGCGGCCTTCGAAGGACTCCATGCGGCCTTCGAGGGACTTCATCCGGCCTTCGAAGGACGCCATCCGGGTGTCCATCTTCACCTCAAGGCCGTCGACCTTGGCGTCAAGGCCGTCGACCTTGGTCTCCAGGCCATCGACCTTGGTCTCCAGGCCGTCCACCTTGGTGGAGAGCGCGAGGAGATCCTCCTTGGTGGCCATCCGGTTCATGATCTCTTCGAACATCGGCGCGGTGTAGGTCATGACCTCCTCGCGGATGATCTTGGGAAGATCGTGCAGTGTCTCCTTGATGTCCGCCAGGTCCTTGCCGGTCCTGAAGGCCCAGGCCTCCAGATCCGTCACGCGCTGAACGGTGCTCCGGGTCGCCACGTCGGGCATGCTACCTCCTACTCGGGGGGGAAACGGAGGGTCGGCCTGCCGACGGGCCGGGGCCATGGTCCGTGACGGCATGCGACCAATTGAACACGTTCCGCTGAGGAGGCGGGGTCGATTCCGGGATTCCGGACCGAGGGGTGGGTCAGCCGAGCAACTTGCGGGCGGCCGCCTCGATCTCGGCCTCCGACAGCAGCACGTGCCTGGCCGCCTCGCCCAGCGGGATGAAGCTGTCCGAGGAGGTCACCCGGGCGATCCTGCCGGTGAAACCCGCGTCGAGCAGCTCGGCGACGATGCTCTCCGAGACGCCCCCGGTGCGGCGGGTCTCGTCGGCGATCAGCACCTTGCCGGTCAGCTCGGCGGCCCGCATCAGATCCTCCACCGGAAGGGGGGAGAGCCAGCGCAGGTCCAGGACCCGGCAGCCGTGCCCCTCGGCGGTGAGCCTCACCGCGGCGCGCAGGCTCATCCGCAGGCCGTTGCCGAAGGTCACGATGGTCAGGTCGCGGCCGTCGCCGTAGCTGCGGGCCCGCCCGATCGGGATGTGCGTCTCCGCCCATCGGGCCGGGGGAGCGTACGGGGCGAGCCAGCCGCTGTCGCCCTCCTCGAACATGTCGCGGGTGTTGTACAGGGCGATGGGCTCGAGGAAGACGCAGACGCTGCCGTCGACGCGGGCGGCGGCCAGGCAGGTGCGCAGCATCGAGGCGGCGTCGTCGGGCCGGGCGGGGGAGGCCACGACCAGGCCCGGGATGTCGCGCAGCGCGGCGACGGAGTTGTCGTTGTGGAAGTGGCCGCCGAAGCCCTTCTGGTAGGCGTAGGAGGCGACGCGCACCACCATCGGGTTGCGGAAGGCCCCCTGGGAGAAGAACTGCAGCGTCGCGGCCTCGCCCCGGATCTGGTCCAGGGCGTTGTGCAGGTACGCCAGATACTGGATCTCGGGCACCGGCAACAGGCCGGAGACCCCGGAGCCGAGCGCGAGGCCGAGCACGGCCTGCTCGTCCAGGTGGGTGTCGAACACCCGGCCGGGGCCGAAGCGCTTCTGCAGGCCGCGCGTGACACCGTAGACGCCGCCCTTGCGTGCCACGTCCTCACCGAAGACCAGCACGTCGGGGTGGGCGGCCAGGGAGTCGGCGAGGGTGCGGTTGACGGACTGGGAGAAGGTGAGCGGGCCCTCCTGCTCCGGGAGCCTGCCGGCGAAGGCCCTCGCCCTGGACTCCGGGGCCGCCGCCCCGGTGCTGGCCGCGGCGACGGCCGCGGGAGTGCGCGGGGCCAGCGGCTCCACGATGTCGAAGGCGGAGACCAGCCGGGGTCGCCGGGAGCTCTCCATCGCCATCTTGAACAGGTGCTCGCGCGTCGTCTCGTACCGGAGCAGCAGCTCGTCGGGGGTGGTCAGGCCGGCCTCGACGAGCAGCCTGGCGGTCGCCACGAGCGGGTCGCGCTCCAGGTCGGCGTCGATCTCCCGCTTGGTCCGGTAGGACAGCTCCACGTCCGAGCCCGCGTGGCCCATCAGCCGGACGGTGCCGACGCGCAGCAGGGCGGGGGCGCGGTGCGCGCGGACATGGTCGGCGGCGGCCAGCGCAACGTCGTGGACGTCGGCGAGATCGCAGCCGTCGGCCTCGAAATACCTCATCAGCGGGTGGTGGGCGGCCCTGACCCAGCCGTCGGGCGTGCGCACGCTGATGCCCAGGCCGTTGTCCTCGCAGACGAACAGGATCGGCAGCGCCAGCTTCTGGTACGAGCCGTAGGCGGCCGTGTTGAGGCCCGACAGGGCGCTGGCGTGGTTCATCGAGGCGTCACCGAAACTGCACGTCGCGATCGCGTCGGCGGGCCACGGCCCCGGCAGGCCGAGCTGGCGGGCGCGCTCGATGGCGAAGGCCACGCCCACCGCGCGGGGCAGGTGGCTGGAGATCGTGGAGGTCTGCGGGATCACCGCCAGGTCGGGGTGGCCGAAGACCTTGTGCCGCCCGCCCGCCATCGGCTCCTCGACCGAGGCGGTCAGGCCGAGCAGCACGTCGCGCAGCCCCTCCTCGGGCAGCCGGCCCGCCATCGCCGACCGGGTCAGGTAGAAGGCGCCGGACCGGTAGTGCAGGAGGGCGGGGTCGGTGGCGCGCAGCGCGGCGGCGACCGCGGCGTTGCCCTCGTGGCCGGCCGAGCCGATGGTGTAGAAGCCCTGGCCCTGCTCGCGCAGCCAGCGGGCGGTGACGTCCAGCAGCCTGCTGCCGAGCTGGAACTCGAACAGCTCGCGGCAGCGGGCGCCCGTCAGGGTCGTGCCCTCCCGCACGGGCAGGCCGGGATCGCGCGGCGCCCCGGGGGAAAGGGCGGTCACGGCCTCGGTGAAATGGGTCTCAACAGTGTCGCGCGCCACAGCCCGATTATGTCCCCCATGGATGGATGCCGTCCTCAACCTTGACATCTTTGATGCGTACGGACTCGCGGGCCGATCATATTTAACTATTATTCATGACGGCTTGTCAGGGCTGTTTTCACCGATCCGCCCGATGAATGAACCGGAACCCTCATGCCGGGTCTGACCAGCACAAGGGGCGGAAGCCCCGAACGGTGGGAGCACATTCGTTTCCGGGTCCTGTGTTGCGATCTCCGGGCATCTCGCGTCCCTGTTGCCACAAGCCGTTCCCCTTGCGGACTTCCCCAGGGGGGTGTCTTTGCCATCCGCGGACACAGCGGCTGCCAGCATCTTCGGAGTTCACGTCCATCACACCAGTCACATCGGTCACATCAGTGGAGGCGCACATGCTTGGAAAACTGATTCTCACCGGGGCGGTGGGGGCGGCCGTCATGCTGCCGGCCGCCGCCCACGCCGCCGTGCCGTTTTTGGATACGGCGTCGCCCGTCCCGGCGCTTTCCGGCGACACGCCGGTGCCCGGGATACCGGCCCCGCCCGCACCGGCCGCACCGGCCGCCTGGAGCGCACCGGCGCCCGGAAGCGCACCGGTGCCGGGGGCCGCGTCGATGTCCGCGCTGTCATCCTCGGCCGAGACACCGCCCCCGCCCGCCCCGGTGTCGGGGACCGCCCCGGCGCCCACGACCGGGGTGCCCGGGACCCCGCCGCCGCCGGACGAGCAGCTGCCGCCCGGCGCCACCCCGCCGGTCGACACCGCCCCGCCCGACGCCGTCCCGCCGGTCGACGGCGTCCCGCCCGGCACCACTCCGCCGGTCGACGCCGTCCCGCCCGGCACCGTCCCGCCGGTCGAAGGCACCCCGCCGGTCGACGTCGTGCCGCCCGTGGTCGTCCCGCCGGTCCCGGTCGCGCCGGCTCCGGTGATATTCGCCGCGCCGGGCACCCCGCTCGCGGTCACGTCGGCCGTCGCCGCCTGGGCGAGCGTGCTCTGCACGCCGACCGCCGTCGTGGCGGCGGGGTCCTGCCTGTGACCGGTTCGTGCCGGTGATCCGATGTTCAGGCCCGTGACCGCCCTGTGCCGGTGACATGCCGGTGACAGACCGGCGGCCGTGCAGGTGACCGGCCGCCGTACCGCTCCTGCGGGCCCGGGCGGCCCGTGTTCCGGCCCTGACCGGTTATGAGCGCCCTCCCGCTTATGGGCGCCCTCCCGCCGCCCCTCGGGCGGGAGAAGGCGTCTTTGCCGATACGGGCCGCAAAACACGAAGAGTCTTGGAAAAGCACACCCTTCCCGGCAGACAGATCGGAGAAGGATGGAAAGGAGTGACGGGGGAGAGGAGCCGTGATGCCGGTACAGGACGACGGGCGACCGGTGGTCGCCGGATTCGACGGCTCGGCGGAGAGCCGGCTGGCCCTGCGGTGGGCCGTCGAGGAGGCCCGCCTGAGATTTCTCCCGCTGCTCGTCTGTCACGCCTGGCAGTGGCCCTACCCCAGGCTCTCCCTCGCCCCCGAGACCACCGAGGTCGTACGCCGTATGGGCATGCGCGTCCTCGACAGCGGGCTGACGATGGTGCGCGAGCTGGCGCCCAGGGTGAGGGTGCGCGGGCAGCTGGTGGAGGGGACACCGGCCGCGGCCCTGGTGGGCCTGTCGGGCGTCGCGGAACTGATCGCGATCGGCCCGCGTGGCGCCGGCGGTCCCGACGAGCTGCGGATCGGCTCGACCGTCGAGGTCGCCGCGCACGCCCACTGCCCGGTGGCCGTCGTCAGGCGGTCCGGCCATCCGCGCGCCGGCCGCGTGGCGATCGCGGTGGAGGATCCCGGTCTCGACTCGCCGGAGCTGGGCATCGCCTTCGACGAGGCGAGGCTGCGCAGGGCGGCGCTACTGATCATCTGCCTCTGCCCCGAGAACGCCCACGACACCAGGCAGGCGGCCGTCCGCTTCAACACCAACGTCGCGGTGTGGGAGGAGAAGTACCCCACGGTCGAGGTGGAGAGCCTGATCGAGACCCGCTCCCACATCGAGGTGCTCCGCCACGCGGCCGACCGTTCGGACCTGCTGGTGGTCGCCGACCGGGAGCGGGACGACCCGCTGGATCCCGCCATCGGCCCGGTCTGCCAGGTGATGCTGCGCGAGGCGCCGTGCACGGTCGTGGTGACCCCCTCGCAGGCGTGGCACCCGTCCCCGCGATGGGAACGCCTCGTCAGGAGTTAGTGCTTCCTAACCCTGGGCGGCGGCCAGCGCCGCACGGGCCATGCCGCGCAGCAGCTCGGCCATCGCCGCGGGCGGCAGCTCGCCCGCGCTGTGCGGGGTGGAGTTGAGCAGCCCGAAGACGGCGTGGGTCGCGGCGCGCAGCCCGGCCTGCGGGCGTCCCGGGTAGAGCTCGCTCAGCACGGTGACCCACTCCTCGACGTACAGACGCTGGAGCCGGCGGATTCGCCGCCGGGCGGGCTCGGGGACGTTGCCCAGCTCCCTGTCGTGCACGGTGATCAGCGCCGGATGGCTGAGCGCGAACTCGATCTGGCAGCCGAGCAGGGCGTCCAGTGCCTGCTCCGCGTCGGCGGCCTCGGTCACGCGGCGCGCGCCCGAGGTGTGCAGGCGCTCGCTGACGTCCAGCAGCATCTCCGCGAGCAGGGCCTCCTTGCCGCTGAAGTGCCGGTAGAGGGCCGGGCCCGAGGTGCCGACCGCGCCGCCGATGTCCTCGATCGAGACGCCGTGGAAACCGCGCGCGGCGAACAGCTCCGCCGCGGCGTCCAGGATCTCCGCGCGTCGTGAGCCGCGGTTGCGGGTGGAAGGCTGAGCAGTCGTCACCCCTCGCATGGTAGACGGTAACGTTAATGATGACTAACATCTGCGATGGAGTTGATGACCGGTGACCCAGCGGCGGCGAAGCCGGGCGGATCAGACAGGCCGGGCAGGCCGGACGGGGAGGCTCGGATGAGTGGCTGGCCGGTGCTGCGAAGCGCCTGCGACCCGGGTGGCGAGGGGTTCAAGCGCAACGCCGAGGTCAACGAGCGCCTCGTCGCCGACCTCAGGGAACGCGTCGCCGCGGCGGGCCTGGGCGGCCCGGAGAGGTCGCGCGCCCGGCACGTCTCCCGGGGCAAGCTGCTGCCCCGCGACCGCGTCGACTCCCTGCTCGACCCGGGCTCGCGCTTCCTGGAGCTCTCCCAGCTGGCCGCCAACGGGATGTACGGCGACGCGGCCCCCGCCGCCGGGATCATCACCGGGGTGGGCCGCGTCTCCGGGCGCGAGTGCGTCGTCGTCGCCAACGACGCCACCGTCAAGGGCGGCACCTACTACCCGATCACCGTCAAGAAGCACCTGCGGGCCCAGGAGGTCGCCCTCCACAACAACCTGCCGTGCGTCTACCTCGTCGACTCGGGGGGCGCGTTCCTGCCCAGGCAGGACGAGGTCTTCCCCGACCGCGAGCACTTCGGCCGGATCTTCTACAACCAGGCCACCATGTCGGCGCGCGGCATCCCGCAGATCGCCGCGGTCCTCGGCTCCTGCACGGCGGGCGGCGCGTACGTCCCGGCGATGAGCGACGAGGCGGTGATCGTCCGCAACCAGGGCACGATCTTCCTCGGCGGCCCGCCGCTGGTGAAGGCCGCCACCGGCGAGGAGGTCAGCGCCGAGGAGCTGGGCGGCGGCGACCTGCACGCCCGCGTCAGCGGCGTCACCGACCACCTCGCCGACGACGACCGTCACGCGCTGCGGATCGTCCGCGACATCGTCTCCACCCTCGCGCCGCGCACGCCCTCCCCCTGGGAGCGCGCGCTCTCCGAGGAGCCCGCGCACGACCCCCGCGACCTGTACGGCATCGTCCCCGCCGACACCCGCACGCCGTACGACGTCCGTGAGATCATCGCCCGGATCGTCGACGGCAGCAGGTTCGGCGAGTTCAAGGCCGAGTACGGTGCCACGCTCGTCACCGGGTTCGCCCACATCCACGGCCACCCCGTCGGGATCGTCGCCAACAACGGCATCCTGTTCGGCGAGTCGGCGCTCAAGGGCGCCCACTTCATCGAGCTGTGCGACCGGCGTAACATCCCGCTGGTGTTCCTGCAGAACATCAGCGGGTTCATGGTCGGCAGGGCGTACGAGGCGGGCGGCATCGCCAAGCACGGCGCGAAGATGGTCACCGCCGTCGCCTGCGCCAGGGTGCCCAAGTTCACCGTGGTCGTCGGCGGCTCGTTCGGGGCCGGCAACTACGCGATGGCCGGGCGCGCCTACTCGCCCCGGTTCCTGTGGATGTGGCCGGGGGCCCGCATCTCGGTGATGGGCGGCGAGCAGGCCGCCAACGTCCTGTCCACGGTGGGCGACGCCGATCCCGACGCCATCCGCGCGCAGTACGAGGAGCAGGGCAACCCCTACTACTCCACCGCCCGCCTCTGGGACGACGGGGTCATCGACCCCCTCGACACCCGTACCGTCCTGGGCCTGGCCCTGTCCGCCTCGGCCAACGCCCCCCTCGAACCCGTCGGCTACGGCGTCTTCCGGATGTGACCGCACCCATGACCCACTCCACCTCGTCGGTTTCCCCGACCCACGCGCCGCCACCCCGCGGGGGCCGGATGTTCGACACCGTCCTCGTCGCCAACCGCGGCGAGATCGCCCTGCGGATCACCCGCACCCTCAGGAGGCTGGGCATCCGCTCCGTCGCCGTCCACAGCGACGCCGACGCCGGGGCGCGGCACGTCCGCGAGGCCGATGTCGCGGTGCGGCTTCCCGGCGGTTACCTCGACATCGACGGCATCCTCGCCGCCGCGGCGGCGACCGGCGCCCAGGCGGTGCACCCCGGATACGGCTTCCTCGCCGAGAACGCGGCCTTCGCCCGGAGCTGCGCGCAGGCCGGGCTCGTCTTCGTCGGCCCGCCGCCGGAGGCCGTGGAGGCGATGGGCGACAAGATCCGGGCCAAGGCCACCGTCTCCGCGGCCGGCGTCCCCGTCGTCCCCGGCGGCGCCGAGCCCGGCGACGACCTGGCCGAGGCGGCCATACGGGTCGGCTTCCCCGCGCTGATCAAGCCCTCGGCGGGCGGCGGGGGCAAGGGCATGGTGCTCGTGCGCTCCGCGGCGGAGCTGCCTGAGGCACTCGCCTCCGCCCGGCGCACGGCCGCCGCCGCGTTCGGCGACGCGACCCTGCTGATCGAGCGGTTCGTGGAGAACCCCCGGCACATCGAGATCCAGGTGATGGCCGACGCGTACGGCGGCGTCATCCACCTGGGCGAGCGCGAGTGCAGCCTGCAGCGGCGGCACCAGAAGATCGTGGAGGAGGCGCCGTCCCCGCTCCTCGACGCCGCGACCAGGGCCGCCATGGGCGCGGCGGCGGTCGAGGCCGCCAGGTCCGTCGGCTACACCGGCGCCGGGACGGTCGAGTTCATCGTCCAGGGCGCGACCGGCGACTACTACTTCATGGAGATGAACACCCGCCTGCAGGTCGAGCACCCCGTCACCGAGCTGGTCACCGGCCTGGACCTGGTCGAGCTCCAGCTCAGGGTCGCCGCCGGCGAGCCCCTCCCGCTCACCCAGGACGAGGTGCGCCTCGACGGCCACGCCGTCGAGGCCCGCGTCTACGCCGAGGACCCCTCCCGGGGCTTCCTGCCGACCGGCGGCCGGGTCCTCGCGCTGCGCGAGCCGCCGGGGGTGCGGGTCGACTCGGGTCTGATGGCCGGCGGCCTGGTCGGCAGCGACTACGACCCGATGCTGTCGAAGGTCATCGCCTGGGGGCCCGACAGGGCGGCCGCCCTGCGGCGGCTCGACGGCGCGCTCGCGGCCACGGCCGTGCTCGGGGTGCCCACCAACATCGCCTTCCTGCGGGCCCTGATCGGTCACCCCGCCGTGGTCGCCGGAGACCTCGACACCGGCCTCGTGGAGCGGCACCTCGGCGAGCTGGTCCCCCGCGACGGCGTTCCCTCCGTCCCCGACGACGTCCTGGCCGCCGCCGCCCTGGTCCTGCACCGCGAGCACGTGCCCGCCGGCATGCCCGCCGACCCGTGGGACGTCCCCGACGGCTGGCGGCTGGGCGAGGCGGCCTGGACCGTCTACCGGCTGGAGACCCGTGACGGCGTCCGCGAGCTCAGGGTCCGCGGCCTGCCCGCCTCGGGAGCCGAGATCCGCCTGCCCGAAGCCGACGTCGTGCGGGCGCGGCTGGCCGGGGAGGGCGACGACCTGCTCGTCACCCTCGGCGAGACCGCGAGGCGCTATGTCGTCGCCAGGGACGGCGACGGCGGCGACACGATCTGGCTCGGCCGCGACGGCGACGCCTGGGTGCTCACCCGCCGCCACCTGGGCGACCCCGGCGACCGGACCGGCGCGGGCGGCCCGGGGGACGGGCAGGTCCGCAGCCCGATGCCGGGCACCGTCCTCGTGGTGAAGGCGGGTCTCCGGGAGCGGGTCGCCGAGGGGCAGCCGCTGCTCATCGTGGAGGCGATGAAGATGGAGCACACCGTGACCGCGCCGATCGGCGGGATCGTCGCCGAGCTGCGGGTCCGGGCCGGCCAGGCGGTCGCCATGGACGCCGTGCTGGCCGTGGTCCGCGAGGAGGAGCCGTGACGGTCTCCGCGCCGGTCGCGGAGGCCGTACGGGAACGCGGGGAGATCGCGACGCGGGCGGTCAGATGGGCCGTGAGGCACGGCGACGGAGAGGTCACGGCCGGATGGGTCGCCGAGGTCGCGACACCGGCGGCCCGTCCGGCCGTGCGGCGCGAACCGGTGAGGGGGGCATGATGCGCGAGCCACAGCGGGTCCGGGCGGCGGGGCTGCCCGAGCGGGTCACGATCTACGAGGTCGGGCCGCGCGACGGGCTGCAGAACGAGGCCGCGGTGGTTCCCGTCGAGGTCAAGGCCGAGTTCATCGCCCGGCTGGCCGCCGCGGGACACCGCGTGATCGAGGCCACCAGCTTCGTGCACCCGAAGTGGGTGCCCCAGCTCGCCGACGCCGCGGAGCTGCTGGCGGGCATGGAACGGGTTCCCGGCGTGCGCTACCCGGTCCTCGTCCCCAACGAGCGCGGCCTCGACCGCGCGCTCGAGCACGGCGTCGACGAGATCGCGATCTTCGCCAGCGCCACCGAGACCTTCGCCGGCAGGAACCTCAACCGGACGCTGGAGTCACAGTTCGAGATGTTCGAGCCGGTCGTCGCACGGGCGCTGGCCCACGGCCTGAAGGTCAGGGCGTACGTCTCGATGTGCTTCGGCGACCCGTGGGAGGGTCCGACGCCCGTCGCCCAGGTCGTCTCCGTCGGGCGCAGGCTCCTCGACCTGGGCTGCTTCGAGCTGTCGCTCGGCGACACCATCGGTGTCGGCACCCCCGGCCACGTCGCCGCGCTGATCGAGGCCTTCGGCGGCCCCTCCCGGCTCGCGGTGCACTTCCACGACACTTATGGCCAGGCCCTGGCCAACACCCTCACCGCCCTGCGCGAGGGGGTGACCGTCGTCGACGCCTCCACCGGCGGCATCGGCGGCTGCCCGTACGCCGAGAGCGCCACCGGCAACCTCGCCACCGAGGACCTGGTCTGGATGCTGCACGGCCTCGGCGTCGAGACCGGGCTGGACCTCTCCTCGCTGGTGGATACCAGCACCTGGCTGGCCGCGAGGCTCGGCCGCCCCAGCCCATCGCGGGTCGTCCAGGCCCTGGGCGAGAACCCGTCCCGCACCACCGCAGAGAACGCCGAGGAGTGATCATGCCCAAGCTGACCGAGGAGTACGAGGAGCTTCGCAAGACCGTCGAGGCGTTCGCCCGCGACGTGGTGGCCCCGGTGATCGGGGACCTCTACGAGCGCGAGCAGTTCCCCTACGACATCGTGCGGCAGATGGGGGCGATGGGCCTGTTCGGGCTGCCGATCCCCGAGGAGCACGGCGGCATGGGCGGTGACTACTTCGCGCTCTGCCTGGTCCTGGAGGAGCTGGCCAGGGTCGACTCCAGCGTGTCGATCACCGTCGAGGCCGCGGTGTCGCTGGGCGCGATGCCGATCTACCGGTTCGGCACGCCCGAGCAGCGCGCCGAGTGGCTGCCCAGGCTGACGTCGGGCGAGATGCTCGGCGCCTTCGGGCTCACCGAGCCCGGCGGCGGCTCCGACGTGCCCGGCGGCATGCGGACCACCGCCGTGCTGGACGGAGACGAGTGGGTGATCAACGGTACGAAGGCGTTCATCACCAACTCCGGCACCGACATCACCGGCGTCATCGGAGTGGCCGCGATCACCGGCGAACCGGCCGGGGGGAAGAAGGAGATCTCCACCATTCTGGTGCCGTCCGGCACCCCCGGCCTCACCGTGTCGAAGAAGTACTCCAAGGTGGGCTGGAACTGCTCCGACACCCGCGAGCTCTCCTTCGACGACTGCCGCGTCCCGGCGGGGAACCTGCTCGGCGAGCGCGGGCGCGGCTACGCGCAGTTCCTGCAGACCCTCGACGAGGGCCGCGTCGCCATCGCCGCCCTGTCCACCGGCCTGGCCCAGGGCTGCGTGGACGAGTCGCTGCGCTACGTCCGCGAGCGCCGGGCGTTCGGCCACCCCATCGGCCACTACCAGGCCATCCAGTTCAAGATCGCCGACATGGAGGTCCGCACCCACACCGCCCGCCTGGCCTACCACCACGCGGCGGAGAAGATGCTCGCCGGCGAGCCGTTCAAGAAGGAGGCCGCCATCGCCAAGCTCGTCGCCGGCGACGCCGCCATGGACAACGCCCGCGACGCCACCCAGATCTTCGGCGGGTACGGGTTCATGAACGAGTACCCGGTCGGCCGCTTCTACCGCGACGCCAAGATCCTGGAGATCGGCGAGGGCACCAGCGAGGTCCAGCGGATGCTCATCGCCAGAGAGCTCGGCCTGAGCGGCCTCTGACCTGCGGATACCGGGGACGGAGGAGGGCTGGTTCGGATGAAGGCCCTCCTTCCGCAGGGTGGCGAACCGCTTGCGCCGGCGAGGGTCTTTCCCCGGTACGGGCAGGGCGGCCCGGCGCCCGGGGTCTCCTATCCGCAGTTGCCGAAGGCTTTGCGGCCGCCGGTCGCCTCGGCGTAGTCCAGGCGGGTGTCCCGGGTGCTGCCCCAGTACGAGACGCACTTGCCGCGGGCCTTCACCTTGACCGGCCCGGCGTAGTACTTGAACTTGCCCGCGTCGGTCTTCGGCCTGCTGCCCCGCACCGTCAGGGTGGCGGTGGTGTAGGTGGCGGTCCGGTAGAAGGCGGTCTTGATGCTGACCACGCAGTTGTAACCGGTGCTGCGGTTGTACATGAGGTAGACGTGGCCGAAGGTGTCACGTCCGGACTTGAGGGGACGGACGCCGTCCTTCACCCGGGTGAACCCCGCCCCGCAGACGCCCTCGGGAGTGTAGGGGGCGGAGGCCGCGTACGCCGTGTATGCCGGGTTTGCCGCGAGAACACCGGCGGCCAGGGCCGTCACGGCGACCATCTTCGGAACCGACCTGATCACTTGTCTACCCTTCGACGGTGGGCCGCGGCGCGTGCCGCGGCGGATCAACCCATTGATCTTGGCTTATATCCCTGTTTTCCGGCAACGGGCACCGGGACACCGATCGCGCGGGAGCCGGGGCTTTCCGGCCCACACGAACCTCGTCCCCACCGAAGACCGTGCGGCCGGGCCGCCGCTTTGTGGAAGTTTGACGTGGCGTCCCGGCGTGGCTCCGATACCGCCGGGCACGTTGCGGGGTACAGCCGTTGCGCAGTGCCCGTGAACATCACTGTCGTGAACATCACTGTGAAGTGATGGGAGAACCGCATGCTGACAGGGTTGCCCGCACTGGGGTCCGGCCTGGGACATCGCGTGGAGCTGGCCGAGGCGATCGAGGCGCACGCCGGCCGGATCGACTGGCTGGAAGTGATCACCGAGCGCTACCTGTTCGCCCCGGCCGACGAGCGCGAGCGGCTGGGGGAGCTGGTCCGCCGGTTCCCGGTCGTGCCGCACGGGGTGGAACTGTCCATCGGCTCGGAGCGGGAGCCGGACGGGGCGTACGTGGAGGCGCTGGCCGCGCTGGTGGCGGACATCGGCGCGCCGTGGTTCAGCGACCACCTGTGCTTCACCCGTACCGACAGGGTCGACGTGGGGCTGCTGGTGCCGCTGCCGCGGACCCGGGAGGTCGCCCGGCGGCTGGGGCGCAGGGCGCGGCGGGTGCAGGAGGCGGTGGGCCGGCCGTTCCTGCTGGAGAACATCACCTACTACGTGGACCTGGCCACCCCGCTGACCGAGGCGCAGTTCATCACCGAGGTGATGGAGCACTGCGAGTGCGGCCTGCTGCTGGATCTGGCCAATCTCGACATCAACGCGCGCAACCACGGCTTCGACCCGCTGGGGTTCCTCGACACCATCCCGGTCGAGCGGGTCGTCCAGGTGCACCTGGCCGGCGGCGTCGACGGTGACGGTGACGGCGACGGTGGGCGGCTGTCCCTCGACAGCCACGGTGCCGCGATCCCGGCCCGGGTGTGGGACCTGCTGGCGGAGCTGGTCTCGCGCACGCACGTCAACGCCACGCTGGTCGAACGCGACCAGAACTTCCCCGACGACTTCGGCGACCTGCTGGCCGAGATCGACCGCGCGCGAACCGTGCTGCGCTCCCGCGCGGGCGGTCCGGACGGCGGGCGAGTGGCGGCGCGAACGGCGGGAGGCGCGTGATGGGCGTGCAGGACGCGCTCGCGGCGATGCTGACCTGCGAGGCGGAGTCCGCGCTGCTGCGCGAGGACCCGGTGAGGCTGCAGCGCCGGTACGAGCTGAGCGACGCCGAGCTGGCCATGCTGAGCGGTGCCGCGCCCGACGGCTACCGGGTGACGCACGACGGCGTGCGGGGCAAGCTGCGGTCGGCGGTCACCGCCTGCCTGCCGGACACGGTCGCCGAGCTCACCGGCGGTCACCGTGCCCTGTGGGAGGAGTTCACCCGCGGTGCGGTATGCCGCCCGCAGCCGGTGGAGCGGCCGTTCGGGATGGGGGAGTCCGAACGGCTGACGGCCTGGCTGGCGGTCCACGCGACACCTCGGCTGACCGCCTACGCCCGTTACGAGCTGGCGCGCGCCGCGCTGGTTCACGACCGGGACGCCGCGCTGGCCGCCCGCGCCTCCGCCGTGGCGGGCCCGGGCCGCCGGACGCCTGCCGGGGCGCTCCGGCTGTCGGCCGCCGCCCGGGTCGAGACCTACACCCACGACGTCACCGCGGGGCCGCCGATCGGCGAGCTGCCCGCCGTGCGGACGCGGGTGCTGTTGCAGCGCCGCTGGCGGGCGCCCGTCGTGCGGGCCTACCGGATCGGTGAGGGCACCGCCATGCTGCTGGCCGGCTGTGACGGTACCCGCGACGCCGACCAGGTGATCGCCGCGGTGGGCGGTGACCGCGCCCGCGCCGCGGAGACGCTCGCCGAGCTGGCACTGGCCGGTCTGGTGTGGCCGCGATCCTGACCCGCACGCGCCGCCCGCAGGGAGGGTCCGCGCCCGCCTTCGCGGTATCACGGCAGGCCGCCACCCTCCCGCGACGGGCCGCGCCGGACGAGATGTCCGTCCGGATTCCCGGATCCCCGGCCGCCGTCGTCGGCCCCCGCCCCGCGACCGGGGCGCGACCCCTCGCGGGTGTCGCCACCGATCCTCCGCGCCCGGCGCACCCGGTGTGCCGTACGCGGGGAAACCGGCCCGGCATCGGGTCGTCACCCTGCCCTGCCTCGGCAGGCGCTCCTGGAGGGAGAAACATCGTGAACGATGACATCACTCGCGAGGACGAGACGCCGGAGTTCGTTTTCGAGACGGTCACCGACGCCGACGGCCGGGAAACCACGGACCGCGCGTGCTGCGGCGGCGGTCGCTGCGGCCGCGACGATCCCGATGGGTGAACCGGCCGCCTGAGACGGCCGGCCGGTGAGCGGAGGCGAGGAGGGAGTGCGGGGGGAGCACGGCCGCTCGTGGCCTGCCTTCTCCTCGCCTCCCGTCCCGCCGATACCGGCTACCGCGGTCGTGCCGAAGAGCGGCCCGGCCCCCGCGAGGGGCCGGGCCGCCCGGCCGGGCCGGGGCGTCAGTGCGCGGGGACCGTCGCGGTGAAGCCGCGGCCCGCGAAGGTGCCGGAGACGGCGGTGTCGTCCTCGGCCAGGAACGCCTTCCACGACAGCTCCAGCGCGTGCGATCCGCCGTCGCCGGTGACGGTCAGCCGGGCCGTGGCACCGCTGCCCAGCCGGACCTCGCCGTTCACCGTGAGGTCGCCGACGAAGCGGACGTCCCGCAGTCGGACGGTGCCGGCCCTGTCGTCGAACGTCAGCCGGCCACCGCGCAGGCCCTCCTGCGTGGCCGGCAGCCAGAACGGGGACCTGAGAGGGTTGCGCCTGGCGGTTGCGTCGGTGGCGGTGGCGAAGGCGGCCGCGAGGATCCGCCGCTCCTCGGCGTCCAGGGTGGTGCCGCGTGCCGGGGGCACCTGCGCCACGGTCCGGGGAAAGGAGCCGAGGGCACGGTAGTTCGCCTCGTCGCAGCGGGGCTCGCCGTCGAAGGCGGCCGGGTCGGAGAGGAAGGCGCGCGTCGCGCCGCGGACGCACTCGTTCACCTGGGCGCCCGTGGTGAGGTTGTGGCCGGCGAAGCGTACCCGGGAGAAGGTGGAGTCCGGGAAGCGCCGGGTCACCGCGGCCGCCTCCGCCGGGGTGGTCGAGTCGAAGTCCCCTCCCAGGGCCAGGACCGGCACCCGGGGGTGCCCGGCGCCCGGCGGCACGGGCGGGCTGGTGCGGGGCGTCGGCCAGTCGACGCAGAAGTCCTGCGTGCCGGCGGGAGGCCCGCCCAGCTCGGCGACGGTGAACGGCCTGAACGGGCGTTCACCGTCGTAGTGGCGGTCCAGCCGGCGTCGCCGCTCGTCCGCCGGAGCGGCGCGCTCGAACGGGAAGGTGGTGTCGGCGCACACGTAGGAGAGCAGGCCCGCCAGCTCCGCCGCGCGCAGCGGCTGGCTCGGCGCTCCGTCGACCATCCGCACGAGGCGGCGCAGCGGGAGCGGGTCGCCGTCCAGGTAGGCGGCGACGGCCGCGCCTCCCTCGCGGCCGGCCACCGGGATGAAGAGGAAGTCCGGCAGGCGCGCGAGCGACGACAGCCGGATCTCCGGATCGGGGTGGGCGCGCAGCCGCCGCACCAGCTTCGAGAAGGCGTCGGAGGGATCGCCCGGCAGGCGGCGGCAGGCGCGTGAGGGGTCGCAGGCCACGTCGAGCAGGTCGGCGCGCTTGCGGATGCGCTCGGCCACGTAGCCGTCCTCGCCCGTGGGCATGATGCTGTCGAGCAGCACCCCGGAGAGGCTGCCCGGGTGGCGGGTGGCGTACGCCTGGGCGAACAGGGTGCCGTACGAGATGCCGTAGAACGTCACCTTCGGCACGCCCAGGGCGTCGCGGACGGCGTCCATGTCGGTGACGGCCTGGTCGGCGGTGAAGAACCGGGTACGAGGACCGAGGCGGGCGGCGCAGGCCTTGACGGTCTCCCGGACCACCAGGTCGAGCCCCGGGCAGAGCAGCGGGGCGGACTTCCCCAGCCCGCGCGGCTCGACCACCAGCAGGTTGTGCCGGTCGAGCACCGGTCCCAGGCCCTCGGCCAGGGACGGCACCGCGGGGAGCGCCGGCAGCGGCCCGCCCGGATTGGCCAGCACGGTCCCGGACGCCGGGCGGGAGGTGTCCTTCCTGGGCAGCCAGGCGAACGCCACCGTGATCCGCTCCGAGGCCGGGTCGCCCCAGTCGAGCGGAACCCGTATCTCCCCGTCGCAGCGGGTCCTCGCGGCGGCGCACGGATGCCGCCCGCCCGCGCTCCTTCCGGCCTCTCCGGTCGACTCTCCGGTCGCGGTCCGTGCTGCGGCGGAGGACGTGCCGTGGCCACGGGCGGCGGCGTCCGGGGCGGTGAGGAGCGAGAGGAGAAGCGTCCCGCAGGTTCCCGTCGTGACGAGCGCCGTGGCGGCCCGGCGTGTGATGGATCGCTGGTTCGCGTTCATGTTTCCAGGCTCGTTCACGACCGGGCCCCGTCTTTCACCATCGGGAACGGTTTCCCGCCTGGGAGCCGGGCACCGGTCGCGCCCCCGTCTGGGAGTACGGTCCCAGACGGGTACGAGGACCCGGCCGGGAGCCGGGCGGTGCCCGGGAGAGGTGGCCGGAGGGGGCGGCCGGTGCCCGGGGGAGGCGCCGGAGGGGTCAGCCGGTGGTGCCCGGGGTGACGAAGCCCGCCTCGTAGGCGATGACCACGGCCTGGGCGCGGTCGCGGACGCCGAGTTTGGCGAACAGGCTGGTCACGTGGTTCTTCACGGTGGAGGCCGCCACGTCGAGCGTTTCGGCGATCTCCGGGTTCGACCGCCCGCGCGCGATGAGGACCAGCACCTCCCGCTCGCGGTCGGTCAGACCGGCGAGCTCCGGCGGCATCGTCGCGGGCCGGGGCCGTACGGCGCGGACGAAGGTGCCGATCAGCCGGGTCAGCAGCCGCGGCGCGACGACCGAGTCGCCGCGGTGCACCACCCGCACCCCCTCCAGCAGCTCCTCGGGGGAGACGTCCTTGGGCAGGAAGCCCGAGGCCCCGGCGCGCAGGGCATCGACGACGTACTCGTCCAGGTCGAAGGTGCTCAGCGCGAGCACGCGCACGCCGGGCAGTTCGGCGGTGATCCGCCCGGTGGCGGTGACGCCGTCGGCCTCCGGCATGTGCAGGTCCATCAGCACCACGTCGGGCAGCAGGTCGCGGGCGAGGGCGAGTGCCTCCTCGCCGTCGCCCGCCTCTCCCACCACGCAGAGGTCGTCCTGGGCGTTCAGGATCATCCGGAAGCCGGAGCGCACCAGCGCGTGGTCGTCGACGACCAGCACCCTGATCATGTCTCCCCCTCCCGCTCGGCGGGTTTCCGTCCGGGTTCTTCCTGTCCGGTGGTTTCCCGTTCCGCCGCTTCCCGCTCGATCGGCCTGCCCGCGACCGGGGGGCGTTCGGCCGCTTCCCGTTCGGCCGGCCCTTCGCCGGCGTCTCGCCGTCCGTCCGTTCCCAGGACCGGGAGAGGCAACCGCGCGTGGACCCGGAAGCCCCCGCCCGGCAGGGGACCCGTCTCCAGCCGCCCACCGCAGAGTGCCACACGTTCGGCCATGCCGCCCAGCCCGAAACCTCCACCGGAGTGGCCTTCGTACCTCTTCCCGGCAGCGGCCGTCCCGGGTCCGTCGTCGACCACCTCCACCTCGACCGCGGCGGGCTCGTACTCGACCCGCACCCTCACCGGGACGTTTCCGGCGTGCTTGCGCGCGTTGGTCAGCGACTCCTGGACGATGCGGTAGACGGCGTGGTCGACCGCGGCGGGCAGCCTGCCGGGGGTGCCGGTCACCTCCAGGACGGCGGGCTGATCCGCCTCGCGGGCCCGGCTGACCAGCGAGGGCAGGGCCGCGGCCCTGCGGGCGGGAGAGCCCGTCCCACCGGGAGAGCCCGTCCCACCGCGAGGACCCGTCTCACCGGGAGAGCCCGGTCCACCGGGAGGAGCCGCCTTCCCGGGGAAGCCGGTTACCGCGCCGGTGGGGGAGTCGCCGTCCACGGGGGTGGCCCCCGGGCCGGCCGGGCCGTCCACCCGGTCGGCGCGCAGCACGTGCAGCAACTGCCGCATCTCCGCCATCGCCTCCCGCCCGGCGCGCTCGGCGCTGAGCAGGGCGGCCTCGGCCCCGGCGGGATCGCGGGCCATGGTCGTGCGCGCCGCCCCCATCAGGATCTGCATCGTGCTGATGTTGTGGGCGACCACGTCGTGCAGCTCGCGGGAGATGTGGCGGCGCTCGGCCCGTACGATCTCCTCGGCGAGTTCGGCCTGCCTCCTGCGGACGGTCTCCCGGCGCAGCCACACCAGCCTGCCCAGCCCGACGAGCAGCAGCGGGACGAACACCCCGAGGGAGCCGGAGTCCCGGCGTCCGGCTCCGGTGACGAGCTGGACGGCCGTCGACACCGCCGGGTAGAACAGGCCCACCGCCACGGCCGCGACCCAGGCGTGCCGGGCCGCGCCGTACCTGCCCGCCGCGTACAGGGCCAGCATCGCCTGCAGGCCGTACCCCTGCCAGCCCGTCGACACGACGATCACGCAGTCGCAGACCACGGTGACGGCCACCACGGTGATCGGCCGGCGCCGCCACCACACCAGGGCCGCCGACGAGACGGTGAAGAACGCGAATGCCAGGAGGGGGAGCTCTCGCGTGCCGAACCTGTCCTGGAGGACGCCCAGAGTGACGTACACCGCCCACACGCCCAGCGCGAGAAGCACGTCGGCGACGCGCGAACGCCTCGTCGCGGGCCATCTCCCCCCGGGCGCGGGGAGCCTGCCCGCGAACCACGTCCCCACCGTCGCCCGTGCCCTGCCGGGTGCGGTCCGTGCCGTCCTGGAAACCCTCACCGCCGCGGTCGCCCGGCCCGCGACCGAGCCGGGCGGCCCGCGAGGGGAGGAGCGAATCCGACACGCGGCCGGTCGGGGGCGCCACGAGGAGGAGAAAAGGTGTCAAATGCCCGGGCCATAGGAGACCAGGGTTCCAGACCGCGGGCCTCCAGGCCATGGCCTCCGGGACGGCGGGCCCGGGACCACGGCTCTTCGGGACCGCGGGCCCGGGATCATGGATTTTCGGGGCGGCGAGTTTGGGGCCACGGGGCTTCGGGGCGGCCTCGGCCGGGCCGCCGCCGCCCCGCGGATTCTTCCCCGCCGATCGACGGGACCGCCGTGCCCGATGCCGGGGGGCCCGAGGTAGTGAAACTTTCAACGCACACCAGGGTGTTCGCACAGGTCAGCGTGTAACGGTGTGAGGCGGCGCCTGTGTCCCCTACGTCAGGGAGGGGTGTGACACCTAGGGTGGGAGCGCTCCCATGCCTCCCTTGAAGGAGCCGTTCCATGCCAAGAAGATCGATTCTGGCCACGCTCTGCGCGGCTCTGGTGATCATGTCAGGTGCCGCGGTCGCCGTCGCCTCCGGCGCGTCCGCCGCCGACTCCCCGTTCTACGTCGATCCTGAGACCGGTGCCGCCAAGTGGGTCGCGGCCAACCCCGGAGACTTCAGGGCGCCGGTCATCCGCGACCGGATCGCCGCCGTGCCGCAGGCACGATGGTTCACCACCACCAACACCTCCACCGTGCGCGGGCAGGTGTCGGCGTTCGTCGGAGCGGCGCAGGGAGCGGGCAAGATCCCCATCCTCGTCGTCTACAACATCCCCAACCGTGACTGCAGCGGCGCGAGCACGGGTGGCGCGCCCAACCACACGGCCTACCGGCAGTGGGTCGACGAGGTGGCCGCCGGTCTCCAGGGACGCCCGGCGTCGATCATCCTGGAGCCCGATGTGCTCCCGATCATGACCAACTGCATGAGCTCCTCCCAGCAGCAGGAGACCAACGCCTCCATGGCGTACGCCGGCAAGAAGCTGAGGGCCGCCTCGTCCTCGGCCAAGGTCTACTTCGACATCGGGCACTCGGGATGGCTGTCACCGTCGGAGGCCGGCGCCCGCCTGAGGGCCGCGGACGTGGCGAACAGCGCCGACGGCATCTCCCTGAACGTCTCCAACTACCGGTGGAGCTCCACCGAGATCGCGTACGCCAAGAGCGTCATCTCCGCCACCGGGGTCTCCCGGCTCCGCGCGGTGATCGACACCAGCCGCAACGGCAACGGCCCGCAGGGTAGCGAGTGGTGCGACCCGGGCGGCCGGGCGATCGGCACGCCGAGCACCAACGCCACCGGCGACTCGATGATCGACGCCTTCCTGTGGATCAAGCTGCCGGGCGAGGCCGACGGCTGCATCGCCGGGGCCGGGCAGTTCGTCCCGCAGCGCGCCTACGACCTGGCCATGGCGGCCCCGCCCGTCACCCCGAATCCCACCCCGACGCCCACCGTGACCCCGACCCCGACTCCGACGCCGGGCGTGGGCAAGGCCTGCACGGCCGCCTACAATCCGGCCGGCTCCTGGCAGGGCGGCTTCCAGGCCGAGGTGACCGTGCGGAGCAGCGGCACCGCGGCCATCACGGGCTGGACGGTGAGCTGGTCCTTCCCCAACGGCCAGAGCATCACCCAGCTCTGGAACGGGCAGCACACCCAGAGCGGCGCGAGCGTCTCGGTGCGGAACGTGTCGCACAACGGCAACCTCTCCCCGGGCGCCTCGGCGTCCTTCGGGTTCACCGGTAACTGGTCGGGGAGCAACGGTGCGCCCTCCTCGGTCAGCTGCACCGCCGCCTGACCCGGTGGTGCGGCCGTGATCCGGTACGGCTCGCGCGGTATGCCCCCCGCGCGAGCCGTACCGGATTCTTCCGTCTTCGCCGCGGTTCCGTGGCCGAAAGGGAGAACCGCTCCCTCGGGTTCGTTCCGTGCGTTACCCTGGGCTTTTGCCCGGGCGACGGGTGCGCAGCGGGCCCGCCGGTGCCGCCTTCATGGCCGCGGTGGCCTTCGTCATGATCTGCCGCATGGTCTCGACCTCCTCGGGGGTGAGCCGGTCGATCAGGAAGGCGCGCACGACGGCCACGTGCCCCGGCGCGGTCCGCTCCAGGCAGCGCGCGCCCTCCTCGGTGAGCACGGCCAGCACGCCCCGCTCGTCCGACGGGCACGCCGCCCGCGTGACGAGCCCCCTCCGCTCCAGCTGCCCGATCTGGTAGGTGAGGCCGCTTTTCGAAACGATCAGCCGGTTGGCCAGCTCGGTCATCCGCAGCTGCCCGCCGGGCTGCTGGGAGAGTTTCGCCAGGATCTCGTACTGGGCGTGAGTCAGATCCGAGTCGGCTTTCAGCTGGTCCTCGACACGGCGCTCCAGGAGGTGCGTCGCGGCCACATAGGCCATCCATGCGGCCATCTCGCTCTCATTGAGCCATTTCGTGTCGCTCACCGGAGTATTGTACGGGTTGTTCAAATTTGAACTAACCGCTATGGTTTGTACAAATTCGAATGACAAGAGGAGTCATCATGCTTGACCAGGTACGGCCCTACGCCCTTCTGCTGGCGCGGATCGCCCTCGGCGTGATCTTCTTGGTCCACGGCGCGCAGAAGTTCCTGACAGGACTGGACAAGACCGCCGGGTTCTTCGAGTCCGCGGGGATCCCGCTCGCGGCCGTCGCCGCACCGGCGGTCGCCGTCCTCGAGGTCGTCGGCGGCATCGCGCTCATCCTGGGCGCGGCCCTGCCCGTGTTCGGCCTCCTGCTCACGCTCAACATGCTCGGCGCCCTCGTCTTCGTCCACCTCGCCAACGGCTTCTCGGTGGGGGAGGGCGGCTACGAGTTCGTCCTCGCCCTCGCCGCCGGCACCCTGGCCGTCGCCTTCAGCGGCGGCGGGGCCCTCGCCGTCGACGCCCTCTGGCAGCGCCGCCGCCAGCTGGCCGCCGTCTAGCCGGTCGCCGATCCGGCCGGTCACGAACCAAGCCGGCCAGGGCGGGCGCGGGCCGCGCGGGTGCGGCCGGAGACCGGGATTACGGATGCCGGGTCTTTCCACAACCGGAGGGCCCGGCCGACCGGAATTCACGAGATCGAAAATCACGAGATCCCACCCCGGACAATGGGCATAGCTATGCATAGCTATTTCGACAGTGCCCGAAGAGCTGGGGGTCGGCGTGCGTTCGCTCCAAAGAATCGGCAGGGATCTCAAGGCTCGGCAGCACATCGACGCGTACGCTCTCACGGTCGTCCTCTTCGCTTTCGCCTTTCTCTCGATCTTCGCTGAAAAGCTGGACGTCGACCTCAGATGGGCGGTCCTGTTCTCCGGAGTCGGATTGCTCCTCTACCGGATCACCCTGCCCGCGGAGCCGGCCGAGTCGCCGGCCGGCCTTCTGCACGACCGTTCCGTGTACGACGTGGTGCCGCTGTCGTCGTTGCTCGCCCAGGCGCGCGACGTGCGCGTTTTCGCGCCGTCCGCGGTAAACCTGCTGTCGGCGCAGACCTGCGAGCTCATGCGCAACACGGTGCTCGCGCGGGAACGGGGAAATGTCAGGATCGTCATTCTCGACCCCCTGGAGAAGGTGGCCGTGCGGCAGGCCGCGAAGCAGCTGGACGATTCGATCGAGTTTCCCGTGCAACGGCTCCCCGCCGCGCTGGACAGCACGATGGAACGCCTCCGGCTGATGAGCGGATGGAAAACGGCGGGCGAGTTCGAATACCGGCTTCTTTCCTACAACCCGGGATTCAGCCTCGTGCTCGTCGACCCGGAAACCCCCAGGGGCCGTGTCATCGTGGAGATCCACGGCTATCACAACGCGTCGACCTCCTCGCGCATGCACCTGGAGCTGACCCGAGGTCGCGACGAGCGCTGGTTCGCCTACTGGCTGAACCAGTTCGACCACATGTGGGAGGCGGCGAGGCGCGACGACGTCACGCCGTTCTCCGCAGGAGCTCCTCGGCCTGCTTGCGCAGATGCGGCGGAAGTCCAGGAGTGACCGTGCCGAGTGCCCGCGAGGCCAGTCTCTCCGCCGTCGCGGCCCCTCCCAGCAGGGCGTGGACGCGCGCGGCCCGCACCAGGACGGGACCGCTGTCGGACCCGTCGGCGAGCGCGTCGAGGATCTCCTGCTGGGCGGCGTCGAACCGCCGCTCCAGGGCGAGGGCCAGCGCCCTGGCGGCGATCGTGGACGGCCGCTGGTGCCTGCGGACGAGGTCCAGGTCGCGCAGGGCCTCCGCGGCCTTTCCCAGGTCGGCCAGGATCTCGCCGCGCAGCGCGAGCGCCTCGGCGGGGGGCTCGTCCGCGAGCGCCACGGCCCCGTTGAGCAGGGCGAGGGCGGCGCGCGGCTGTCCCAGGTGCCACAGGGCCTGCCCGAGCGCCAGATGCGCGGGCAGGTCGTTGGGAACCCAGGACAGGGCGGCGCGCAGCCGCTCGACAGCCCTGTCGTGGTGTCCCTGCGACAGCCAGAGCCGTCCCTCCCCGGTCAGCGCGGAGGCCACCCCGTTGAACCGCTGGAGCGTCGCGAACATGCCGGCCGCCTCCTCGAACCGGCTCAGCGCGCTCTCCGCCTCACCTTCCGCCGACGCCACCTCTCCCAGGATCAGCAGGGCTTCGGCGCGCACCCAGGTCTCGCCGCTCCCCGAGGCGCGGACGGCCTCCTCCGCGAGGCCGCGGGCCGTCTCCCAGCCCTGTCTGGCCAGGGCCAGCCTCGCGTCGTCGAGGTAGGCCGCCGGGTGCCGCGACTGGCGCACCGAGCCGATGAGGCGGTCGTGCTGCAGCTCGTACCAGCGGATTCCCAGCCGGTGCTCGCCCCGCAGGATGTGGGAGTCCTCCAGCGCCTTGGCGACGGCGTTCGGCATGCCGGCCGTCTCGTGCAGGCCCTCGTAGACGGTGTTGCGCGTCCCGTGCTCGGTGACGAAGGTCCTGCGCAACCAGGAGCGGATCTCGCTCGAGGTGACGCCGGACTCGGCCGAGACGCGCGCGAGCATCCGATCGCAGAAGCCGGTCAGGAACCGGTCGACGTTCACGTGCAGGTTCACGTGCTCCACGCTGATCTCCCGCAGGCCGGAGGGCAGCGACTCCCACAGCGCGGAGCAGACGACCTGCAGCTGGACCGGTTCGACGGTGTTCAGGGTCAGCGTGGTGGTCTGTCCCTCGTCGTTGGAGATCGGGACGGTGCGCAGGTCGTCGACGAGCCGTTCCGCGGCACCGGGGGCGAAGAGCCGGCCGGTGCCCTCGAGCGGCCTCGTGGTGGCGTCGAGCGCCGCTGCGCGGGTGAGCGGCAGCAGCTGGAACCGCGCCCGCGAGCCCCGGCCCAGCGGGCGCTCGTGCGGCAGGACGGAGGCCAGATACTCCTCGCGCAGCGACAGCAGCAGGTGGAGGCCGTCGTGGTCCTCCACCGCACTCGCCAGCTGGCGCAGGAGCCCGTGGCGTTCCTCCTCCAGGTCGAGCGGGCCGCCGAACAGCTCCTCCGCCTGGTCGACGGCGACCAGGACGGGGACGGGGTCGCCGTACCTGTCGACGCGTTCCGGGCGTTCCGCCAGGAGGTCCGAGACCGTCATCCCGGCCAGCGCGGGCAGCGGGCGGTCCGGCGCCCAGGCCGACAGCAGCGCCAGCACGTAGGGGTTGCCGGTCACCCTCGGGCGCAGTGCGGTGATGCCGCGGGGCGACACGCGGGCGACGGGCAGGACGTCGGCGCGCTCGGGCTCCACGCGCGGCAGGACACCCGCGTGGAGAAGGGACGTCTTGCCGACCCCCGACGCCCCGAACAGCACGGTGAGGCCCGTGGCCTGCCAGATGGTGGCGATGTCGCGGGCCTCGCGCTCCCGCCCGAAGAACAGCGCGTGCTCGCTCCGGTCGTAGGGGCGCAGCCCCACGTACGGCCGGATGGTCCCGTCACCGCCGCGCGTCGGGGTCGTCATGGCATCCGTCCCATTCTCCGCTGGAGTTCCGCGCAGAACTCCGAGGCGGTCCCCAGGAAGATCGAGATGTTCCAGCGGTCGAGATAGTGGGTGATGTAGCGTCTGGCCTTGTCCTCGGCGGCCTCGGCGGCCTTGGCGCCGCCCGCCGACCCGTTGACCTCGGGCATGAGCTGCACGCTCACATGCCGCCGCTTGTTGCTGCGGGGTGTGTTGCGCACCAGGCCGTGAAACAGCACCCGGAACGTCCAGTCCTGCAGGCTGTAGCCCACGAACAACAGCGGCCTGGTGGTCATCGCCCGCAGGATCGGGGTCGGCAGCGGGTGCCGCCCGTCGGTGGCGACGGCGTCCACCATGTTGACGAGGTACGTCAGGTAGTCGGCCTCGGTCAGCACCAGCGACGCGGGCTCCGCCCAGTTTCCGTGCAGATGGTAGACGACGGGCCGTTCCACCGTCGGCTCCGGCAGAAAGGGGGCCGCGGCCGGGTCGGTGTCCCACCAGGGGGAGACGGCCACGTGGGGCTCCTTGCCCTCCGCCCGCAACGCCTCGGCCAGGAAGTCGTCGTAGTTCGTCGTGAGGAACGTCGTCACCGGGAAACCGGCCAGCAGCCGGTGCGGCTCCCCGGGATCACCCGTGGGAGGCCGCCCGTGCGAGCGCAGGTGACCGCAGACCGTCTCCTTGAGGTCGACCGGATCGCGCACCACGGCCTCGCCGTACTGCATCACGCGGGCCAGGTCGCCCGCGTCGGTGAACGGATAGCCGTAGTGGAGGGCGTACCGGTTGCTGAGGACGGTGCCGGTGGGAAGGGTGCCGGCACAGGCTCCCGCTCCGAGAAAAGGGGCGCAGTCACCCCTGCCGAGCTGGTCGATCAAACGTTCCCAGTCGACATCGTCCACGTTTCCACCATCGCTGTTGACAAAGAGTGTCTGGCTTGTACTCCAATGTCGCACGCGAAAGCGCCAAAACCAAGGCTGTCATATAGTCGCGTTGAATCCGGCCACCGGTCCCGCGTCCAGCTCATCGACTATTCGACGTAATGCGAAGTCGAGGCTTGACTGGCCAATCCGATCGAGGTCGGCCAAACACAACCCGGTCACATCGATCAGGCCATTGCCGAAATCAGCGGTCGCCGGGGTGACTTCCTCGCCCATGCGGTCTCCTTCGTGCTCTTGGAGGGAATCCTCCTTGATTCTCCCTGCCTGCCGCTCGTTCACCTCGTCGTGTTCATGCCCAAGCGGGCACCCTTGGTAACGGGCGGTTCCGGAGAGGGTGTCTGGGGGTTTTGGGAAATATGAGAGGTTCGGCAGGCCGTCATGAGACTCTGCCCCCTTCGTTTATCCGCTTTGCCGCGTCGAACGTCTAGTCTGAACTCGAATCGGGCGAGCGGAGACCGTGACATGTCCATTTCTCAGTCGGGAATTTCCCGGATGCCGGGGCGCCAGCCCCAGATCTGGGGCAAGGTGCCCCAGCAGAACAAGAACTTCACCGGTCGCGAGGACCTGCTCGAAAAACTGCACAGCGGGGTCACGGCCGATGTGACCGCCGTCGTGCCCCACGCGCTGCACGGATTCGGCGGCGTCGGCAAGACCCATGTCGCGATCGAGTACGCCTACCGGTTTCGCCACGAGTACGAACTGGTCTGGTGGATCCCGGCGGACCAGCCCATGCTGGTGCGGTCCTCGCTGGCGGCCCTGGCGCCGCATCTGGGCCTGCCCTCCTCCGCGGTGACGGGGATCGAGGACGCGTCCGTGGCCGTGCTCGACGCGTTGCGGCGAGGGGAGCCGTACGCGAAATGGCTGTTGATCTTCGATAACGCCGAGCAGCCGGAGGACATCAACGAGATCGTCCCCCGCGGCCCGGGACACGTGCTGATCACCTCGCGCAACCATTCCTGGCAGGGAGTGGTGGACACGGTTCCCGTCGACGTCTTCAGCCGCGCCGAGAGCGTGGCGTTCCTCCGCAAGCGGTTGCCGGGAACGGTCAGCCCCGAAGACGCCAACCGGCTGGCCGAGGAACTGGGCGATCTCCCGCTGGCACTGGAGCAGGCCGGGGCACTCCAGGCCGAGACGGGCATGTCCATGGAGGAATATCTCCGGCTCCTCGAGGAGCAGACCACCCAGCTGCTCGACGCGAACAAGGCCTCCGACTATCCGCTCTCCATGACGGCCGCGTGGTCGCTCTCCGTGTCGCAACTCGAGGCGAAGCTGCCCGAGGCGGTGGAACTCCTGCGGTGCTGCGCGTTCTTCGGGCCGGAGCCCATCCCCCGCGACGTGTTCGGAGCCCTTCCCGAGGATTTCGCGGCCGAATCACACCTCCACGGGCTGCTCGCCAATCCGATCCTGCTGAGCAAGGCGATCAGGGAGCTGGGGCGTTACGCCCTGGCGCGCATCGACTCCGAGAGCCGGACCATGCAGGTGCACCGGCTGGTTCAGGCACTCCTGCGCGGTGAGCTGAGCGCGGAGAGGCACGTCGCCTTCCGCCGCGAGGTGCACGTCCTGCTGGCCGCGGCGGCACCGCCCTCCCCCGACAACAACGTCTTCTGGCCGCGCTACGCGGAGCTGCTGGACCATGTGATCCCCGCCAGGGTGGAGACGAGCGACGATCCCCGGATTCGCGGTTTCGCCCTTGACATCGTGCGTTACCTCTACTCGTCGGGGGGATACCAGCTGGCCAGCGACCTCGTCCGCCGTTTCATCGAGAGATGGCGGGCCGACAGCGGCGACGATGATCAGCACGTACTCTCGGCGCAGCGCCATCTCGGCGTCGTCCTGCGCGAACTCGGCGACTACCAGGCCTCGTACGAGCTCAACCAGGTCACCCTCGCGCGCATGCGCGCCCTGCTCGGCGAGGATCACCAGGAGACCCTCCTGCTGACCAACAGCCATGGCGGCGATCTTCGAACGCGAGGCGACTTCGCCGCCGCGCTGGAGCATGACGAGGAGTCGCTGCGCCGGCACGAGAGCGTCTTCGGGCCGGGGCACCGCCGGACACTGCGCGCCATGAACAACCTCTCCATCGACTACCTGCTGCTCGGCGACTACGCCCAGGCGCGCGTCCTGCAGGAGAAGGCGTACATCGTGCACAGCCTCCCGGAGTCGAGGTCGAGCAAGCAGGACGTCCTCGTGTCGTGGAACGGCCTCGCCCGCATCGTCCGGCTCAGGGGCGACTACTTCGAGGCGTGCGATCTCGGCGAGGACGCCTACGAGTTCGGTGTCCGGGAGCTGGGCGCGGACCATCCCTGGACCCTGCGCGCGGCGAAGGACCTCTCCATCGCCAAACGCCGGGCAGGTCTGGTCGACGAGGCCTTCGAGATCGCCCAGCGGACCTTCGACCGCGAGGAGCGCATCTTCGGCCGAGACCACCCCGACACGCTCGCGGCGGCCCTGTGCCTGGCCAACGCGCAGCGCACCAGGGGGGAGGTCGCCGAGGCGCTGGAACTGCTGCGGGACACCACGGACCGCTATCCGCGGATGTACGGCGACGATCATCCTTTCAAGTACGGATGCGACATGAACCTGGCCCTGCTGCTGCGCGTCAACGGTGAGATCGAGGAGGCGAAACGCCTTGATCGCGCATCCCTGGACGGCTTCGACCGCAAGCTGGGCAGGGAGCACCACTACTCCCTCACCTGCGTGATCAACCTCGCCAGCGACCTCGCCGCACAGGGTGACGCCGCCGAGGCCAGACGACTGGGCGAGGACACCCTGACCCAGCTGCGGCAGCTCCTGGGGGTGGCGCACCCGCTGACCCTCGCCTGTGCCGCGAACCTGGTCGTGGACCTGCGCGCCGAGGGCGTCTCCGAGAAGGCGGACGTGCTGGAGGAGGACACCTTCAAGCGTTACGGGCAGGTGCTCGGCAACGAACACCCCGACGTGAAGGTGGCGTTGAGAGGGGAGCGGCTCGACTTCGACTTCGACCCGCCCGCGCTCTGAGACTTCCGCCTGCCCCCTGAGACTTCGCCTGCCCCCTGAGAATCCGGCCTGCCGCCCGAGGCGGAGGGCTTCCCCGCCGGCTAGCCGTTGCGTTCGTGCCAGCGCGCGCGGTGCTCGTCGGCCCGTTCGCGGCCCAGGGTCTCGGCACGGGCCGGCACGCCCTCCCGCGACCAGTCGTCGAGCCGCCGTGCCATCCCGGCCGTGAAGGCCTCGCCTTCGGAGGTCAGCCGGCCGCTGCCGAGGAGGGTGCCGGTGACCAGGCGCGTCGCCTCGCGCCACCGGAAGAATTCCGCGCCCGCACGCACGGCCTCCTCTCCCGTCACCAGGTGACGGTGACGCCTCCAGAAGCCGGTTACCCCCAGGAAGGCGTACGCCCCCTGGAGCAGTCCCGGAACGGGGCGGGGATCCTCGCGCCAGGGGGCGTAGTGGCGGGAGCCGTCGTCGGGCAGGGTCAGGGGGACGATGTCGAGCAGGGCAGAGAGTTTCGCGTGCTGCGTCTCGTGGGTCAGCGTGATCGCGAGGGTGGAGGCGTCCGGCGGCGTCGACAGGGCCACGCAGCCGAAGGTCTCCCGCGAGGACGAGCTCGACTGGCCCCTGGCGGGCGCGGTCAGCGGCGTGAGAACCGTGATCGCCGTGGCCACCTCCTCGGCCACGATCCGGTGGTGGCGCACCAGCAGATCCCAGGCCTGGTGCAGCGTCGACTGCCATTGCTCCGTCTCGGCCTCGGTGAGACGCCCGCCGATGTTGGTCGTCTCCGGCATCCGGTAGGGGTCGAGGTCGTCGATGACCAGGTGGAGCGACATGCCGTCCGTCTCGCTGGACAGCGACCGCAGCCCCCTCCACCCCGGGGCGTCCCGGCGTGGGTCGCGGGGAATCCGGACGATGGTCCCGGCCGCCGCGATCTCGGTGTCGTCGGCGGCGCACTCGACCGTGACCGCCGAGACGGTCGGCGGCAGGATCGCCTGGCCCAGTGACGGCAGTGTGACCACTCCTTCCACCGCCGGCACGTCGATCTCACAGGTGGTGCCCGAACGGATGGCCGCGGCGGCGGCGAGTGCCGCGAGCTGTCCCGGAGCCGCGGCGCCGTCGCCGGCGTCGAGCATCTTGACCGTCCGGCGCGCCCAGGCGCCCACTGACGGGTGACGGAGGACGGCGTTGACGATCTCGGGGTGGCGGCGCTGGACGGTGGCGAGCAGGTCGTAGGCGCGGCGGGTGGCGGCGCCGTCGGGATGGCCACTCGCCCGTGCGGTCTCCAGCACCCCGCGTACGAGGAGGACGTGCTTGCTGTGCTGTGCCGCGGAGAGTTCGGCGACCGCGGTGGTGCCTCCACCGCCGCCGGCGAGTTCCGAGAACGTCCCGGCCGCGATCCGGTGCTCACGTAGGTGCATCGTGCCCTTCCCCTGCCGTTTCGATCGGGCCGAAAGGTCGGCTTCGACCGTTTTCTTGATGTGCCCGATGAGACGGAGGAGGTCGGGGGAGTAGACGGAGGGGTTGGCGAAACCGTGACCGGAGCGGTAGCGGTGGGCGTAGAGGCCCCCACCGCAGATCCGGGACACCGGGCACGCCCGGCAGGTGGGGGAGAGGGCCAGCTCGCCGATCTGGCGGGCGGCGATCGAGGGAAGCAGCAGGGCGTCGTCGAAGGAGTCGCGCGTCACGTGCAGCCCGGTTTCCGGGGCCCCCTGGTAGGCCGACTTCAGGAAGTCGGACTGCTCGATGCCGCCGTCCGTCTCCACGACCACCATGGCCGCCGGAGACAGGCCGATCTGCTCGCTCGACGACGAACCGCCGAGCAGCAGGTGGATGATCTCGCCGAACATCCGGACCAGGGTGGGCCGCCGCGGCGCGGCGTACCACCGGTCGAAGACCGGGATCAGCCAGTCGGCGTACGGCGTCGCCTCGGTGTCCGGGGCCCGGCCCGGAGGCGGCGCCGACCAGTTGCCGTGCGGGAGCAGGAAGTCGACGGCCGGCGGGTCGAAGTCGAGGAGCGCCTCGTAGGCCCCGATCGGGTCGTTTCTGAGGTCGACGGTGCACAGCAGGCCGTTGAAGAGGTGCCTGAAGGCGGGGGAGCCCAGCAGGCCGAGGGCGCGCAGGACGTCGGCGTGGCTTCCCTGGCCGTTGGCGCGGCGGCGGCCGCGGTCGTGCATCGTCTCGTCGCCGTCGAGGCTCACCCCGACCCGGACGCCCAGCTCGTCGAAGAGCCGCAGGTAGGGCAGGTCGAGCAGGGTGCCGTTCGTCTGCAGGCCGACCGCGGTCCTGGTGCCGGGGCCGACCGCCGAGCGGACCAGCGTGACGAGTTCGCGGATCGCGTCGTGACCGGCGAGCAGGGGCTCTCCCCCGTGCAGGATGAGCTCCACGTCGGCCAGGTTGTGGCGGTGGGCGTGCTGGGCGATTCTCGCGGCTGTGGCGGCGAAGATTTCCCGTGACATTTGTTTCGGTCGGCTCTGCCACGAGGAGTCAGCCATTTCGTACATGTAGCAATATTTGCAGGCAAGATCGCACCTGCTGTGGATCTTCAGGATGAACTGCCTGAACGGAGTCGGCCGCCAGCCGCCTGCCATCAGCTCTCCGACATCGAGAGTCGACGGCCACTCGTGCATCGCTGATCAGCCCCCTGTTGAGACCACGTTATGTGACGCCCGAAAGATGTTTACACGATAGATGATGGCCGGTCGCCGTTCCAGGCTGAGGGGAAAACCAGTGATCATGTCGGGGAAGGGTACGTATTATCGAGGCTGAAACTTGACTATTGGGGCAAACTCATGCCAGATAGGGAATGGCGCAAGAGAGGTGTGCCACGTTTGCCTGAGAAACCTGACCCCATAATCCCCTCACCCCAGAGCGTCTTCCCCGCGACGCTCGATGTCGGGGAATTGCTGGACTCGGGGTGGCGGCCAGCGGCTTTCCGGCAGTTCATCCTGAAGATCCACAGCAGATGTGACCTCGCCTGCCGCCACTGCTACATCTACGAGATGGCGGACCAGTCCTGGAGGGCCCAGCCGCGGCGCATGTCGGAGGCGATCGTCGACTGCACGGCCAGGCGCATCGCCGAGCACGCTCTCGCCCACGAACTGGCCGAGGTCGAGGTCATCCTGCACGGAGGAGAGCCCCTGCTGGCCGGACCCGATCTCATCTCCCACGCCGTGCGCGCCATCAGGGGGGCCGCCGCCGACGTCGGGACCCGCGTCCGCGTCGGTGTGCAGACCAACGGGCTGCGCCTGGACGAGACCTATCTGCGGCTCTTCGACAGCCTGGAGATCCGCGTCGGGGTGAGCATGGACGGCTACGCCGAAGGCCACGACCGGCACAGGCGCTACGCGGACGGCAGGGGAAGCCACGCGATCGTCGCGGACTCGCTCCGCAGGCTGACCACCGGCCCCTTCCACCACCTGTTCAGCGGCCTGCTGTGCACCATCGACGTCCGCAACGATCCGCTGGCGACCTACGAGGCGCTCCTCGACTTCGACCCGCCGGCCGTCGACTTCCTGCTCCCGCACGGCAACTGGTCGACCCCGCCGCCGTACCGCCTCCCGGGGGCGGAGGCGACGCCGTACGCCGACTGGCTGATACCGATCTTCGACCGGTGGTACGGCTCGGCCGCCGACCAGACGGAGATCCGGCTGTTCCGCGAGATCATGCGCCTGCTGGCGGGAGGCGCCTCGCGCAGCGAGACGGTGGGACTCTCTCCCGCCCGGATGGCCGTCGTGGAGACCGACGGCAGCATCGAGCAGTCGGACATCCTGAAGTCCAGCTACCACGGGGCGGCCGCGACGCGCCTGCATCTGCTCCGCGACTCTTTCGACGCCGCGCTCAGGCACCCCGCCATGGCCGCCCGGCAGATCGGCGAGCTCGCGCTGGCTCCCGTCTGCCTGGCCTGCGACATCCGTTCGGTCTGCGGCGGCGGGTTGTACGCGCACAGGTACAGCGAGGCCGCCGGTTTCAAGGGGCCCTCGGTCTACTGTCCGGACCTCTACCGGCTGATCACCCACATTCGTACAAGCTTCGCGAGAGATGTCGCCCGGCTGAAGGGAAGTCGATGAGGCTCGGTTCTCAGGGAGTGTCCGGCACGACGGTTCTCACGCTGGCGGCCGGTGAGGGGGGAGCCGAGGCCGTGGCCGAGCTGAGCGCGGTCCAGCGCGTCAAGAACAGGCTGCTGGTACGCGGTGTCGCGACCGAGGCGCGATCGGCGGGGCACCCCGGCGCCGCCCTGGCGGCGCGTGCCTACGACCTCCTGGCGGACCTGGAGGGGGAGGCGGGCGAGGAGGTCGAGCGCGTGCTGCGCTACCCGGCGGTGGGGGCGTGGGCGTGGCGGACCTACCGGTCCCTGAGGAGCGGGAACGGCACGCGCGACGACCCCGCGCAACTGGGCGCGCTGGCCGCGGTGGCCGCGGTGCGGGCGCGGACCGCCTGCCGCGTCCGGCTGCCCGTCCGCGACGGCGCGATCATGCTGCCGTCCCTGGGGCGCCTCGTCCTGCCCGGCGGCGCGGGAGACGCGGCCGACGTCACGGTGAGGCCGGACGGGGACGGTGCCGAACTCGACGCCTGCGGCCTGACGGTCCGTGTCCACCCCTCCGGCGACCGGCCCGGCTGGCAGGCGCTGCACACGCTCCGGGTGACCACGGGATTCGACCTGGTCGTCGACGACCTCGACCCGTACCGGTGGTCGGCGGAGGATGTCATGGAGCCGCGACTGGGGCGCGAGCGGCTTCGCGCGTGGGAGACGCACACGCAGGAGGCATGGCGTGTCCTGGCCGCCCACCACGGGACCGTGGCGGAGGAGGTGAGCTCCGCGGTGTCGGTGCTCACCCCCGTCAAGGCGCCGGAGAGGGGACAGAACAGCGCCTCCTCGCGCGAGACGTTCGGGACCATCGCCATGTCGGACCCGTGGCACGGCGTGGGACTCGCCGCCACGTTCGCGCACGAGATCCAGCACGCCAAGCTCACCGCGCTGACCGAGGTGATCCCGCTGACCCTGCCGGACGACGGCAGGCGCTACTACGCACCCTGGCGGGACGACCCGCGCCCCGTCTACGGCCTGCTGCAGGGGTCGTACGCCTATCTCGGGGTGGCGGAGTTCTGGCGGAGGCAGCACCGGTTCGAGCGGGACGAGGAGGCCTTCCGGGCGCGGGTGGAGCTCGCCCGCTGGAGACGGGCCGCCTACGCGGTCACCGGCACGCTGCTGGCCGGTGGGGGCCTGAACGAGCGCGGGGAGGAGTTCGTGGCCCGGATGAGGAAGACGCTGGAGGAGTGCGCCGCGGAACCGGTGGACGCCGCCGCGGAGAGCCAGGCCTTCCGCGAGGCCGAGCACCACCTCGACGCGTGGAAGAGGCGCAACCCCCGGTTCCGGGCGGACTAGACGGGGCGGATCGGCGGTCAGATCGGCGGGGGGTCGAAGTCGCAGTCGATGCGGCGGCCCTCGCTCGCGAGGAGCGCGTCGGGGTGGCCGGCCTCCAGCGGGCGTTCGTACCGCCGCATCGTGTCCTCGTGCAGGATCTCGGCCTCCCGCTTCTCGCCGGCGGCCCTCAGGTCGAGGACGAGGTTGCTGGCGCAGGACAGGCTCAGGAAGTGGTTCTCGCCGAAGAGGGCCCGCAGCCGGGCGAGCGTCTCCCCGCCGAGCGCGCACGCCTGGGCGGCCTCTCCCATCGCCGCGAGATCCGCCTGGAGGCTGATGGCGCACGTCAGCGGGTAGTGGTGCTCCTGGCCGACCTTGGCGACCAGGCCCTTCACCGCCCGCTCGTTCAGGCGTCTGGCCGTCGCGACATCGCCTCGCAGGCGATGCAGGATCGCCAGGTTGCCGCCGCAGGCGAGGCTGTAGGGGTGCTCCTCGCCGAACACCCGGGGGTAGAGGGCGACCGTCCTGTCGGCCGTCGCGAACGCCTCGTCGAGGTCACCGACGGTTCGCAGGGCGTTGGAGAGGTTGATCGCGGCCGCCATCGTGTCGGGGTGCTCGTCCCCGAAGAGCCGCTGCAGGCGGGTGTGCGTGTCGCGCGCGAGGTCCAGCGCCTCGGCCACCTCTCCCGAGCGCCGCTTGGCGATGGACAGGTCCTTCGCCGTCAGCAGCGTGGCGTGATGGTCGAGTGTCAGCTCCTGGACGCCGTAGGCGTAGGCCTCCTCGCCCAGGTCGCACGCCTCGGTGTAGTCGCCGCAGAGCCGCACGGCCCTGGCCAGGCCGTTCCACGACAGCAGCAGAATGGTCCTGCCGATGCCCCCCACCGCGTCGCTCATCTCCAGGTACGTCTCCTGGTGCAGGCGTCGCGCCTGCGTGTAGTCGCTGGTGAGGGCGTAGTCGAGGGCCAGGTTGTTGAGCACGCGCAGGGTGGACGGATGGTCGGCGCCCCGGCTGGCGACGTGGGCCGCCCGGGACTCCTCGTCCAGTCTCCTGGCGGCGATGAAGTCGCCGCGCGCCCGCAGGGACGCCCCGTAGCCGTTGGTCGTCAGGAGCGTCTCGTCGTGGCCGGGGCCGAAGACCTCGCGCATGTCGTCGAGGGTCCGGTGGTCGGTCTCGTACGCTGCGGAGTACTGGCCGAGTCCTCGCAGCACGTTGCCCAGGTGCTTGTGCGCGACGAGCACGTCCGGATGCCTCGCCCCGCTGACCTCGGTCCACCTCTTGGCGAAGCTCTCAAGGAAGGCGCGGGCCGACTGGTAGTTGCCCGATATGTAGAGATAACGGGTGACGTTGAGGGCGAACTGCCTGACGGTGGGATCGGTGCACTCCTCCAGGCCGGAGGGGGTGACGTGGGCGACCAGCTCCTCGAAACGGCGCCACCTGGCGCTCTCGTCGGGATCGTTCGGGGCGCTGCCGGCCAGCAGCACGTGCACCTCGTGCCGGATCTCCGCCTGGTCCTCCTCCGGCAGGTCGTCGCGCAGGAGGGCCTGGATCAGGCGGTGGACCTGGATGGTGCGGGTGGCGGGCTCGATCCTGGCCAGCGCGAAGCGCCTCAGCTCGCTCAGCGCCGTGGCGAGCAGGATCGGATCGGACAGGATCTTGCCGAGCCGGGGGACGACGGCCTTGTTTCCCCTGCGGAAGACGTCGCGGGGAATGGGCTCGGGGCCGAAGAAGGCGCAGCACCGCAGGAGTGTGATGGCCTCGGGGAGGCGATCCTCCAGAAGCGACACCGACACCTTCCAGGCCGCCGTCATCGACAACGGGTATCCCGGCGCCCTGTTCGCCCCCAGCAGCCTGCTCGCCTGCTCGTCGAGCTGCTCCAGGTACTCGTCGACCGACATGCCGGTCTCGTACTGCAGCGCGCCGGCCTGCTCCAGGGCCAGGGGAAGGTCGCCGAGCTGCTCGGCCAGCCGCGAGGCGTCGCCGTCGGGGACCTCCCGGCGCAGGCGCTTCTTCAGGAACGCCACGCTCTCCTCGCGGGTGAAGACGTCGACCTGGAGGGTCTCGAAGTGGTCCTCCCACTTGGGGTTGCGCGAGGTGATCAGGACGTGGCCCGGCCCGCGCGGGATGAACTCCTGGACCTGCCCCGGTTCCTCGGCGTTGTCGAAGATCAGCAGCCAGCGCCGGTAGGGGGTGCCGCTCTGCAGCGTCCTGCGCACCGCCTCGGCGGCCTCCTCGACGCCGGTGGCCGAGGCCGGCGGCAGGCCCAGGTGGGGCGCCATCGCCGCCAGCGCGGACGGCACCAGCACGCGCTGGTCGGAGGGGATCCACCAGACGAGGTCGTAGTGCGACCGGTAGCGGTGGGCGTACTCGATGGCCAGGTGGGTCTTGCCGACACCGCCCCACCCCTGCAGCGCCTGGGGCTGGGGCACGACGGCGGTGACGGTGCTGATGCCCTGGCGGAGCTTGACGAGCATGTCGTCTCGCCCGGTGAAGTTCCTGTTGCGGGGGGGCACCTTCTCCCAGACCTCGGGCTGTCGTTCCGGCACCGTGTTCGCCGCGTGTGAAAGCTCCACCACCTCGGGCCTCCGCCTTTTTCTAGCCAAAGGGATCGTACGGTCATCCTAAAGGTTGATTCGAAGAGTGGGGTATTACAGAATCACATTGAGGAAAAACACGGCCCGGTGATTTTCGGAAGCGGTGTCGCATTACGCTTTTGGGACATCCGCAATCTCGGTCCGGGCCAGACCGGATGCGACGCGACACGAATGGGAGCACGCATGCGCGATGACAATTCAAGGTCGGACGGTCTCGTCGACCTTGAGGGCCTCTCCCTGGAGAGGCTCACGGAGGTCGACGAGGCCTGGCTGCGGAGGATGCTGGAGCCGCTGCTGCTGGAGACGGCGGAGCCGACGGCGGGATTCACGAGTTCGATCTGAGGAATCACCTTGCCGTTTCACGCGGGTTGCGGCAGAAAGGTGGTCGTGAATCATTCGTCCACTCCGGTCGCGTCGGCGATACGAGGGGTGCCTTCCCGCGCGGGGGGGATTGACCATGCCAATAGAGTCGTACGGCATCGAGTCCATGACCTGATTGGACCTCTTGTCCGTGAGGCGGTGCCCTGCGTGCACGACATGGGGGAGGCCGAGTGGGAGCGCCTGCTCGACCAGTTGAACAGCGGAGACTGCACGCCCTTTCTGGGATCCGGGGCGTGCGTGGGGACTCTGCCGACGGGGACGGCGCTGAGCCGCGACATGGCACGCCGATGGGACTATCCCTTCGAGGACGATCATGATCTCCCCCGGGTGACGCAGTTCGCGGTGATGAGATACGGGGATTCCGTATATGTGAAGAGGCGCATCTGCGACGAGCTCGATGCCGGGGGCGCGCCCGACTTCCTGGACCCCCTGGAGCCGCACGGCCTGCTCGCGAGCTTTCCGCTCCCGGTGTACCTGACGACGAACTACGACGACTTCATCCTGCGCTCGCTCGAAGCGGTGGGAAAAAGGCCGAACGTGGCCGTCTGCCCGTGGAACAAAGGGCTGGCCTACGCGGAGGAGCTGTTCAGCAGCGAGGCGGGCTGGAATCCCAGGCCCGATGCCCCGCTCATCTACCACCTGCACGGAAATCTGCAGGATCCGGCGTCGATCGTGCTGGCCGAGGACGACTACCTGGAGTTCCTCACCAACCTCGCGGTGGACGGCGTCGCGGGCGGCCAGCGGATGCTGCCCACCTCCATCCTCGCGGCGCTGACCAGGAGACCCCTGCTGTTCATCGGCTACAGCCTGCAGGACTGGACGTTCCGGGTGCTCTTCCACGGGCTGTTGAAAGCCGTTCCCGGGATCAACCGCCGCAGGCACGTGAGCGTCCAGCTCGCCCCTTCTCTCGCCAGCACGAAGGCGGACGTGCTGGAAGTCCAGCGCCAGCTGGCCAGATACTACGAAGACTGGCGGATCTCCATCTTCTGGGGGACGGCGGAGGAGTTCTGCCGTGAGCTGCGCCGGCGGATGGGACCGGTACCGTGACCCCTGACGCGAGCCCCGACCGAGACCGGATCGACGTGGACGGCCAGCCGTACGTCGGGCTGCGGGCCTTTCGCCGCGAGGACGGTTCCAAGTTCTTCGGCCGCGACAGGGAGGCCTGCGAGGTCTCCGACCTGTGGCAGGCCGGGCGCCTGACCGTGCTGTACGGGCCGTCCGGGGTGGGCAAGACCTCGCTGATCCAGGCCGGGGTGCTCCCGCTGCTGGACGCGGGCAGGACCGACATCCTGCCGATAGGCCGGGTGTCGCACGGCTCGCCCTTCCCGTCCGCCGCGCTCTCGCGGCACAACCCGCACGTGTTCGCGCTGCTGTCGTCGTGGTCCCCCTCGGAGACGCCCACCCGGCTGGCCGGGCTGACGATCCGCGAGTTCCTGAGCCGGCGCCCGCCCCGCCAGGACCCGTACGGTGACCCGGTCCTCACCCTGGCCGCGATCGACCAGGCGGAGGAGCTCTTCGGTGACTTCGCCCACCGCCAGCCGTACCGGGAGTGGTTCATCAGCCAGCTCGTCGAGGCGCTGGACGACGATCCGAACCTGCGCCTCCTCGTCTCGATCAGGGAGGACCACCTCGCCTCGATCCTCCCCCACGAGCCGAAACTGGCGGGCATGGCCAGGAACCGGTTCTCGCTGACCGCCCTCGACACGGCCGCCGCGGTCCGGGCGACCGAGGGGCCGCTGGAGGGGACGGGACGCTCGTTCGCCCCCGGCGCGGCGCGGGGCCTGGTGGACGACCTGCGCATGATCAGGGTCGGCAGGGCGCTCGGCGAGGAGGTCGTCGCCGACGCCAAGGCGGTCGAGCCCGTCCAACTGCAGGTCGTGTGCTCGGCCATGTGGCGCTCGCTGCCCGAGGACGTGCGGGTCATCTCCTCCGACCACGTCCGCAGGTTCGCCAACGCCGACCGGTCGCTCACCGACTTCTTCGAACGGATGATCGCCGAGGTGGCCCGCGACCACTTCGGCGATGACGTCGCCGAGCTCAGGAGCTGGCTGCGCCGCTGCCTGATCACCGAGCTCGGCACCCGCGAGGTCGTCTACCAGGGGGAGACCGTCACCGCGGGCATGCCGAACGCGGTGGTCAGGGCGCTGGTCGACCGCCACATCCTGCGCGAGGACATCAAGGCCGGCACGCGATGGTGCGAGTTGTCGCACGAGCGCCTCATCCAGCCGATCCTGCAGAACGACCACGTCGTCGTCGCGCGGGCCGAGAGCCGCTCCCTTCCCGACGACTACCTGCGGGCCGCCGAGCTCTCCTTCCGCGACGGGGAGTTCGCCCTGGCCGCGAAGCAGGCCGAGGAGGCGCTGGCGCGGTGCGGGGACAACACCAGGATGCGGGCGGAGATCGAGTCCTTCCTCGGCAACGTCGCGCACCGGCGGGAGGACTTCGAGAAGGCCGTCTTCCACTACCGCACCGCCGCGGTCCACTTCGAGACGCTGGGGGCGACCTCGGCCGTCGGCGGCCTTCTCGCCGGGGTCGGCCGGTTGCGGCTGGCCCAGGGACGCCCCTCGGCCGCGGTCCGGGAACTGTACTCGGCGATACGCCGGGTGCCCGACGACCCGAACATCGAGACCGAGCTCGCCTGGGCGCTCTGGTACGACGGCCATCCCGACGCTGCGCGCGACGTTCTCAACGACGTCCTGGGCAGGGAGGGGAACATCACCGAGGCGTTGCGAGCGCGGGGCGAGATCCTCGCCGGCCTCGGCCGGGCGGAGGCGGCGCTGCGTGACCTCGACCGGGTCCGGCCGCTGCAGTGGCCGTCCACCCGGGCCGCCCACGCTCTCGCGCTCGCCCTCCTGGGGCGTCTCCCCGAGGCGGAACGGGAGATCAGGGCCGTGCCGGCCGAGGCGGGAGATCACGGTCCGGCGTTGCTGTACGCCGCCCGGGTTCACGCCCTGGCCGGTGACGCCACGTCGGCGGCAGATCTGGCCCGGAGGGCGAGGGCGGCGCGAGCGCCCGGCCTGCCTGCCCATCTCGCGGCGGAAGCGGATCGGCTGCTCGCCCGGTCGTGAGCATCCGCGCGCCCACCTGGGCACCGGTCGCCCTGACCCTCCTGGCCGTCCCGGCGAGACCCAGCCGCGCGTGGAGACGCAGCAGTGACGCGAACGTCACCACTGTGGCGATGACGAACATCACGAAGGTCAGGATGACGGCCGCCACCCGGATACCGAACACGGCGACCAGGATCCCGCCGAGCGGGGCGGCGACGCACACGGCGCCGTGCGCGACGAGCCGGTGTACGCTCATCACCCGCCCGAGCTTGCCCTGGTCGACGGTGTCGACCTCGAAGGTCCTGATGGCCACGTTGCTGAGCGCCCCGGTGCACCCGGTCAGCAGTATCGCGAGCCCGAAGAAGAGCGGGCCCTCCCCGTACGCCGCGATGAGGAGCGCCAGCACCCATATCCACAGCTGGGCGAAGAGCGTGAAGTTTCTCGGCTCGAGCCTGAGGTAGGGGGCCAGGCCCGATCCCGCCACACCGCCCATGCCCCCGGCGGCCAGGACCAGGCCGACCTGGTACGAGGGCAGGTTCGCCGACCCGGCAATGAAGATCATGATGAGTGCGTTGATCATCAGGTTGGTGACCATGGTCAGGGCCATGGCCTTGCGCAGGAACGGGTGCCGGGAGAGTTCCTTGAAGCCGTCGGCTATCTCCCGCAGCAGGTGCCGTCCCGCCAGGCTCCGCACCCCGGCCACCAGCTCGCGGAGCGCGTGCGACAGCGGCCGGCCCTTCCCCTTCCCGGCCGCCACGCTGAGGGGAGAGAGGAGGGCGAGGAAGAACAGCGCCGCGTTCACCGCGAAGGACATCGCGTGCATGACCCCGAAGAGCCATCCTCCGAGCGGCCTGCCGGCCAGCACCGCGATGTGTGAGATCGTCTCGCTCCTGGCCATCACGATGGAGGCCTGGTTCCTCGGGACGAGGGACGAGATCAGCGCGGTCTCCGCCAGTGAGTAGACCACCCACAGCGTGCCTTCGAGGAAGGCCGCCACCAGGAGGTGGGGCAGCGACGGACGGCCGAGGACGAGGGCGAGGAAGACGCTGAGGACGGTCAGTCCTCGCAGGGTCTCGGTGAGGAGCATGAGCGAACGCGGATCCACCCGGTCCGCCAGGACACCCGCCGGAATGTAGAAGACCAGGATCGGGAAGGTCAGGGCGAAACTGGTCCAGCCCGCCTGCACCGGAGAACCGGTCAGTGCCAATGCCAGGAGGGGATAGGCGACGCTCACGGCTCGTGACCCCACGGTCGAGAACGTCATCCCCAGCCAGACGCGGGCGATTCTTATCATCGGCTAGCTCGACGTCGCTCTCTGATCCCGGGCCCTGGTGCGACCTGGTCGCCCACCGTCCCCGTCCGCGTTCTAGGGAACACCTCACAAGGCAATTCAGGGAGAGAGCTATACAGACTCCCGTTGTTAGGCGAACGATGACAATTTCTTGACAAGAAGCCGCAGGAATCGGCAACAGTGCGAGCCTGTCCGGCAAAACAGGTCACACTGGTGTTACCAAGTCACTTGAGTCCCAAGAGCATAGCGCCGAAAAAGAGCAGCCGGGAATGGTCGGCCATTTCCGCGTCTGGAAAGCGGCATTCGGAAGTCGCCGCCGGAAACCTCGCCCCGGTGGTCACCGCCGCCCGGCGTCGGAGCGATTCAGGCCGGTCGCCCGGTGCCCGGACCACTCGTGGCGTTCCCGGCCACATCCTCGCGGCTCGCCCTCCGGCGCGGACCTGTCCCCTTCCCCCGGACCGTGGAAACGGTCCTGAGGGAAAGGGGCCGGAATCACGCGGGCAGCTGGGCGTCCAGGCGGTAGCCGTCCACGGTGACGTAGACCTGGTCGCCCGGGCGGGCGTTCAGGCGCATCAGGACGGGCTGCAGGGAGTCGAAGACGGGATGGTCCCGCCAGACCAGGACCACCGCGTTGTCGCCGGGGCCGGTGACCGACAGCAGCGTGCCGGGACGCATGCCCAGCTGGGTGGCGTACCCCTCGGGCACGGCCACCGGGCCGCCCCGCAGGTGGTCGCTGGTCACCTCGATGCGCTGCCAGCGGGTCGGGTCGGACGACGGGCTCGCGGGCGGGTGCAGCGGGACCCGCTGGCTGGTGATCAGATGCGGCCTGGAGTTCCCGCTCGCCAGGGCCGACAGTGTGGCCAGGGCGGCGCGGGGATCGATGGCGCCGGTGTTCACCTGAGGGATCGGCTGCCCGCCACGGTGGTGGTGGTGGCCGTTCGCCCCCGGGGTGCGGCGCGGCAGCTGCCTGACCGCCTCGGTGGCGCTCTCCTGGGGGGCCGCCTCCTGCGTGGCGCTCGCGGCGAGGGCGTCCAGCCAGGCCTGGACCGAGTGGGACCGGATGCCGAGCTGGTGCTCCATGAGCCTGAGCGCGTCGCTGTCGATCGGTTTGCCCGCCAGGAGCTGACGGGTCCGTTCGCGCAGGCCGCCCAGGTCGCCCACGACGAGCCAGTCGTCCTGGAGCCGCCGGTCGGGCATGAGCGTGACCAGCACCCTCCACAGCGGGGTCCGCAGGGTGGGGACCTCGATCGGGTGCGCGGGGTCGGCGCCGATGAGCTGGTCCTTGGTGGCGGCGGAGCCCAGCCACTCGGTCAGCCCGAACATGTGCCCGGTGAGCGGCGCGGACTCCGAGGAGCGCAGCCAGAGCAGGATGCGTTCCTCGGCGGCGCGCTGGGCCGCCGAGAGCGCGTCGCGGTCGGCGTTCAGCTTGTGCGCGAGCGCGCGCAGGCTGATCGGGTCGACCGCGAAGAGCCGTTCGACGGCGACCGCGCGCTCCAGCGGGCTCCAGTCCCTGAACATGTTGTCGACCAGGCGGACCAGCGGGTAGTCGCTGAGAAGGGCCTGCGGGCCGGGAGCGACCGGCTCCGGTGCGGCCGGTTCGGGGACCGGCGCCTGCCGCTGCTCCTGCGGTGACGGTGGCGCCGACGGTGGCGCCGACGGCTGGGCGGGGATCTGCGGCGCGGGGGCCTGCGGCGCGGGTGTCTGCGCCGGGTTCTGGACCCGCTCCTGGAGCGGGACCTGCGCGTGGACGGGGGCCGGCGCGGCGTGCTCGGCGATCCCCGGGATGCGGCTGAGCACCTCGCGGAACACGGCGGTGACCACGATCTCGGGGGAGGACGTCGCGGGCCCGCTCAGGTCTCCCGCGGTCAGGCGGCGCAGGCGGTTCCAGCCGCCCAGGCCGGCGATGGCCGAGCGCGCGGGCTCCGGCCAGCCGGGCAGGGTCGGGTCGACCGTGTGGACGTGCAGCGCGGGCAGCACGTCGCTCAACGGCAGATGGTCCCAGCGTGACAGCGATAGCCGGGCCAGCCGGTCGCAGACCCAGTCGAGCCCCGCGGCGCCGAGGGCCTTGGGCAAGGTGACCGACGACCACCAGCCGGCGGGCAGCCGGGGGTCGGCCAGGGCTTCGGCGACCTGCTGGGGGCGGCTCCAGCGCAGGGCCGGGACCAGATCACTCAGGCAGATCGATGACTCGGCATCCATCGGCGGACCGTAACCTCCCCAAAGTGACGCGTGTGGCTAATGGTGCAGCTTACGCCGCAAGCTATCAATTGGTGTTAAGAGGGTAAAGCTCCTTGGTACCCAAATCAGACGGAAGGACACGTGGACGTCCGCCCAGGACCGTCACGGCCTCCGCCCCGGCGCGGCGTCCGGCGTCCAGCGCGGCCTCGTCCCCGGCCCCGCTCAGCAGGGCCGTGAGCAGCCCGGCGGCGAACGCGTCCCCCGCCCCAATGGAGTCAACCACTTCGGTGGTGAGCGCGGGAACCCGAGCGGCCAACTTTCCGTCCCTGGCCATCAACGCGCCGCGGGATCCGAGCTTCACCGCCGCCGCGCCGTAGCGGAGGCTCAGGCTCTCGGCCGCCCCCTCGGCGGTGGCCTCGCCGGTGAGCAGCAGTGCCTCGTCCAGGTTGGGGATGATCAGCTGGGCGGTCAGGGTCTCCTGGACGAACCGCTCGACGCCGAACGAGCGCAGGAAACCGGTCGAGGCCGGGTCCACGCTGATCGAGACGCCGCGCCGGGACGCCTCGGCCATGGCGAGCCGGGAAAGCTGGAGCCCCGGCTCGGCGAACAGCGTGTACCCGGACAGGTGGAGATGACCCACCCCGTCGAGCAGGCTCTCGTCCCAGTCGCCCGTGCCGATGTGCCCGCCCGCGCCCCTGTTGGTGAGCATGGATCGCTCCCCGGTCACGTCGACCATGGCGATCACCACCGCGGTGGGCCGGTCGGGGTCGACCCGCAGGTGCGGCCGTACCCCGAATCGCCGTAGCTCGGCGGCGTGCCAGTCGGCGGTGTCGAAGCCGGCCCGGGTCAGGATCCGCACGTCGGCGCCCAGCCGGGCGGCCCAGGAGGCCGTGTTGGCCCCCGACCCTCCGGGGCGCAGCACGATGTCGGCGACGGTGTCCGTCCCGACGGCCAGGCCGCTCCTGGCGGACCCACCGTGAAGTGCGACGACGTCGGTCACCACGTCGCCGATGACCAGCAGACCCGTTCCGGCCACGGTGTCCTCAGTCTCCCCGGCTCCAGGAGGCCGCGATCTGCCCGGCGACGCGGGCGTTGCCCCGCACCGCGGCCAGGTTCGCCTCGAGCGAGGCGCCGTCGGTGCCGCGCACCAGGTAGCCCAGCAGGAACGGGGTGATGGCCTGACCGGTGATCTGCCGCCGCTCCGCCTCGGCGAGGGCCCCGGCGAGGACCCGGTCGTGCAGCTCGGGGTCGAGCTGTTCGGGCAGCGGCACCGGGTTGGCGACGATCAGCGCGGTCTCCGGGCCGCCGAGCGCGTCCTGGGCCCGCATGATGCCCGCGGCCTCGTCCGGGGTCTCGATCCGCCAGTCGACCGGCTCACCCGAGGAGTGCAGGTAGAAGCCGGGGAACTCGTCGGTGCGGAACCCCGCGATCGTGACGCCGCGCGTCTCCAGCCGCTGCAGGGTGGCCGGGACGTCCAGGATCGACTTCACGCCCGCGCAGACCACGGTGATGCGGGTCCGGCTCAGCATGTCGAGGTCGGCCGACTCGTCCTGGCTCTCGGTCCACCCGCGGTGCACGCCGCCGAGACCGCCGGTGGCGAAGATCCGGATGCCCGCCCTGGCGGCCAGGAACGAGGTGGCGGAGACCGTGGTCGCCCCGCTCGCCCCGAGCGCGGCGGCGGCGGGCAGGTCGCGGAAGCCCAGCTTGCGCAGCCCCCGCTCACCGGCGACGCGCTCCAGCTCGCTCTTGTCGAGGCCGATGCGCGCCACGCCGTCCAGCACCGCGATCGTCGCGGGCACCGCCCCGGCCTCCCGGACGATCTGCTCCAGCTCCACCGCGACCTCGAGGTTGCGGGGCTGGGGCAGGCCGTGGGAGATGATCGTGGACTCCAGCGCCACGATCGGGGCGCCCTGCTCCAGCGCCTCGGCCACCTCGCTGGAGGGGCGGAGCATGCCGGAGAGGGACTGTCGGGTGGTACGCATGAGCTGGTTCTGTCTCCTTGTCCGAGGTCGTAATCATTGCTTGCTTTTGGAACGGTGTAAACGACACCGTCTTCCCCAAAAAGAGCACGTTACGGCGGTTGCGGGGAGACGTCCACTTAAAGATCAGCCAATGACCAGCACTCCGAACAGTGAGATCCCGCCGATGATGACCGTGGCGATCCCGCCCAGGAGCAGCGACCGCCCACCCCGCACGAGCCTCCGCAGGTCGACACCGGTGCCCAGGGCGAAGAGCGCCGCCGCGAGCAGCACCGCCGTCAGATCGGGGACCACCCGGGTGATCCCGGACGGCACCACGCCCAGGCTCCGCGCCGCCACGGCCGCGACGAACCCGGCGACGAACAGCGGCACCACCGGCGGGCGTCGCGCCGCCCGCCCGGCCTCGGGACGTTCCGCCGCGGTACGGCGCGGGAAGGCCGCGGCACGGCGCAGGGAGACGGAGGTGAGCCCGACGATCGGGGCGAGCAGGACGACCCGGGCCAGCTTGACGGCCACCGCGCTCACCAGCACCCCCGCCCCGGCCGCCGCGCCGATCGCCGCCACCTGCGCGACCTCGTGGACCGAGGCCCCGGCCCACAGGCCCAGCTGGTGCGGGGTCAGCCCCAGCGCCCCCGCGAGCAGGGGCAGCGTGACGATCGAGACGCTGCCGTACAGGACGACCACGCTCACCGCGGCCGCCACGTCGTCGTCGTCGCTCTCCGCGACCTCGTGCATGGCGGCCACGGCCGCGGCCCCGCAGACGGACACGCCGGTCGCGATCAGCAGGGACCTGCGCGGGCTCACCCCGACGCGGCCTCCGATCCACCGCGTCGCGGCGAACGTGACGCCGGTCCCCACGGCGACCACCGCCAGCGCCCGCCAGCCGAGCGCCAGCAGTTCCGGCAGCGCGATCTGCAGGCCGAGCAGCACGATCGCCAGGCGCAGCACCCGGCGGGCGGCGAACCCGAGCCCGGGGGCCAGCGACCGGTGCAGGCCGCCGAGGTTGGTGAGCGCGACCCCGAGGACCACCGCGACCACGGCGGCGCTCACCCCGGGAACGACCCTGGTCGCGGCCGTCGCCAGGACCACCGCGACGGCCGCGGCCCCGAGCCCCGGCGCGAGCGCTCCGAGTGCCGCGAGCACTCCGGGTCTCGGTGCCGGCGCCGGTCGTACGGGTGCCTGAGGAGTGCGCGCGGCGGAGCCGGGAGAACGCGTGAGCGGGGAGGGGGAGGCGGGCATCCCCCGAGTGTCGGCGCGGCGCGCGGAGGCCGGTAGCCATCACCTCCCTGGAAGGTCATAGCCTGGCGCTATGAGCGAGCTGCCCGACCTCGAATCCCTGCGCCTGCTCGTCGACGTGGAACGCCTGGGCAGCCTCGGCCAGGCGGCCCGGGCCGCGGGCGTCGCGCAGCCGTCGGTGAGCAAGCGCATCTCGCTGCTGGAACGCCGCCTCGGGCTGCCACTGCTGGAACGCACCCCGCGCGGGTCCACCCTCACCCCGCAGGGCGTGATGGTCTCGGCCTGGGCCGCGCAGGTGCTGGCGGCGGCGGAGGAGCTCATGCGGGGGGCGGAGGCGGTACGGCACGGCCGGGCCGCGCACCTGCACATCGCCGCCAGCATGACGGTGGCCGAGTACCTGCTGCCGCGCTGGCTGGGGGAGCTCCAGGACCGCGAGCCCCAGGTCCAGGTCGGCCTGGACGTGCAGAACTCGGCCGAGGTGGCGAGGCTGATCGGCGGGAAGATCGAGCTGGGGTTCGTGGAGGGGCCCTCGGTCCCGGCCGGGCTGGTGTCGCGGGTGGTGGCCACCGACAGGCTCGTGGTGGTGGTCGCGCCGGGGCACCCGTGGGCGCGCCGCCGCACCCCGCTGCTCGCCGCCGAACTGGCCGCCACCCCGCTGGTCGTCCGCGAGCGGGGGTCGGGCACCCGCGAGACGCTGGACCTCGCGCTCACCGGCCACGACGTCGCCGCCCCGAAGCTGGAGCTCGGTTCCAACGCCGCGGTCAAGGGCGCCGCCCGTGAGGGCGCCGCCCCCGCCGTGCTCAGCGGTTACGCGGTGGAGGCCGAGCTGGCCACCGGCCGCCTGGTCGAGGTGCCCACGAGGGACATCGACCTCACGCGCCGGCTGCGGGCGGTCTGGCGCGAGGGCCGTGCCCCCACCGGCCCCGCCGCCACCCTCCTCACGATCACCCTCTCCGCCGCCCGCGAGGGGCGGTGATCCGGGCGGTCGCGCGGTGCGGTCGGGGGCGCGTGCGGCTGCCGGCGGGTGTGCCGGCGGGTAGGGCGGCGGGGCGTGTGCGGTTGCCGGCGGGTGGGGGCGGTGGAGCGCGTGCGGCTGCGCTTATGGCCGCCAGTACGGCGATATTTCGGGAATTCGGGATATGGTGAGGCACATGGTGATGGTCGAGACGCCGAGCGTGCTCTGTCCCGAGCCGCACTGGCAGACGGGTCTCTGACGGCCGCGGTCCCGGCCCCGCGTCCCCTCACCTCCCCTCATCGGGAAGACCTCACCTCACCGGGAAGTCTCGTGCTCCGCTCTCGCTACGAAGCCGTGATCGTCGGAGGCGGCCACAACGGCCTGGTCGCCGCCGCCTACCTCGCCCGCGCCGGACGGCGCGTCCTCGTCCTGGAACGCCTCGGTCACGTCGGCGGGCTCGCCGTGTCGGCGCGGGCGTTCCCCGGGGTCGACGCCCGGCTCTCGCGCTACTCGTACCTGGTCAGCCTGCTGCCCTCGAAGGTCGTCGCCGACCTGGGCCTCAAGATCGCACTGCGCCGCCGCCGGTACGCCTCGTACACGCCGGTGGGGGAGACCGGGCTGCTGGTCGACAACGGCGACGCCGCGCGGACCGCGGCGTCCTTCGCCGGGGTCACCGGGGGCGACGGCGAGCTGGAGGCGTGGCGGCGCTTCTACGGGATGACCGCCGACGTGGCCGAGCGGGTCGCGCCGACGCTGCTGGAACCCCTCGCCGACCGGGCGGCGATGCGGAACCTCGTCGGCGAGGAGGCCTGGCGCGACCTGTTCGAGCGGCCGGTCGGCGAGGTGGTGGACGAGCGGTTCGCCGACGACACCGTGCGCGGCGTGGTCCTCACCGACGCCCTCATCGGCACCTTCGCCGACCCCTCGGACCCCGGCCTGCTGGCCAACCGCTGCCTCCTCTACCACGTGATCGGCGACGGGACCGGCGACTGGAACGTCCCCGTCGGCGGCATGGGCGCGGTGTCCGGCGCGCTCGCCGGCGCCGCCCGCGCCGCAGGGGCGGAGATCCTGACCGGCGCCGAGGTCCTCGCGGTCGACCCCTCGGGCGAGGTCGCCTTCCGCGACGCGGACGGGGAGCACACGGTGACGGGCGAGCGGATCCTGGCCAACGTGCCGCCCGCCGTGCTCGCCCGGCTGCTCGGAGGGGCCGGGCCCGTCCCGGAGGGGGCCCAGCTCAAGGTCAACATGGTGCTCTCGAGGCTGCCGCGCCTGCGCGACCCCGGCGTGGACCCCGCGGCGGCGTTCAGCGGCACGTTCCACATCAACGAGGGCCGCGACCAGCTCGCCCGCGCGTACGCGGAGGCGTCGGCCGGGCGGATCCCCTCGCTGCCCCCGGCCGAGGTCTACTGCCACTCGCTGACCGACCCCTCCATCCTCGGCCCGGAACTGCGCGAGGCCGGAGCCCACACGATGACGCTGTTCGGCCTGCACATGCCCGCCAGGCTGTTCCGGGAGGACCCGGCGGGGGCGCACGAGGCCGCGCTGCGCGCCACGCTCGCCTCGATGAACGCGGTGCTCGCCGAGCCCGTCGAGGACTGCCTGCTGCGCGCCCCCGACGGCAGGCCCTGCCTGGAGGCGAAGACCCCGGTCGACCTGGAGACCGAGGCGGGCCTGCCCGGCGGGCACATCTTCCACCGCGACCTGTCCTGGCCGTACGGGGAGCCGGGGCGGTGGGGGGTGGAGACCGCCTTCGAGCGCGTCCTGCTCTGCGGCGCGGGCGCCCGGCGCGGCGGCGGCGTCAGCGGCATCCCCGGCCACAACGCCGCCATGGCGCTGCTCGCCTGAGACGTTCATCCGGCTCTCATGATGGGCGTCTACCGTGGAGGCCATGGCCGAGGGTGAGGCGGCGCGGGTGCTGGTCGTGGACGACGAGCCCGCGCTCAGGGAGGCGTTGCAGAGCAGCCTGGAGTTCGAGGGCTACCGGGTCGGCCTGGCCTCGGACGGCCGGGCGGCGCTGGAGGCGATCGACCGGGAGCCGTACGAGCTGGTCCTGCTCGACGTCATGATGCCCCGGCTGGACGGGCTGACCGCCTGCCGCAGGCTCAGGGCGGCGGGCAACCACCTGCCGGTGCTCATGCTCACCGCCCGCGACGCCGTGGGCGACCGGGTGTCGGGCCTGGACGCGGGGGCCGACGACTACCTGGTCAAGCCGTTCGAGCTGGACGAGCTGCTGGCGCGCGTCAGGGCGCTGCTGCGGCGCGGCGCCCTGAGCGCGCCCGCGGCCGAGGACGACGCGGTCCTGACTTTCGGCGACCTGCGGATGGACGTCGCCGGCCGCGAGGTCACCCGGGCCGGCGAGCCGCTGGAGCTGACCCGCACCGAGTACCTGCTGCTGGAGCTGCTCATGGTCCACCCCCGCCAGGTGCTCACCCGCGAGCAGATCCTCGGCGAGGTGTGGGGCTTCGACTTCGAGCCGTCCTCCAACTCCCTCGACGTCTACGTCATGTACCTGCGCCGCAAGACCGAGATCGGCGGGCGCCCCCGGCTGATCCACACCGTCCGGGGCGTCGGCTACGTGCTGCGGGCCTCCGCGTGAACGGTCGCCGCTCCCTGCGCTCCCGGCTGACCCTGCTGGTGGCGGCGGCCGTGGCGCTGGCGATCGCGGTGTGCGCGGCGCTGTGCTGGTTCGTCGTGCGGGCCGAGCTGCTGCGGCAGGTGGACGGTTCGCTGGAGGGACGGCCGCAGGGCATGGAGTGGATCGGGCCGTACTGTCCGGGGGGGCCGCGAGGGCAGGGAGTCCCGGGGGTCCCGGGAGACCGGGGAGAGATCGCCGGTCGCAGGCTGCCGTCCCGCCTGCCGCCCATCCAGCTGGTCTACGCCGACGGCGGGAGGTGCGTGGCGGGTTCCACCCCCGTCAGGGTCACCCCGGCGGACCTGGCCCTGACCCACGGCCCCCTGGGCGGGCGGGCGTTGAGGAACGGCGTGACCGACGGGGGCGAGGAGGTCCGGGTGATGACGAGGAACGTCCGCCCGGGTCTCGCGGTCATGGAGTCCCGGTCCCTGGAGGAGGTCCGCTCCACCCTCGCCGCGCTCGCCTGGATCCTCGCGGGGGTCACCGCGCTCGGCGTGCTCGGCGCCGCCTCCGCCGGGCTGCTCGTCTCCCGTACGGCGCTGCGTCCCGTCGGCCGCCTGACCGAGGCCGTCGAGTACGTCGCCAGGACCGAGGACCTCGACACCAGGATCCCGGTCGAGGGCACCGACGAGATCGCCAGGCTCGGCGTCTCCTTCAACGCGATGACCACCGCGCTGGCCGGGTCCCGCGAGCGCCAGCGACGGCTGATCGCCGACGCGGGGCACGAGCTGCGCACCCCGCTCACCAGCCTGCGCACCAACATCGACCTGCTGCTGCGCAGCGAGAACGCCGGACGCCCCCTCGACGCCGCTCCCAAGCGCAGGCTGCTGGCCAACCTCAAGGCCCAGTTCGAGGAGATGTCCACGCTCGTCGGGGACCTGCTCCAGCTCTCGCGCTCGGAGGACGAGCACGAGCCGCACGTCGAGGTCGCCTTCCACGACGCCGTCGAGGCGGCCGTGCGCAGGGCCCGGCTGCGCGCCCCCGACACCGCGGTCGAGGTGGAGCTGAGTCCCTGGTACCTGCGCGGCGACCAGGCCGCCCTGGAGCGGGCCGTGGTGAACCTGCTGGACAACGCGGTGAAGTTCTCGGCGGACCGGGCCGATCCGGTGAGCGTGCGGCTGCGTGACGGCGAGCTGACTGTCAGGGACCACGGCCCCGGCATCCCGGAGGAGGAGCTGCCGTACGTGTTCGACCGGTTCTGGCGGTCGTCCTCGGCCCGCAGCATGCCCGGCTCGGGACTGGGGCTGGCCATCGTGGCCAAGGCCGTGCGCGACGCCGGGGGAGAGGTGAACCTGGAGAACGCCGCCGGGGGTGGCACCCTCGCCCGCCTCCGCCTGCCCGGCTCTCCCACCCGGTCCCCCGCCGCGGGCGCGTGAGCCGCTCGTACGGTGACCGGATACGGCCGGTGAGACCGGGGCGAAACTATTGACTGATTGGCCAATCAGGAGTAGTGGGGCGGTGACCCCACGCTGCTGTAGTCTTGCGCCGTGCACAGCGGAGGAGGAGCGCGCAGCAGCCGCGCCGACCAGGCCGACCAGCGCCGAGCGGAGCTCCTTGAAGCCGCCAGGCGGGTCGTGCTGGAGCGCGGGCTGGCCAGCACCCGCGTCGCCGACATCGCCAGGGCGACGAACGTGAGCGGTGGGCTGATCCACTACCATTTCGCCACCAAGGACGATCTCATCACCGAGATGCTCCGCAGCACCAGCGACTCCGAGATCCAGCGGCTGAAGGAGATCGTCGCGGGCCCCGGCACCGCCGTCCAGCTCCTCGACCGGGTCCTGCGCTTCTACATCCCGGCCTCCCGCTCCGACCAGAGCTGGATCCTCTGGGTCGACGCCTGGGCCGTCGGGGTGCGCGAGGAGCACGTCCGCACCATCCTGCTGGAGCTGGAGGGCGCCTGGATCGAGATTCTCAGCCAGGTGATCTCCGACGGCGTTGCCTCGGGCGAGTTCACCTGCGACGACCCCCTGGGCTCGGCCGAGCGGATCGACGGCATGCTCGACGGTCTCGTGGTCCGGTACACCCTGCACACCGGCAACATGTCGCGGAGCAGGATGCTCCACCACGCCCGGGTCGCCGCCGCCCGAGAGGTCGGCCTCGCCCTCTCCGACTTCCCCGACGCGCCGGCCGAGTCCTCCTAGGACCCGCGTCGAGGCCGGTCACGGCGACGAGGACCGTGGCCTCGCGGCCCTAGCCGAGGGATTCGGCTGCCTTGGACATCGGACCTCCCGCGTCACCGGTGTTGAGCGTGCCGGCGGGCTCCACGAGCAGGATGGCCGTCTCCTCCTCGGCCACCGGGCAGTGCTCGACACCGCGGGGCACCACGTACAGTTCGCCGGGCCCGAGGACGACGTCCCCCTCTCCGAGCCGGATGGTGAGCCGGCCGCTGATGACCAGGAACAGCTCGTCGGTCTCCGGGTGGGTGTGCCAGACGAACTCCCCCTTGAGCTTGGCGAGCTTGATCTCGTAGTCGTTGAGGTCGGCGATCTTCTTCTGCGTCCACAACTCGCCGAACCGGTCCAGCGCGCGGACGATGTTGACGGGATCCAGGGAAACGGACAACTCGCTGCCACCTTTCGAACAGGACCGCCCCGGCCGGGGCGGTGGCCGATGTGACGAGCGTGGCCCACGCGCAGGCCGTCCGTCTTGTACGTTTCTGGCATGACCGCCCGCCGACCGCCGCCGACGATCAGGGCGTGGCGGCCGCCTGTCGCCGGCATCGCCGAGGTCTTCCACGCGCACTTCACCGACCACGCCTACCCGGCCCATACGCACGACACGTGGGATCTCATGATCCTCGATGCCGGGGCGGTCGACTTCGGGCTGGATCGTCACCGGCACGGCGCCGCCGACCCCGCCGCCGCCGTCGTGCTCCTGCCGCCGGGTGTCCCGCACGACGGCAGGACCGTCACCCCCGCCGGCTTCCGCAAGAAAGTCCTCTACCTGGACACCGGCGTGCTTCCGGAACACCTGACAGGCAGGGCGGTGGACGCTCCGATCGTCGCCGATCCGCTCCTGCGTCACCGCATCCACCGGCTGCACGCCGCCCTCGGCCGGCCGGGGGAGGAGTTCGAGGCCGGATCACGCCTGTCGTTCGTCGCGGAGCGGCTGCGGTTCCATCTCGAGGCGTCGCGGCCTCGCACACCCGGCCGTGAGGCGCACCGCCTGGCCGCCGGGCTGCGTGAACTGCTGGACGCGCGCGTCCGGGAGGGCCTGTCACTGCAGGAGGCCGCCGCCGTCCTGCACGCTCACCCGACCCACCTGATCCGGTGCTTCAAGCAGACCTACGGCCTGCCGCCGCACGCCTACCTCACGGGCAGACGCGTCGAACACGCGCGCCGGGCCCTGCTGAGCGGCCGGCGGCCGGCCGAGGTGGCCACGAGCGTGGGCTTCCACGACCAGGCGCACCTGACCCGGCACTTCACCCGGCACGTCGGCACCACACCCGCCCGTTACACCACGCGGACCTGAGAGGAGGGAAGCCTCGTCCGGCTTCCGGCCGTCGCGGCGTGTCCGGGCGGTCAGGCCCGGGGGGTGGGCAGGGCGGCGAGCAGGAAGGCCAGCCGGGCCGCGGCGTCGTCGATGTTCTCGCTGCTGCCGAGCCGGTAACCCCACGACGTGATGAAGCCGCCGTCCGGGGAGCAGGTCACGGTCTCGGCCAGGGTGCTGCTGAAGCGGTTGCGGACGTAGACGTAGGCGGGATCGCCGAACGAGATCCGTTGCACGGAAAGGTCGGCGTGCAGTCGTATCGCGGCAACGAGTCTCTCGAGACAAGACAGCGTGTCCAGCATCGTGCGTCACCTCCGTCTCGACAGAGAATTGCACGATCTTGGGATGCTAATCAAGCAATTGCGGTGTTTGGTCGGCTGATTGTCCGGAGAAATCGCTGAGTACTCGGACGATCACCGATCTGGCGCCCTCCCTGAAGGCCGCGACCTCGCAGAGTTCCTCGAAGGTGCGCGCGTAGAAGGCGACGTCCTCCGGGTCGCGCAGCAGCAGGTCCCTCGTCCTGGTCGGCACCGCCACGTGGTCGTCGTCGTACATCCAGAAGCCGTTGAGCAGCGCCGAGGGCAGGGACGCCTCGAAGGGGATCACGCCGAACTCCACGTTCGGCAGCGCCGTCACCGCCAGCAACCGGTCGAGCTGCCCGCGCATCACGTCCAGCGGGGCGAGCCGGTGGCGCAGCGCCGCCTCCGGCATGACGAACCTGAACCGCTTGCTCTGGTCGTAGAGGATGTCCTGGCGCTGCATGCGCACCCGGATGGCCGCGTCGATCTCGTCGGGCGCCTGGTAGAGGCGCTTGATCCGGGTGAAGATGCTCCTGGCGTACTCGGTGGTCTGCAGCAGCCCGATGATCACGCCGGGCTCGAACACCCGTAGCTGGGTAGTCCGCGCCTCCACGTCGCGGATGTCCTCCTGGAGCGCCGCCAGCCCGCTGCGGTGCCGCTGCCGCCAGGAGTCCTGGCGGCCCAGGAGGCTCGCGGCCTGCTCCACCAGCTCCCCGGCGATCTCGGGGGAGGCGTCCACGGCCTGCGCCCACCGGGTGACGTCGTCCTCGGTCGCGGTCTGGCGGGCGTTCTCGATCCGGGAGACCTTGGACGCCTGCCATCTCAACCGCTCGGCCAGCTCCTTGCCCGACAGGTGGGCGGCCTCACGCAGGTGCCGTAGCCGCACCCCGAGTTCGGTTCTGGCCTGCTGGAACCCGGTCACACGATCTCCTCGGCCGTTCGCGCGAGCCGGATGGCGCGGCCGCCGTCCGCCTGTGCTCCCAGCGTGCCCACGTCACCTCCCGCATGGTGCGCACGACGCTAGACCCGAGAATGTGGATCAAGCCAGAGAGCACTCCTAATCGTGACCAACATTTACAGAAAGTACTCGGCGCGCGATGTCCACGAGAAGCTCGCGCGGTACCTCGACGGCGGTTTCGCCGTCCAGGACGTGGCGCAGATCGGCCAGCGCCGCCGCGTCGGTCACCCGGAGGCCCTGCACCACGATGGTCCCGCGGTCGGTCTCGTAGAGGGAGGGACAGGCCCCCGCCTCGGAGGTGGAGCCAAGAAACCGGAGACGCATGACTGAATCCTTCCCCGAACCACATTCTTGAAGCAATTGCGAGCAATCCTGGGGCGCGAAAGGTTGCATGAAGGTTTCAAGGGGGCGGACCGGTGCCGGAGCAGGGGGCAGGGGGTGCTGAGGCGCAGGCCGGGAACAACCCGGCGGACCTGATGGGCGAGGTGTTCCCGCGACGGAGGACGCCCGGGCGGCGCCCCTACGCCGGGGCCGGAGTCTGGGCGGTTCCCGTGCGGGAGGCCCGCTCGATCGTGTCGACGAGCCGGTGCCGCCGCAGCGCGTGGTCGAAGCCGGGCACGGTGTGCGTGCCCTCGCGCAGATCCCGGGCGAAGCGCGCGTACACCTGGGCCACGCCCTGCGCCGTCGCGGGCAGGTCGCGCGGGACCGGATGGAAGAGGCTGTCGGGCAGGGCGATGTCGGCGAGCGCCTGGGCGTCGCCCCGGCCTCCCCGCAGTCGCAGGTCCAGCGCCTGGAGGTTGCCGTTGACGCCGGGCGCGGTCAGGACGAGGTCGCCGTCGGTGCCGTTGATCTCCCAGTGGAAGTTGTCGCCGCGGGAGACGCCGCCCCGGTAGAACAGCGAGAGGGCGGCACCGCCGCGGAAGGTGCCCGTGACGGACACCTGGTCGGCCACCGTCACCGGGATGGTGGAGCCGTCGTCGATCACCTGTGCTTGCGTGAGGCTGGTGACCAGGTTGGCCGAGACGGTCGTGAGCTCGCCGAGCACGGCGTTCACCGCCTCCAGGGCGTGCAGCGCCGACGCGGTCAGGGGCGTCGCGCCGGCGGCGGCGTCGTAGAGGTAGGCGTGCGCACGGTCGGTCACGGGGCCCCAGGCCAGGCCCGATCCGACCAGTGTCGTGCCGAGCACCTTCCCGACGTAGCCGTCCGCGACCAGGTCACGGGTGTGGCGGATCGCCGGAAGGAAGCCGCCCTGCAGCCCGATCACCGTGCGGACCCCCGCGGCCTCGGCCCGGGTGGCCAGGTCGGCCGCCTCGTCGGTGCCGACGCCGAGGGGCCACTCGCTGTAGACCATCTTCCCCGCCGCCAGCGCCGCGGAGATCAGCGCGTGGTGGTGGGGCACCTTGACCGACACCACCACCAGATCCACTCCGGGGTGGGCGATCAGGTCCGCGGGGTCGTCGAAGGCCGCCGGGACGTCGAACTCCTTGGCGGCCAGGTCGGCGGACGTGCGGCGTGACGTGCTGATGGCGCGCAACTCGTAGCCCGGGAGGGCCTTGAGCGCGGGAACGTGGCTGATGGCGGCCCAGCCGCCGGTGCTCGCCCCGATGATGCCGACGCCGATGTTCATGATGCTCCTAGGGTGATGCCCGGCCGCCTGTGGCGAACGGGGTGTGCCGATGTCGTCTCTTCCTGTCCACCGACGGCGAATATCTTGAATGATCGTTACAGATTCGGGCCGTGAAAACATCAGTCGAGGCAGCCCAGGGCCGCCTCCACGACGCTCATCAGGTACCGGCGGTCGGGGTTGATCGCCCCCGTGACACGTAACCCGTGGATGAGGGTCATGAGGAACCTCGCCGAGTCGCGGGGATCACGGACGCCGACCGGCTCACCGCGGTTCTGGGCCGCTCTGATCGCCTCGGTCAGCTCGTCCTCCAGCAGCGAGGTCGTCGCCCCCACCCGCGCGGACACCTCGGGGTCGTGGCACAGCCGCTCGGTCGCGGCGCTGACGATCAGGCAGGTCTGCTCACGCCCGTCCCGCAGGATGGTCTCCACCAGGTCGACCAGGATGTCGCGGATCAGCTCCCGTGCCGGGGTGCCGCTGCGCAGCAGATCGACCAGGGGGAGCGCGTACCGCTCCCGGTAGCGGTCCAGCACCGCCTGATACACGCCCTCCTTGCTGCCGAACGCCGCGTAGAGGGAGCCGCGGCCCACCCCGGTGGCGTCGACCAGGTCCTGCACCGAGGTGCCCTCGTAGCCCTTGTGCCGGAAGACGAACATCGCCGCTTCCAGCGCGGCCTCCGTGTCGAACTCCCTCACCCGTGCCATGTCGTCCAAGCTAGCCTTATCTGGAACGAGCAGTCAAGTTTTCCCCGCTCGTGCGGGCACCGCCCGCGCCTCGGCCGTCGACCACGGCATCGTCCCGCCGGGCCGCGGCCGGGCGCCGGCCGGGAGCGCCGACGCCGATTCCATCGCATGTCACATGAACGTCCGGGCGCGGGCGAACAGGTTCAGCGTGGTGGCGTGGAGCAGGTCCCCGATCTCCTTGGGAGCCTTGCCCGCGCAGGCGCGGGCGTGCGTGCCCTCCAGGACGATGCCGAGCTTGAAGCAGGCCATCACCGCGTACCAGTCGACGGCCGACAGATCCCGGTCGGACAGGGCCGCGTAGCAGTTGACGAGCTCGGCGGCCGTGGCCAGCCCGGTGACCCCGCCGGAGATCACCCCCACGCCGTCGGGGGCCGGCCAGGTGGCCAGCAGCCATCCCAGGTCCAGCAGCGGGTCGCCCACCGTGCACATCTCCCAGTCGACGATCGCGGCCACCCGGGGCCCGTCGCAGGCGAACATGAGGTTGGCCAGGTGGTAGTCGCCGTGCATGATCCCCGGGGTGAACTCCTTCGGCCGGTTGCGCTCCAGCCAGCCCGCGGTCTCCGCCAGCCCCGGGATGTCGGGTCCCGGATATCCCTCCAGGGCTCCGTAGCCGTCCAGCTCGCCCATCCAGCGGGGCACCTGCCGCTCCAGGAACCCCTCGGGGCGGCCGAACCCGTCGAGCGCGCCGTGGTCCACCCGCCCGAGGTCGGCCAGCGCCGAGGCCGCCTCCAGTCCCATCCGGTGCCGGATCGCGGGGTCGCCGGCGTGCGGCTCGGGCAGCTCGACGGTGGCGTTGAACCCCCGGACCGGCTCCATCAGGTAGAAGACCGCGCCCATGACGCTCTCGTCGGTGCAGGCCGCGACCAGGCGCGGCGCCGCCACCGGCGTGTCGCGCAGGACCGCGAGCACCCTCGCCTCCCGGCGGAGCACCTCGTTGCTCCTGGCGCGCGGGTGCAACGGCGGCCTGCGCAGCACGTACGACGCCCCGCCCCGCTCGAAGCGCACCATGACGTTCTGCGTCCCGCCCGTCACCGGCGCGACCCGCTCGAACGGCCCTTCCGGCAGCCCCCGCGCGTCCATCCACGCACCGAGCACGTCGAAGTCGATCGCGGTGACGTCGATGTGCGTGGACGTCATGCGCCCTCCTTGACCGAATGATGTTCTAGGTGGGGCGAATCTATGATTCCCGTTCGCGACGGTCAATAGTCTCCCGCTCCGGCGGGAACGGCGTCCGCGTCGGCGGAGGCGGCGCCCGCGCCGCGAGAACCCGTTTCCGGACATCGGGTGGGCTTTTCCGGCTCGTCGCCCACGTGCTCGCGGCGCACCGGCCGGGTGATGACCCGCCCGGCGGGCCGTGGTCAGCCGGCCGTGGCCAGGGCGGACAGTTCGCGCCACTCACGCATGGGGAGCGCCGCGGGGGTGGCGGTCAGGACCTGCAGGCACACGTGGTCCGCGCCCGCGTCCAGGTGGGCCCGGACGCGCCCGGCGATGACGTCGGCGTCCCCGTAGGCGACGATCGCGTCGACCAGGCGGTCGCTCCCGCCGTCCGCCAGGTCGTCGTCGCCGAAGCCCAGCCTGCGCAGGCTGGCGATCTGGTGGGCGGCCATGCCGATGTAGGGACCCAGGTGTCCTCTGGCGACCTCGCGGGCCCTCGTGAGGTCGGTGTCCAGCACGACGGCCTGCTCGACCGCGAGGAAGGCGCCGGGACCCATGATCTCCCTCGCCCGGTGGGTGTGCTCCACCGGCACGAAGTAGGGGTGGGCGCCGAGGGTCCGCTCGGCGGCCAGGGCGAGCATCCGCGGCCCGAGCGCGGCGAGGACGCGTCGCGGGGGCGTCCTCGGCGCGGGGGAGCCCAGCGGGATGGCGTCCATCGCGTCAAGGTAGGCGCCCGTCGTGCTCTCGGTGCCCCTGGCGGGTCTGCGCGGATGAGGCGACCCCTCCCCGGCGAGACGGAGGATCGATGCGAGCGCCGTCGTGGCGGCGGACCGGAGTCGCGCCGGCGAGTCAGAGGAGGCGTCGCGGGATGTCGGCTCAGAGGAGGCGTCGCGGGATGTCGGCTCAGAGGAGGCGTCGCGGGATGTCGGCGAGCCCGGCGCGGAGTTCCTCCCCGAGGGCCTTGGCCTGGGCGTCGAGACGGGGACTCGCGGCCACGCCCCGGCCGAGAAGGCCGTGCACGACGAAGTTGAGGGCGAGCAGGTTGGGCAGCTCGAAGCGCTCGACCTTCAGGCCGGCGGTGAACGGCAGGAGTCCCGCCAGGCGTTCGACCGTCAGGTAGCCCTCCAGCCACCCGAACTGCTCCGCCGTACGGACCCAGACCCCCAGGTTGGCGTTGCCGCCCTTGTCCCCCGAGCGGGCGCCCACGATCGCGCCCAGCGCGACCCGCGCGGTCTCACCGTCGCCGCGCTCGTCGTGCGGGGCGGTGTCGGCGTCTGTGTCGGTGTCGGTGTCGCCCCCGTGGCCCGCGGTCTCGCCGCCGCTCGCCACCCGCGCGGTCGTCACATCCGGTGTGCCGGACACTTCGGACAGGTCACGTGCGCCGGGTGCGCCGCCTGTGCCGGGTACGGCGGCGAGCTCGCGGCCGTCGAGCCAGACGCGGGCCCGCACCGTCTCCGCCGGGACGAGCGTGGGCCAGTAGACCCCGTACGGCGAGGCGTCTCCGGGCGGGGTGAGGCCGTAGAAGCCGGGATAGCTCGCCAGGCCGGTCTCGACCACGGCCGAGGAGAAGGCGCGCCCCGCCCTCCGCCGGTCGGCGTCCATCACGGTGACGCGCAGCAGGGCGGTCCCGGCGAGCGGTGTGAGCTCCACGTGGACCTCGTCGAACGACTCCTTCGGCACCCGCGACCAGATGGCCTCCTCGGCCAGCCGGGCCTTGGCCTCGATGTCCAGGCCGGTCAGGACGAGCGTCATCGTGTTGCGGTAGCCCGCCAGGTAGTTGACGGCGACCTTGAGCGTGCCGGGAGGGGCCTCGCCGCGCACCCCCGAGACGCGGACCCGGTCGGGGCCCTCCTGCTCCAGCCGGATCGTGTCGAAGCGCGCGACCACGTCGGGCCCGAGGTAGCGGGGCGACCCGATCTCGTACAGCAGCTGCGCGGTGACCGTGCCCACCGAGACCAGCCCCCCGGTCCCCGGGTGCTTGGTGACCACGCTGGATCCGTCGGCCTCCAGCTCCACCAGCGGGAACCCGCAGCGCGCCGGGTCGGGCACCTCGCCGAAGAACGCGTAGTTGCCGCCGGTCGCCTGGCAGCCGCACTCGATGACGTGCCCGGCGACCACCGAACCGGCCAGCGCGTCGAGGTCGTCAGGGCCCCACCCGTACCGCCAGATTCCCGGCCCGGTGACCAGGGCGGCGTCCGTGACGCGGCCGGTCACCACCACGTCCGCCCCGGCCGACAGGGCGGCGGCGATCGGGCGGCCTCCCAGGTAGGCGTTGGCGGTCAGGGCGGGGGCGGGCAGCGGCTCGCCGGTGTCCGCGTTGGGGGCGCCGCCCAGGTCGTGGCCGGTCAGGTCGTCGCCGGCGACGTGGGCGACCCTCACCGGCAGCCCGAGGCGCCCGGCCAGCTCGCGTACGGCCTCGGCGCACCCGGCAGGATCCAGCCCGCCCGCGTTGGAGACGATCCTGACGCCCCGCTCCAGGCACGTCCCGAGGACCTCCTCCAGCTGCTTGAGGAAGGTCGGCGCGTAGCCGGGGCGGCCCTTCATCCGGTTCCCGGCCAGGATCAGCATGGTCAGCTCGGCGAGCCAGTCGCCGGTGAGCACGTCGATGGGGCCGCCCTCCACCATCTCCCTGGCGGCCGACAGCCGGTCACCGTAGAAGCCGGAGCAGTTGGCGACGCGCAGCATCAGCCCTCCTCGGGCCGGGACGCCACGGACGCCACGGACGCCACGGACGCCACGGACGCTTCGCCGCGCGCCCCCGCTTCGCCGTACGGCATCAGCTCGCCTCCGGCGCGGGGATCCACGACGCGGGCCGCTTCTCCATGAAGGCGGCGATCCCCTCCTGCCCCTCGGCGGAGGTGAACCGCCGCGCGGACAGCTCGGCCATCTGGCGCATGCCCTCCTCGACGCTCAGTCCGGGCACGGTCCGCACCAGCTGCTTGGTGAGGGCGAGAGCCTCGGGGCCGCCGCGCAGCAGCATGCCGGTGTAGTGGGCGACGGTCGCGTCCAGCTCCTCCTCGGGCACGGCGCGGGTGAGCAGCCCGATCTCCGCGGCGCGGGCGGCGTCGAACGTCTCACCGGTGAGCAGGTACTCGGCGGCGGCGCGCGGGTCGAGCCGCCGCAGCACGGTCACCGAGATCATCGCGGGCACCACGCCGAGCCGCACCTCGCTGAACGCGAACGACGCGGAGTCGGGGGCGATCGCGAAGTCGCACGCCGCCACCAGGCCGAGCCCCCCGGCCCGCGCCGTGCCGTTCAGCCTGCAGACGACCGGCTTCGGGCTCTCCCAGATCAGGCTCATGATCTCCGGGAACGACGCGGTCACCGGCGCCTCGTGCGCGCCGCCCGGCGCGACCCGCTGCTCCTTCAGGTCGGCGCCCGCGCAGAACACCGGCCCGGTCCCGGTGAGCACGATCACCCGGACGCTCTCCTCGGCCAGCGCCCAGTTGAGCCGGTCCTCCAGGTCGCCCAGCAGCCGCACCGACAGCGCGTTGCGGTTGCGGGGGGAGTCGAGGGTGATCGTCGCCACCCCGCCGGACACCTCCCTGCGCACCAGGCGTTCCACCGGCCAGCCCCCGTCGCTCTTCATCTCGGTCCTTCCGTCGTCGAGACCCCCTCCCGGCTCCCGGGAACCGGGGGAGGCGGTCACGTCTGCTCCTCGATCACGGCCAGCACGGCCCCCGCCTCGACCTGGCGGCCCGGCGTCACGTTCACCGCCGCCACCGTGCCCGGCGCGGGCGCGGCGATCCGGTGCTCCATCTTCATGGCCTCGAGCACCACGACCACCTGCCCCGCCCCGACGGTCTCGCCGGCCTTGACGTCGACCCGCAGCACCGTACCGGGCATGGGCGCCACCAGGGAGCCGGGCAGCACGTGTTCCACCGGTTCCGGCAGGCGGGGCAGCGGGGTGAGCCGTACGGAACCGAGGGGGGAGTCCACGTGCGTCACGTCGTCGTAGCGGGCGACGGCGAACCGGTGCCGCACGCCCGAGGTCTCCAGCACCACGAGCGAGGGCGTCGCACCGACCAGGACCGTATCGGGAAACCCCTCCGCCCGCAGGCCGTCCCTGGTGATCCGGTACGAGATCTCGGCCTCCGCGAAGGCGGCGCGCTGCGGCTGCGACACCACGTTGCGCCACCCGCTCGGCAGTCCCGCCTGCACGGTCGCCGCCGCCCGGTTGGCCGCCGCCCCCGCGAGCGCGGCGGCGAGGGCGGACAGGCGCGCGAGCTCCGGCCGTTCCCGGCCGGGCGCGGGGGACCCGGTGAGCCCGTGCTCCTCCAGGAAACCGGTGTGGGTGTCCCCGGCCAGGAACGCCGGGTGGCGCAGGACCTCGACCAGCAGGTCCCGGTTGGTGACGAGGCCGTGGATCCTCGCGCCCGCCAGCGCGGCGGCCAGCCTGCGCACGGCGTCGGGGCGGCTCGCGCCGTACGAGACGACCTTGGCGAGCATCGGGTCGTAGTGGACGCCGATCTCCGAGCCGTCCTCGACGCCGGAGTCCAGCCGCAGCCCGTGGCGCCCGCCGGGTACGGGCGCGAAGCGGGCGTCCACCCCGGGAACCTCGAAGCGGTGCAGGACGCCGCTCTGCGGAAGCCAGTCGCGGGCCGGGTCCTCGGCGTACAGGCGCACCTCGACGGCGTGCCCGGACGGTTCGGGCGGCGACGCGGGGAGCCGGGCGCCCTCGGCGATCCGCAGCTGCCACTCGACGAGGTCGACGCCGTGGACGCACTCGGTCACCGGGTGCTCCACCTGCAGGCGGGTGTTCATCTCCAGGAAGGCGACCGTCTCGTCCCTGACGAGGAACTCGACGGTCCCGGCGCCGACGTAGCCGATGGCCCGCGCGGCGGTGACCGCCGCGTCGAGGAGCCGCGCCCGCATCGCGGGGGAGATCGCCGGGGACGGGGTCTCCTCGACCACCTTCTGGTGCCGCCGCTGGATCGAGCACTCCCGCTCGCCCAGCGCCCACACCGTCCCGTGCCCGTCGGCCAGGATCTGCACCTCGATGTGCCGGGCGCCCTCCAGCAGGGGCTCGACGAACACCGTGCCGTCCCCGAACGCCGACGCCGCCTCCCGGCGCGCCGACTCGACCGCCTCGGGCAGGTCGTCGGTGAGCCGCACGACGCGCATCCCGCGCCCGCCGCCACCGGCCGACGCCTTCACCAGCAGGGGTACGGCCCATCCGGAGGCCGTCCCGCCCATCCGGGTGAACACGGCGTCCAGGTCGCCTTCCAGGTCGTCCGCCGAGTAGCCGGGTCCCGCGACGAAACCCGGCAGCACCGGGACCCCGGCCCCGGCCATCAGCGCCTTGGCCTCGATCTTGGAGCCCATCGCGGCGACGGCCCCGGCCGGAGGGCCGACCCAGGTCAGCCCGGCCTCCGGTACGGCCCGCGCGAAGGCGGCGTTCTCCGACAGGAAGCCGTACCCGGGATGGACCGCGTCGGCGCCCGACGCGCGGGCCGCTTCGATGACCTTCTCCACCGACAGGTAGGTGTCGGCGGGCCTGACCCCGCCCAGCCGTACGGCGTGGTCGGCCTCGGCCACGTGCGGCGCGTCCGCGTCGGCGTCGGAGAAGACCGCGACGGTCTCGATGCCGAGGTCGCGGCAGGTACGGAAGACGCGGCGGGCGATCTCACCCCGGTTGGCGACGAGCAGGCGGCGGATCGGCGGGACGGGCATGGTCATGGGCATGGGCATGGTCACATCCGGAAGACGCCGAAGCCCGAGGGCCGCGGGGCGGTGTCGTTGTCGAAGGCGGCTTTGTCGACGGTGTCGCCGACGGCGGACAGGCACAGGCCCAGGACCGTCCGGGTGTCGCGGGGGTCGATCACGCCGTCGTCGTAGAGGCGGCCGGACAGGAAGAACGGCAGCGACTCGGCCTCGATCTGGGCCTCGACCAGCTGCCGCATCGCCGCGTCGCCCTCCTCGTCGTAGACCTGGCCGCGCGCCTGGGCGGCGGCCCGGCCGACGATGGACAGCACCCCGGCGAGCTGGGCTGGCCCCATCACGGCCGACTTGGCGCTGGGCCAGGTGAACAGGAATCGGGGGTCGTAGGCCCTGCCGCACATCCCGTAGTTGCCCGCCCCGTACGAGGCGCCCATGACGATCGTGATGTGCGGGACGGACGAGTTGGACACCGCGTTGATCATCATGGCGCCGTGCTTGATGATGCCGCCCTGCTCGTAGTCCTTGCCGACCATGTAGCCGGTGGTGTTCTGCAGGAAGACCAGCGGGACGCGGACCTGGTTGGCGAGCTGGATGAACTGCGCCGCCTTCTGCGCCTCCTCGCTGAACAGCACGCCCCGGGCGTTGGCCAGGATCCCGATCGGATGGCCGTGCAGGCGGGCCCACCCGGTCACCAGGCTCCCGCCGTACAGGGGCTTGAACTCGTCGAACTCGCTGCCGTCCACCACCCGCGCGATCACCTCGCGCGGGTCGAACGGGATCTTCAGGTCCTCCGGCACGATGCCCAGCAGCTCGTCCTCGTCGTACAGCGGCTCGCGCACGGCGCCGGGGGAGACGCCGGACCCGCGCCGGTTCAGGCCCCTGACGATCCGCCGCCCGATCCGCAGCGCGTCGTGCTCGTCGGCGGCGAGGTAGTCGGCCAGGCCGCTGACACGCGCGTGCATCTCGGCACCACCCAGCGACTCGTCGTCGGCCTCCTCCCCGGTGGCCATCTTGACCAGCGGCGGCCCGCCGAGAAAGACCTTCGCGCGCTCCTTGACCATGACCACGTGGTCGCTCATCCCCGGCACGTACGCCCCACCGGCCGTGGAGTTGCCGAAGACCAGGGCGATCGTGGGGATCCCGGCCGCCGACAGGCGGGTCAGGTCGCGGAAGATCCGGCCGCCGGGGATGAAGATCTCCTTCTGGGTCGGCAGGTCGGCCCCGCCCGACTCCACCAGGTTGATCAGCGGCAGCCGGTTCTCGAGGGCGATGTCGGCCGCCCTGAGCGTCTTGCGCATCGTCCACGGGTTGGACGAGCCGCCCCGCACGGTCGGGTCGTTGGCGACGAGCACGCACTCGACACCCTCGACCACCCCGATCCCGGTGACCACGCTCGCCCCGACGGGGAAGTCGCTGCCCCAGGCCGCCAGCGGCGAGAGCTCCAGGAACGCCGAGTCGGGATCGACGAGCAGCTCGATCCGCTCTCTGGCCAGGAGCTTGCCCCGCGCTCGGTGCCGGTCGACGTACTTCCCGCCGCCGCCCGCCACGGCCCTGGCGTGCTCGGCGTCGAGCTCGGCCAGCTTGGCGAGCATCGCCTCGCGCCGCGCCAGGTAGTCGTCACCGGAGGTGTCCAGGCGGCTCATGAACCCGCTCCCTTGGTTGACACGGACGTCACATCGACGATCCGGCTCGTCGGCGTCGGTGCTTGTGCTTGTGACGGCGACGACGGTGTTCGTACCGGCGCGGGGCCCCCCGCCGGAGCCGGTGTCAGGCCGATGGCCCGGGCCCAGAGCGTGGAGAGCGTCGCGACGGCGGTCCGCTCGTCGGCGTGTTCGCCGAGGTCCAGCCAGACGTGGGCGAAGTGCTCGACCATCCCGCCCAGCATCACGGCGGTCAGCCGGGGATCCAGCGACGGGTCGGCCAGCCCCTGCTCCTGCAGGCGCCGCAGCCCCTCCGCGCCCCTCCGCACGAAGACCTCGCGCAGCTCGAGCAGGAGGCCGCGGAAGCTCTCGTCGGTGACCGCGACCTGCTCCAGCATCCGTACCAGCCGGGAGTTGGCGGCCCACGCGCGCAGGTAGAGCAGGTTGGCGGCCTCGATGCGGGCGTACGGGTCGCCGGGGGCGGCCGGCCCGACCACGCTGGCGGTGAACATCTCGCCCACCACGGTCGCCGCCACCTCGCGGAACAGCTCCTCGCGCGAGCCGAAGTAGGTGTAGAAGGTGCCGTGCGAGACCCCGGCGCGGGCGCAGACGTCGTCGACGCGCACGGCGTCGTAGCCCCGCTCCTCGAACGCCTCCCGCCCCGCCTGGACGAGCGCCGCCCGGGTGCGCCGCCCCCGGCTGCCGAGGGTCTCAGACTTGACGATCACGTCAAGTACGGTAGCCCACAACCGGCGCCCCCGCCAGGGGCGTACCTCTCTCCGCCAGGCGTTCGGTGACCTCGCGGCGGCCGGGGAGGTGGGCCGGTGAGCTCGTACGCCGTCCTACGCGGGCTGTGGCTGTGACGGGAAGCGCGGCGCGAAGCTCTCCCGCGACCGCGCCATGACCGCCAGCAGGGCGTCGCGCTCGGCGGCGAGCTCCCCGGGGTCGGTGCCGTCGCGCTCGGCGCGCTGATGCAGCATGACCAGCTCGGTCGCGGCCTGCTGGTAGTCGGACATCGCGCGGCCCGCCCTGATCTTCCTGGCCCACCGGCGGGCCTGCCTTCGGGTGCCCAGCGAGCCGAGCATGCCGATGTCGTGCGGCGTGACCAGGCCGGTCGGCAGGTAGGCGGGCAGGTACACGCCCATCATGGCCGCCAGCCGCCGCCGCTCCCGTACGGTGACGACGACGAGCGCGCAGATGACGACCAGCTCCAGGAGGTAGACGGCCCCGAGGGCGGGCAGCGCCCCCAGCGTCGCGGACCCGTTCCACAGGCCGTGCAGGAGTACGGCGCCGAGGTAGCCCAGCGGGACGGCCAGGAAGGCGCCCCTGCGGCGCGCGGTGACCGCGTAGGCGACGCCGAGCCCGATCATCGAGGTGAAGAGGGGATGCCCGAGCGGCGAGACCAGCCCCCGCAGCACGAAGAGGTCCACCGCCCCCTGCGTGCCCGCCTCGGTGAACTCGGCGGAGTAGTAGATCATGTTCTCCACCGTGGCGAACCCCAGGCCGACCATGGACGCGTAGATGATGCCGTCGGTCGGGCCGTTGATCTCGCGCCTGCACCGCCAGATCAGCCACAGGAGCGCGGCGCCCTTGAGCGCCTCCTCGACCACGGGGGCCACCACCACCGTGGTGATGTCATCCGCCGCCTGCTCGCCCACCTCGAAGGCCCGCACCAGCACCGTCGTGCCGCCCAGCCCCAGGACGACGCCGAGGACCACCGCGATACCGGCTCCCCAGGCGAACGCGAAGAGCAGGTTCAGCCGGGGTTCGGGCTCCAGCCGGTCGAGCGCGAGCACGGCGGCGAGCAGGATCGGCAGCGGTGCCAGCCCCAGGGCGAACGAGACGCCGAAACCGGCGGTGCCCCCGTTCGCCAGGACGATGCCCATGGCGATCAGGACACAGATCCCGGAGACCGCCAGAGCGGCGATCAGCCCCCTGCCAGGCCGGGGCGGCAGAATCGGCGGTCGTCCGCCCTGCGCGGGGGGCACGGCCGCCTCGTTCGTGTCCATCGGTGTCGGTCTCCTCATGGTCGCCTCTGGTTGAAAAGCACCACAGTTCCGCAAACCGGTTGACACCTGCTTGACGTTCACAAAACGACCGGCCACCCGGCGGCCCGCCCCCGGTCCCGGTCGGCGGGTGGTGAGCCCCCGGCGACCGAGCGGCCGGTACGCCGTCCCCGGGGCGTCGTCCCCCGGGGGAGGGTTCACCTCGTCAGGGGGAGAGCAGCCGGGTGAGGCGGAGCGCCTCGCGGACCATCCGGCTCGACCCGCCGCGCGCGGCGATCGCGGCCAGGCCGGGAATCCGCGTGGTGTCGCCGGGGGGAGCGGTCCTGACACCGAGCGCGATGAGGTCGGCCAGGCCGCTGGGCGGCCGTTCCCCGTCGGCGGGCAGCACGTGCGGAAGGGCCGCCGCGACGGTCCGCCACACCTGCGCGCCCGCGCCCGCCCGTTCCGCCTCGGTCAGCGACGGGATGACGCGGCTCAGCGTCGCCATGTCGTTTCCGACCAGGCGGCCGAGCTGGTCTCCCAGGTCGGCGGCGGGCAGGTCGCCGGCCGCGGCGAGGACGAGGAGCAGGTCCAGGGCCGCCGTACGCTCGGCGGGGTCCGCGTTGTTCAGGTGGAAGGCCAGCATGGTCGCGAAGGCGGGGCCGAGGGGGCCGTCCGCCCGCGCGAGATCGTGGAGGATCGGCAGCCCGGGACTGTTCTCCGGCCAGTCCCAGTCGAAGAACGGCAGCACGTGGGCCGCGATGACCTCGCGATGGGAGGGCATGACCCCGGCCCACCAGCTCATGTACCCGCCGCGGTTGTGAACGTAGGTCTCGGGATCGCGGCACAGCGGGTCGACCAGGTCGAGCCCGGCCGGTGAGGCCGCGACGAACGAGGCCGCACGCGGGTTGGAGCAGTACAGCGGCTGCTCCCCCTCGTCGAACCAGCGGCGGGAGGCGCCCACGACGTAGCTGTACCGGACCGTCACCACGGGATCGGCCAGCCCCTCCCCGGACATCCATCGCGCCACGAGCCGCCCGGCTGAAGTGGTGAGCCCGGCGGCCCTCGCGGCGACCTCGGCGTCGACCCGCCGGGGGATCCGCAGCAACGCCTGCTGCAGGTCGGCGTCCGGCGGGTCCATACCCACGGCTTGCAGCCGTTCGAGACGGGCGAGGAGCTCGGCCGGGTCCACATGGCCGTCGGCGCTCGTCGGGGTGGCCAGCAGCACCGGCGGCAGGGCGTCCGCCCGCGCCGCGGTGACGAGCTCGGCCACCCGGCGCAGGGTCAGCACGTGCGGCACCGAGATATGGCCGAGCCCCGGAAAACGGGGCGCGGATGACGGCGCCGACGGAGAGGCGACGGCCTGCATGGCCGCCCACAGCCACGCCAGCGGGTTGTCGTTCTCGCTCCATCCCCATTCGCGGACCGGCACCGGAGTCAGGGCCGCCCGCACGGCCTCGCGGTCCCGGTGGGTGAGCTCGACCAGCCCTGCCATCAGCCGTTCGGTCTCCAGCCGGTCGAGCTGACTGTAGGGGTCGGCCGCGAGCCGGGCGAACTCCGCGCCGAGCTCGGCCGCCGTGGTGATGGGCGGCGGGAACTCGACTCGGGGGAGCCCCGGGACGACGAGGAGGGCGGGCCCCTCCTCCTCCTTCTCGCCGGGCCGCTCCCCGACGCCGAGGAGCGCTCGCAGATCGGCGGGCAGGGCGCCGGCCGCGTCGCGGAGCGGCGCCGGGTCCAGGTGCGCGGCGTGCTTGACGGCGAGCCGAACGGCGCGTTCCTGCACGTCGGAGGCCTCGTGAGCGAAGGCCGTCGCCAGGGCCGCGGCCGCCGCCTCGGCGTACTCGGGCGCCGGCCGCACGGACCGGTCGATCCAGGAGAGGGCGGCGCGCACGAGCTTCTTCTCCGGCCGGTACATCAGCGCCTCGACGGCCTCGGCGAAGTCACCGGGCGGTATGCCGGGCAGCTCGCGCAGGTGACCCAGGGCGAGCTCGGCGACCGTGCCGGGCGCGGACGGCAGCAGCCGCAGGTAGTCGCGGGCCCGGGACCCGACCTCGGCGGGGGTGGGTTCGAGCGCCTGGTGCAGGCGGACGAAGAAGCGCAGCTCCAGCGCGGTGCCGCCGCGCAGGAACCGGCCGACGCACCCGTCCAGCAGCATCGCGCGGTCGACCCGGCCGCCGGCGGCCAGCGTGCGAAGCCCGCCCAGCCAGGTGTGGCCGGAGGTGGGGTCACCGTCCCACTGCAGGGCCTCGCCGACTCCCTGGGCGTGAAAGATCCGCGGCAGGAGCGCGTCCAGCAGCGGGTCGGCGGCCAGCACCTCGGCCACCCGCCCGCGGCCGAGCGCCGCCGACACCCAGCCCACGACGAAGCCGTCGTCGGCCGGCGGCTCGATACCCGTCCGGTGGATCAGGGACGCGGTCAGCTCGTAACTCGGGTCGCTCCCGCGGAGCTTCTCCGCCAGCCGCGCCGCCAGCTCGGCCTGCCACGCGTGCGGGCGGGCGCCGACCAGGCCGAGCAGCCGATCGGTGTCGTCCACCGTCTCGCGGGAGCCGACCAGGCCGCGCCGGGTGAGCCAGGACGCGACGGAGGCCGCGGCGGCGATCGTGCCGGCGCCCGCCGCGCGCAGCGCCTCGGCCCGCTCCCCGGCGCCGCGCCAGGGGTCGAGATAGAGCCGGATCTCCTTGAGATGCCCCGGCAGCCGCTTGGCGACCTCGCGCCTGGCGGCGTCGTCCAGGGTCACGACCAGCTTCGCGACGCCGTCGGCGTCGCTCTTGTCGATCAGGTCGCGTACGTCGTCCCACGCGCTCACGTCCGGGCTCCCCTCATGATCTGTACGGCGAGCACGTGCTTGCACGGTCCTCGTCGCCCTTGGTGCCTGGCCCACCACGGGCAGGTACAGGCGGTGCCGCGTACCTCGCGTACCTGGTCGCCGGAGGTCACCAGGGCCCGGCCGGGCCCGTCGAGCCGTACCGCCCCGCCGCCGGCCAGCTCGCGGGCGGCCCTGGCGCGCGGGTTCATCGCGGCGACCCTGTCGCGGTCGTAGGGCAGCTCGCGGTGGAAGTAACCGGCCTCGGCGGTGTCGTAGCCCACCCGGCCGGCCGCGCCGAGCTGGGTCAGCGCGGCCCGCACCCGGGACGCGTCGAGACCGGAGCGCTCGGCGAGCAGGTCGGGCTCCACTCTCGGCTCGAAGGCGAGCAGCGCGCCGACCAGGTCGGCGCCGACGCGGGCCAGCGCCTCGCGCAGCGGGCCGTTGACGTCGACGTTGGTGGTGCCCAGGTCGACCACCTCTCCGTCGAGGGCGCGTTCCAGCACGTCGAGGCGGGCGTAGACGCCGCCGCAGGCGGAGAACGACTCGAAGCGGAGCCGGTCGCCGTTGCAGGTCACCACCGGGTCGCGGGAGAAGGTCGGGACCGGGCGGTCGTAACGGGCCTGCGCCACGTTCGCGACGGCGAGCAGCCCGGCCGCGGCCGGGGCGGCCTCGGTCAGCAGGCCGCTGAAGAACCGGGGACGGCTCAGCGGGCCGCGTACCGTACGTCCGCCCGAGGTGGACAGGGCCAGCCGCCCGGCGGTGAGCGTGGAGGGTCCGGCGTACGCGTACGCCTGCACCGCATTGGTCATGATCGGGACCGTAGCCGTGATCGCCGACATTTCTCACAACGGAGACCGGTTTTGCCCGTAGCGAATCAGCGCCCGGCGGCGAAGGCCGCCGGCCGTTCGCCTCCGCGGGCTCAGAGGTGCGCCGAGCATTCCCCGGCGTGGAGGGCGACCCTCTTTTGAACGCGTTCAGCGCACTGTACTACGGTGGTCTCACACGTTCTGGGGAGTCCGATGAAGATAGTGATACCCGGAGGAAGCGGTCAGGTGGGCGCGATCCTGGATCGTGCGCTGACGGCCGCGAGGCATGACGTCGTGGTGCTGACCAGGCGGCCGGTGCGTGAGCGTGAGGTCCGCTGGGACGGGGAGACCGTGGGACCCTGGGCACGGGAGATCGACGGTAGCGACATCGTGGTCAACCTGGCCGGGCGCAGCGTCAACTGCCGTTACACCGCCGCCAACCTGAGGGCCATGATGGACTCGCGCGTGCGCTCCACCCGGGTCGTGGGCGAGGCGATCGCGGCCGCCGCGCGGCCTCCCCGGGTCTGGTTGCAGATGAGCACCGCCACCGTCTACGCCCACCGCTTCGACGCGCCCAACGACGAGGCGACCGGCGTGCTCGGCGGCACCGAACCCGGCGTCCCCGGCTACTGGGCCCGCAGCGTCGAGATCGCGAAGGAGTGGGAGCGGGCGCAGGAGCGAGCCGAGATCCCGCACACGCGCAAGGTCGCCCTGCGCGCCGCCATGGTGATGAGTCCCGATCGCGGCGGCGTCTTCGACGTCCTGCTGCGGATGGCGCGGCTCGGCCTCGGCGGCCCGATCGCGGGCGGCGCGCAGTACGTGTCCTGGATCCACGATCGCGACTTCGTCCGCGCCGTCGAGTTCCTGGCCGGCCGGGACGACCTCGCCGGGCCGGTGAACCTCGCCGCCCCCGATCCTCTGCCGCAGCGTACGTTCATGCGCGTGCTGCGCGCCGCGTGGGGTGTTCGGATCGGCCTGCCCGCGACGAGGTGGATGGCCGAGCTCGGCGCGTTCGCGCTGCGCTCGGACACCGAACTCCTGCTGAAGAGCCGCCGGGTCGTCCCCGGCCGCCTGCTCGAAGCGGGTTTCGCCTTCGACCACGCCCGCTGGCCGGAGGCCGCCGGCGACCTCGTACGGCGCGTGCGCGACGGGTCCGGCGTCACCGGGTGAGCCTTCCGGGGCTCCCGCGTTCCACGATTCGACGGCCGCCCGGAGCCCGGTGGCCACGGACCCGGCTGAACCATTCCTTTCCGGAGCCCCACTTCAGCGGAGGCGAGTGGTCTTCGGGCCCGACATCCTCGTTCATCGCGACGGACGGCCCGAAGCCGTCGTCGACGCGAAGTGTCGGACGCCGGACGGTGCTCCGCCGATGGGGCATCTGTTCCAGCCGGTCTCCTTTCGCGGCGCGGTCGGCCCGGTTCTTTCAGGGTGCTTACGTCCCTCTTTCGGGGTGCTTACGTCTTCACGCACCCACTCAACTTTGTGGCCGGCAACGCGCACGATGACGAGCGTCATGACCGACAGGAATGGAGTATCCCCATGCGTCAATCAGCTCTCTACCGGGCCACCGGGGCGGCCGGCCTCGTCTGCGCCGTGCTGTTGCTGGTCAACATCCTGCGCCGCGCGGGCGCGCTGCCGGAGACCGCGCTCACCCATGCCATCGCACCGTTCGGCGCGCTCGCCGGCCTCTTCGCGATCACCGGCCTCTACTTACTGATACGCGGTACGGCCGGCAGGCTCGGCCTCATCGGCTACCTGCTCAACTCGGCCGGCCTGGCCGGGGCGTTCGCGATCGAGTACACGCTGCACTTCGTCTTTCCGCTGCTGGGCAGGCCCACGATCGACGGGCTGCTGGCCGGGGGCACCGGACGGGCGTTCCTCGTCACCTCGGTCGTGCTGATCGCGGGAGTCCTGACCTTCAGCGTCGCGGCCCTGCGCTCGGGTGCCCTCCCGGCCGCCGCGATCGCGCTCTACGCCGCCGGCATGATCCCGGGCTCGCTCAGGAACCTGGTGCCCGTACCGGTCTATCTGGCCGGCCTGGTGATCGCGGCCGTGGGCATCGCGTGGATGTCCGCACGGCTCTGGACCGCCAGGGAGGAGACCGCCCCCCTCCAAGCCTCCGGCGTCTGACAGCGGTGGCGGCGTGGTTCGCGGCCCTGCGCGCGGCAGCGCCGCCGGGCGCCGGTCAGCGGAAGGAACGCCGGTAGGCGGCCGGGGTGGTGCTCAGCGCCTTGTGGAAACGGCGGCGCAGGTTGACCGCCGAGGACAGGCCGACGCGCCGGGCGATCGTCTCCACCGGAAGGTCGGTCTCCTCAAGCAGGGCGCGGGTGCCGGCGATGCGCCGGTCGAGCAGCCAGCGACCGGGGGAGATGCCGAGCTGCTCGGTGAAGTGGCGGCTGAGGGTGCGCGCCGACATCCCCGACCGGGCCGCCATGTCCTCCAGGGTCAGCGGCCGGTCGAGATTGGCGGTTATCCAGTCGAGGAGCGGGGCGAGGGAGTCGGGGACCGGCCCGGTCGTCGGCGGCGCGGGGTACTGACGCTGGCGGCCCTCCCGATGCGGGGCCGCCGACAGCTGCCGGCCGATCCGCATGGCGAGGGCCGCGCCGTGCTCGCGCCTGACCTGGTTGAGGCACAGGTCGACGGTGGTGGCCGTGGCGCCCGCCGTCGCGACGTCGCCGTGGTCGAGGTACAGGACGGTCGCGTCGGCGCGGACCCTCGGGTAGAGCCGTCCCAGCTCGTGGGTCAGCTCCCAGTGGGCCGCGGCGCCGCGGCCGTCCAGCAGGCCCAGGCTCGCCGGGACGTGGACGCCCGCGCAGATCCCGACGATCCGCGCGCCGCGGCCGTGGGCGGCCAGGACCGTCGCGCCGAGGTCGGCGGAGACGTCCGGCCCTGGGCACCAGCCCGCGATGAGGATCGTGTCGGCCTCCGTCAGGGCCTCCAGGCCGTCGTGGACGACGATGTCGGCGCCCAGCGTGGTCGGGATCGGGCCGGGCCGCTCGGCGCAGAGCCGGAAGTCGTAGTGCTGGGGGATGTCGGGACCGTGGTAGCCGAACACGGCGGACGCGCAGGTCACCGGGTACATCTCCTGTGTGGGGCCGACCAGGGCGACCACGCGATGCCTCATGGCAAGAATGTACCTAATAATGTCATTCAGGACGTCTGTGGGGATATGCGCTGATATCCAGAATGAGTGGTCATGGAGTTCGTCACATGACCGCGATTCTCGATCGTGAGGATGCCCCGAGCGTTCCGCCCGCGCTCTGGACCAGGGATTTCTCCTTCTATTTCGCCGCCCGGGTGGTGTCGCTGCTGGGCGACGCCATGATGCCGGTCGCGACGGCACTGGCGGTCGGCGCCGTCTACGGGGTCTCGGGCGTGGGGTACGTTCTCGCCGTCTGGACGGCGCCCTTCGTGCTGTTCGTTCTGTTCGGCGGGGTCTTCTCCGACCGGATCGGCGCACGCGCCATGATGGTCGGCGCGGACCTGGTGCGGATCGTCACCCAGGGCGCGCTCGCCGTCGCGTTCTTCACCGGCACCCCGTCGCTGTGGCTGCTGATAGTCGCCTCCGCGCTGTCCGGTACGGCCGCCGCGATGTTCCAGCCCGGCGTCAACGGCATGGTCCCGCTGGTCGCGAAGGACCCCCAGCGGGCCAACGGCACCCTCAAGATCGCTGACGCGGCCACCCAGCTCGGCGGCCCGGTCCTGGCCGGACTGCTGATGGCGCTGACCGGCGCGGGCGCCGTCTACGCCCTCGACGCGGCCACCTTCCTGGTCAGCGGCCTCTGCCTGGCCCTGATCAGGCTCGCCCCCGCCACCGGGGCCGGGGAGTCCTCGACGGTCCTGCTCGACCTGCGGCGCGGCTGGACGGAGTTCCGCTCCCGCAGCTGGATGTGGTCGGTGATCCTGGTCTGGGTCTTCTTCGGCATGTTCGTCTTCGGCCCCTACATCCCGCTCGGCTCCCGGCTGATCGGCGACCGCCTGGGCGAGGCCGCCTACGGCTGGGCGATGGCCGCCCTCGGCACCGGCACCGTGATCGGCGGCCTGGTCGCGATCCGCTTCCGCCCCGCCCGCCCCCTGGCCGCGGGCGCGGTCGCCCTGACCGGCTTCACCTGCATCCCGCTGTCGGTCGCCCTGGAGCTCCCGCTTCTCCCGCTGATGGCGGGACATCTGCTCGGCGGCGCCGCCTGGGCGTTCTGGTCGGTGATGTGGTCGACGAGCGTCCAGACGCAGGTGGCCCCGGACGTCCTCAACCGGGTGACCGCCTACGAGGTCGCCGGCTCGGTCTCGGGCGTCGCCGTGGGCCAGGCCCTCGTCGGCCCGGTCTCCTCGATCGTCGAACCCCGGGACCTGCTGTTCGTCTCGACCGGCGTCACCGCCGCCGTCTGCGCCGCGCTCCTGCTCATCCCGCCGATCCGCCGCCTGCGCCGGATCTGACGCACCGTCGACGCGAATTGCGAATTCGGTGCTATGCCCCACAGGCCGCACACTCGTAACGGAGACCGGTCCTGCCGCGACGGTCCTGCTCGTAGCGGATCAGCATCCGGCGGCACCGGCCGCAGTCGTCACCGAGTTGCCCGCTTCCCGGGGCTCCCGCGCCGGGGCGCCGCCGCTGGGCCCGGCGCGCGGCGCCGGCGAAGGCACGGTGCTCGGTGCGGAGCACGAGCCCCGGTTCCTTCCCGAGGAGAGATGCCGATGAGGACCGGACGACGTCGCCGATGATGGCACTGGATTCGAGGATGGGCAGACAGGGCCGGATGTTGACCCCCTCTCGCCGGGCCTGGAGGGCTTCGACGGACAGGTAGCCGTCCCGCTCCGGCTCCATCCAGATCGTCACCGCTTCCGAGCCGTCACCGTGGACGGAGGTGAGCTCGGGAAGGAGCAACGGCAGAGCGTGATGGGAACCGTGTGGCAGCCACATGTCGACCGTCGCGGCTCGTTTGATGTCGGCCCGCAGCCGTTCCACGAGGTCCTCATCAATGAGCTCGGTCATCCCGGTAGAGGCCGCCACCTGCCACGGCATCTGTGCCGCGGTGTCGACGAGGTGGGCGAAGAACGTCCACACCGGGTCACGAGAGGCGGCGGACCGGTGGTGCAGGGCGTCCAGCGCGCCGATCACCACGAGGTGGTCACGTGCCCGGCTGGCCGCCACGTTGAGCAGGCGGGCGCCCTCGCTGCCGGCGTGGCTCTCGGTGAACCAGCGGTTGAGCGGTGAGACGCCACGGCCGGTGTCGACGGTGTCGTAGATGACGATGTCTCTTTCGCCGCCCTGGAAGCGGTGGACCGTGGAGGCCGCCCAGTCCTCCAGGTGATCCTCTGGTAGAAGCGACTCCAGCAAACGGGCCTGTGCCCGCTACCTGCTCCGGCGACGAGCATGGAGAGCGCGGCCGTGGTCATGCTCGCCTCGTCGAGGACAACCACGTCGAAGCTGAGGTTTTTGAGGGTCTCCAGCGCGAGCTGGTGAGCGGTGGCGGCCACCACGGTGGCCTCCCGGCAGACCTGGCGCCGGACCTGCCTGAGCCTGCCGTCCAGCTCACGCAGGAGCGCCTGCAACTCGGCGATCTGTGTCTCCAACCGCAGCCGCTCGGTCTCCTCGGTTCGGTTCAGCTCCCGCTGCTTGAAAGCGTTGAGGTCTTTGCGACATTCACGCAGTCGACGGCCTTCCTCGACGCGGCGCCGGGCCAGGGGAGCTCCCCGGGTGGCGTCGACAGCGTGACCACGCTGCCGAACACCGACACGACCTCCACCTGAAACTGCTGATTCTCGATGATCAGCGTGGCTGATGCGCCCTCGGAGGCGCCGATCTCGCCCTGCGCCTCGAAACGCCTCAGACTGCCTCCTGGCACTGCCGCGCCCGCGACTGCGATCAGCGGGACATCGGTCTGGACCCGGCGGTTGGAGACGGCCGTCAATTCGTGACGAAGCGCGGCCGCCGCCTTTCTGGCCGATTCGGGCCACTTGGGCGACATGGGACCGGCGGGCGGCAGAGGCTCGTGCGCGGGCAGGCCGAGCGACATGGCCAGGCGGGTCGCCTCCGCGGCGGCCCGCTCCTCGACGGACTCCCGAGGGCGAGTCTGCACGGCAGGTGCAGGTGTCCATCCTCGCGGCACCCACATGCCGTCACGAAGATCGGCGAGGCAGTGGGTGGCGCAGATCTCCCAGAGTGCCCCGGAATCGATTCGCCGCAGTCCGGCCTGATGGATCGTGACGAGCAGGTCATCAGCCCCAATGGGCCCGTTTGCCAGTGCTCTCTGGATGACGGTGACCAGGTTCGGCTTAGGGCAACCGGCACATCCCGCACTTCCTCCTCATCGACGAGATTAACCGGGCCAACCTGGCGAAGGTCTTCGGCGAGCTGTACTTCCTGCTGGAATACCGCAACCGGTCGGTACGGCTCACCTATTCCGGCGATGACTTCGCATTGCCGCCGAACCTGTTCGTCATCGGCACGATGAACACCGTCGACCGCTCCATCGCACTCGTGGACGCCGCCATGCGCCGCCGCTTCGCCTTCGTCGAGCTCTCACCCCGGACCGAGCCGACCAGCGGTCTGCTCCGCCGATGGCTCGCGCGCGAGGAACGGGACACCGAGCCCGCCGACCTCCCCGACGCGCTCAACTTCCGCATCGCTGACCCGGACTTCAGGGTGGGGCCCTCCTACCTGATGAAGAAGAGTGTCTACCGCGAGGGCGGGCTCGAACGCACCTGGCGTACCAAGATCCTGCCGCTCCTGGAGGAACACCACTACGGGGAAGGTGTGAACATCGAGCAGCGCTACGGACTGAGCTCGCTGCGCCCAGCCCTCGCGCCCTCCACGGGGACCGGTGGGCTCGGCCCGTCATGACGGTCATCGAGCTCACCGAGTACGGCGCAGCAAGCTCGGTCCCGCTCGACGACGCGGCCGGCCGGGCACTCGCGACCTCGCGCCTGGGCGAGGCCGCTCCCGACCCGTACGGCCAAGGGCGGTGGCGGGTGAGGGCCGGGGGCAAGGTCGGTGTGGCCACGGTCGCCGTGCCCGGCGGTGAGGCGGTCACCGTGCGGATCACGCCCAAGGTGCCCATCGCCAGGCTCCTGTTCCTCCTCGGCTACAGCCTCAGCGCCAAGGGGTGGCGAAACGAGGAGGTGCAATTGGAGGAGGAGCCGGAGCTGCCCGCGCTCGCCCGTCTCTTCGAGCGGCAGGCGCAGACGGCCCTGCGTCAGGGATTGCTCCAGGGCTACCGCAACATCGAAGAGACTTCCCTCGTCGTACGTGGCCGTATCCGCGAGGCGAAGCAGATCCGCAGACATCACGGCAGGCTCATCGCACTGGAGATCGCCCACGACGAGTACACCTCCGACATCGCCGAGAACCAGCTCCTCCGTGCCGCCTGCGAACGGCTCTGTCGCCTGCCCGGCGGCATTCCCACCGACGTGCGCGGCAGGCTGTTGCGACTCCGCGTCCGGCTGGCCGACGTCACCGTGCTCGGACGCGGTCAGGAACTGCCCAGGTGGCGGCCTACCCGGCTCAACGCCCGCTACCGGAACGCCTTGCGGTTGGCCGAGCTCGTCCTGCGGGGGGCCTCCGTCGAGCACAGGCCCGGTGATGTCACCGTGAACGGCTTCCTCTTCGACATGCCCAGGGTTTTCGAGGACTTCGTCACCGTCGCCCTCCGCGAAGCGCTTGCCGACAGCGGTGGCCACTGCGTGCTCCAGGCCACCCATCACCTCGACGAACATCAGGCGATCCGGATGATTCCCGACTTCGTCTGGTACGCCGACGACAACAAGCCGCTCGCCGTGGCCGATGCCAAGTACAAGGCGGAGAAGCCAGAGGGTTTCCCGGACGCGGACCTCTACCAGATGCTCGCCTATTGCACGGCGCTTGGCCTACCGGAAGGTCACCTCGTCTACGCCAAGGGGAATGCCCCGCACGCGTCTCACCGCGTCCGGAATGCCCGCATCACCATTCACCAGCACGCACTCGAACTCGACCAGCCACCGGCCGGGCTGCTCGCCGAGGTGGAAGCTCTGGCTCGGCGACTCCTCGTGGTCGCGCCCGTGTAGCGGTCTCGCTAGTCGAACTCGCCGTCCTTGACGTCGTTGATGAAGGTATTCCATTGGCTCTGGGTGAATTTCAGGACGGGACCGGTGGGGTTCTTGGAGTCCCGTACGGCCTGGCCTCCGCCGGGGAGTGCCGCGACCTCGACGCAGTTCTGTCCCTCTGCCGAGCTGAGGGAGGCTTTGCGCCAGGTGAGATCGGACTGGGTATGATCCATGACTTTCTCCCTCACTTAAGGTTTTTGGCCAGATTTTCAATGTACGTCACTGACGCGTCCGCGCTCAGCGCGGATGCGCGGAGGTAGCCGTAGCTTTTCCGATAGTGAGCCACATCCTCCGGCTTCTCCAGAAAGAGATCACCGGCTGCGCCGACCTCCACATAGACGATGCTCGGATCCTCAGAGGTCTGGTAGTCGAGGATCGTGAACCCGCCGGTCATGGAGGTGTGCGCACCGACCGCATCCGGGAGCACCTGGATGCCGACGTTCCCGCGTTCGGCTACCCGGCACAGATTGTGGAGTTGGTCGCGCATGACGGCGATGCCGCCGACCTGCTTGCGGAGTGCGGCCTCGTCGATCACCGCCCAGAAGGTCGGTGGGTCCTCGCGGTCCAGGAGTCGTTGACGAGCCAGGCGTGCCTCGGTCAGACGTTCGTTGTCGCCGGTTCCCATCACCTGGCCGCCCCTGAAAACCGCCATGGCATAGTCGGCGGTTTGAAGCAGGCCGGGAATCAGTGTCGCCTCGAAGGTCTGGATCTCCGAGGCCTCCCATTCCAGGCCGACGAGTGCCCCACCCAGGATGTCCTTGAACTCCTCCTCCCACCATCCACGTCGGCGGCTCTCTCGTGCCAGGGTGATGATGGCCTGCCGTCTGGCTTCGTCCGTCACGCCGTAGACGTCGAGCAGGTCCATGACATCGTTGATGGTCGGGCGCCGCCACTCGTCCCGTTCTATCCGGGTCACTTTGCTGGGTTGCCACCCAAGCCGCCGTGCGGCCTCCTTGGAGTCGAGGCCGGCGGATTCGCGGAACTGACGCAAGGCATTGGAAAGACGCCTTCGCCTAACTGTTGGGCTGTATGCCATGTTTCATCTTCTCCCCTGCTTTTTACGGAAATTGGTACATAGCGCTTACTGGGCTTTGTTGATTTTGGGTATTGCCGTTCCGAGGTATTCGAGGCCATCATGAGGCTAGCCTTTCCGGTGACGGAGAGTGGGTGTTACGGCGCTGAAGGTTGATGCGATAGGCAGCTTGAGGAGTTTTAAGCCGGTTTATCTGGTAGGCGAGTAGCCAGAAAAAGCGTCAAATCTTCGCTTTCGCTGCATGTGTCGCTAATTGACATGCTTGCACCCGCCTGACGATTAGCCGGCAAGTAGCAGTGACGACACGAGCGTTGGCGTCCTCGGGCATGGTGACGCAACCACCAGCCCGAGGACTGGATCAGGAACTCGGAGCCCTCTGACCCATGAAGAACCCTAGCTTCATCCCTCCACCCCCTGTAAGAGACGACAAGAACAGCCGGGAGGCGTACTGGGATCTGCCCGCCGATCTTGAAGTGGTCGGCGCCGTGCGTCGGCTGGCGCGTGAAGCCCTTGTCGCCTGGGGCATCTCCGCCGTGGCGGAGGACGTGACCATGGTCGTGTCCGAGCTGGTGAGCAACGCGGTCGTGCACGGGAGGGCGCCGATCACGCTCTCGCTGCACCGGCACGGGCGAATCGTGTGCGGGGAGGTCACCGACCACAGCATCGTGTGGCCGAGCCCGCTTCTGGCAGGACCGGACTCAGAACACGGGCGCGGACTGGCGATCGTCGCGGCCTACGCCGACCGGTGGGGCGTCGAGTCCGCGCCGCAGGGCAAGACCGTCTGGTTCGTCTGCGTGGAGCCGGGATCCCGGTGAGCGGCCCGCTGTCCGTCCTGGACATGCCGGACGACGTGCGCGTCTGCGTACGCTGCGGCACCTGCATCGTCACTCTGGCCGCCGCCGTACGCGCGATCTGGGTCGACCTCGTGGACGACGCGATCCCGGCCGACGTCGTCGAGCGGATCACTGCGCCGGTCACCGACGTCTGGGTGGACGTGTTGTGCAACCCGTCGTGTCCACCGGGCGATCACGAGCCGTACCGTGACCGGCCGTGACGCATCCCCGCACCGGAACCGTCGCTCACGATGGGAGGGCCGATGGAGCCGCCTCGTACGCGCGCAAATCGGTGAGCAAGGTCGACAGCAGCATCTCCTCATGGACGGCGGAGTTTCGGCGGCGCATCGTGTCCTCAAGGACCGGATCCCACGGCGTCGGGTTCGGCGAGCCGGTCAGAGCGAGCCTCGCGTCCGGCGGGAGCGTGGCCACGGCATCCCGGTAGTCGTCGGCGCCCATCCGCCACGGCTTCAGACCGGCCGCGAACATGCGGGCCGCGATCGCGACCCCGGGCCAGTCGAAGTCACCGTGATAGCGAACGATCACACCCGCGTCCACGAGCCGCCGCAACGCCACCCAGCCCGCGACGGACGGATTGCCCGCCGGGCAGACAATGGGGGCGGCTATGCGCGCCCTCGCCGCCGCCTGCAGGACCTGCGGATTCTCGCACGCGAACACGTGCGTGCCGGGGGCGGCGAGCCGGGCTTCCGCCGCCGCGCCGCGGAGTTCGTGCAGGGTCAGGTGCGTGACCAGCTCCATGTCGGCGCGGTCCCGCATCATCGCCGACCAGGGATCGCTCCCCGGTGGCCGCAGGGACCAGACGAGGACGGTGCCCGACACCAGGTCGGTAGCGACTCCCAGCCGCGCCCACAGGTCGCGCCGTTCCTCGGCCGTCTCCGGTACGGCGACGCCGAACGCGGCGGCGGCCGCACGCAACACGAGTGAGCCGGGGAGCCTGCCGTCGTCGAGGCCGTGCGCGTCGCCGAGACAGCGGCCGGCCAGCTCCGCGATCTCCCATCCGGTGCCTCGCGTAGCCGGGCTGCCGAAATCACCTGATGCCGAGAGTTCGGCGAGCACGGCCGCGAATTGGGTGACCGCCACGGCTGCGGTGTCGACACCGGCCCGGGTCAGCAGTCCCGAGCGACGTATGCCTTCGACGAACGCCGGGGCCCAATGTGTCCGCACGGCTCCGGCAGCCGCCAGCGCGGCGTCCAGTCGCGCCCATACGTCGGCCCACGAGGCGTGTGCCCTCTCTCTGATCGCCGCTCGATCCACAAGACCGTCCCCGGTGAGCTGCGCGACGACCGTGACCAGACCCGCGGCCGCCGCAGAGGACCGGAGGGCCTCGTCGAGCGCGGTGAGGGAGACGCGGATCCGGCCCGCGGCGACGGGCCTGCCGAGCAGGCCGGACAGCCGGTCGGCGCCGTTCTCGTCGAGCGTCACGGTGACCGTTCCCGCCACGGCGAGCCTGCCGCGCTCCAGCTTGCCGCGTACGGCCGTCCACAGGGGAGCGAGGCAGGCATCGGCGAGGTAGCGCCGGGTGCGTTCCGGCAGCCGGGGCTCGACGGGTGGGCTCACCGGGCGGGTCGCAGATGACGATTGTGGCCGTCCCAGTGGATGTGGGTGGTCACCGCGGCGGTGCCCTCCCCGCGCCGGATCTCGTAGCAGTCCAGCGAGGGAACCTGCGGATAGAAGCCCCACAGCGCGTGGCCGGTCATCGCGAAGTCCAGGTCGAGCCGGACGAGCAGACCCATCAGCTCTCCGATCGTGGGGTTGTCGACCTTGGCGAAGGCGTCGTCGAGCAGGATGAGCCGGAGCGCACGGGCCGTGTCCGGCAGGCCGGACAGGTAGGCGTCGGCCGCGGCGAACAACGTCACGTACGACACGAACCGGATCTCTCCCTGGCTCAGTTTGGCCCGTCGGCTGATCTTCCGCTCCCGCCCCTGCTCGGGGCCCGTGATGACGACCTCCATCTCATGCCACGACCGGTAGTCCAGCGCCGCCTTCAGGTGGGTCGCGTATCCCGCGGTCGGATCCGTGGCGAACTCCTCGCTGACGCGAGCGTTGAGCAGCTCGGTCAGCTCGTTCTCTTGCTCGGGGGAGCGTACGTCGCCGGCCGTGGCGACGAGCGCGCGGATCCGGGCGACGGTGGGGCCCGCGGCCTCGGAGAGGTTCCAGCGCAACTTGACCCCGATGCCATGGCTGGTGCTGATGCCGGCCAGGCTCACGTTCATGGCCTGGATCAACTCCTTGGCCTGCTTGAGCCGCTGCCGGAGTTCCTCGGCGACGCCACCGAGAATGAACTCGGTGAAGACGCGTCGTTCGCGGTCGCTCAGCGCCGACCGCCCCGCTTCGCACTGGTGATGGAGATCGGCGGCGGCCTCCGGCAGCGAACGCTGGCCGGCCGCGTCGGCGATCGCCGTCAACCGGACGCCGTCCCGCACCGTGGGGATGACGTCGAAGCCGCCGGCGAGTTCGCGTTCCACTATCTGCTGGGCACGGATCAGCGCGTTCTCATCGGCGACCTGACCGCGCCTGTCCAGCGCGGCCATCACGACCCCGACGGCCGCCTCGACGTTGGGGGGATCGATGTGCGTCGACGGGACATGGAAACGAGGTTGCCCGGTCGCGGCCGCCGCCACTCCGGGGAGCGCCAGCCGGGTGAGAAGCCTCTCCGCCGCCTTGCTGAGCAGGGCATGCTCCCGCTGGGCGTCCTCCCGAGCCAACCGCGCCTCGGCTTCAGCCTTGCCCTTCCGCCCCGCAAGCTCGGCGGCGCACTTGCGGGTGGATTCCAGTTCACGACGGCACGCCGCCAGCCCCGCCTCGGCGGAGTGCAGATCGGCTCGTGCCCGCTCGGCCGTGGCGCCCATGGTCTCCCTGATCGCGGCCAGCTCCGCGGCCTCCCCGTGCCACGTGCCCCACTTCTCGGCGGCGGCCACCTCGGCATCGTGCCGTGGCCGCCGAGCCTCCCGCGCTCCGGCCACGGCATTCGCGTGCAGGCCGACACGGTCGCGCAGCTCTGCCAGTCGCTGCCCGGCTGTCCTGCACAGGCGTACGGCGTCCCGGAGCCCGTCCCGCACCGCGGAGAGCTCGTCACTGGCGGTCGGCAGGTCGAATTCGACACATGCCGCCCGGTGCGCGGCGAGGGCGGCGGTCCACTCCCGGCGGAGGTCGACGGCGGCCTTGCGCGCTTCGTGGCACATCGGCTCGACTTTCTTCACCCGCTGCCGCGCGGCGACCGTCAGCGTGTGGGCCGACCGGACCGACTCGCTTGTCGGCGCGGTGCGCAGGTGAGAGTCGAGCGCGTCGCGTTCGTCGTGCAGCGCCTGCCGCCGAAGGGCTCGATTCTCGGCGGCATCGGCCAGGGCGGCGAGCGAGGCGTCGATCTCGGTGAGCCGGGCGGCCCGGGCGGCAGCCCTGGCGGCTGCGCCGATGTGCCGGGCCGTCGCCGTCCGGTGGCGACCGGTGAGGGGACCGTTGCCCCAGGAACCCTCGGTGTCCACCCAGGTGGGATGGCCCTGATCGCCCAGCGCGACGCGGTCGAGCACATTGCGCACCAGTTCCGCCGGAAGCGCGGACACGGCCTCGACGACCAGCGCGTCGCTCAGCGGATTCGCGGCCAGAGGGCCGGTGGCGCGCAGCAGGAGCCGGCCGTCCGGGGCCGCGAGACCGCTGTCCGTGATCGTGGCCGTCAGCAGTCCCGAGGCGAGCAGGGCGCCCTCAAGACCCGCGCGTTGCCCCTCGTCCAGCTGGGCGGCGAAGTCGACGGCACGCCACAACGGCACCTCGTCGCCGGACACCGGGCGCGTCCAGTGCGGCAGGGGCGGATCCGGATCGCGCGCGGCGAGCAACCCCTTCCGCTCGTCCTCCAGCGCCTGCCGTCGTTCCCTGTCCGCCCGGTCCTCGGAGTCGAGCATGGCGAGAGCACGGGAGAGCCGGTCGTGAACCGCGTCGGCAGCCGGCCTCACCACGTGGTCGAGCGCGGTGAGCAGATCCATCGTGTCGTCGCCGACGAGCGCGCCGGTGTCGTCGAGCACCGGCCGGAGAGCGGTCGCGGCCCAATCGACGCCGCTCAGCAACGTCCGGGTCGGCTCACCGGTTATCCAGGCCGTCCAGTCGCGCGCGAGGGCGAGCGCGGCGGCGTCTCTGGCCCTTTCCTCCCCCTCCGCCTCCGTCACGGCGTCGGCCAGCCGCTGTTCGACCTCGGAGGCTTTCCTGTCAGCGAATTCAACATCGCGTGCCTGTTTGTCGAGACGGCGCGCCTGCTCCAGGCGCGTGCCCGCGTGCGCGCCACGTTGTTTCGCCGTGTGGGAGACCTTGTTCACCTGGTCAACGGCGCCGTCCAGGTCCGAGGGGGTCGTCTCCAGGCGCGCCGGGACCGGGCGGGTGAGCGGCTCGGGTTCGGTGTGCAGACCGAGCCTGACCATTTCCATGGCATCCGCTTCGCCGTCGGTCATGACGCAGGCGACACCGGGCATGGTGGCGTGTACCCCGGCGCCCAGCAATGGATCCCGCGTCTCCTCGATGGCCTCCGCGGCGATGCGGGCCGCCTCGACGGCCTCGCGGGCACGCTCGTCGGCTCCCGCCACCTTGCCCGCCTCGTCGATCCGGGCGGCGATCGCCATCTGGATCGCCAACTCGGCGGTACCCCCGAGCGCCTGGACCCTGCGCTCCCGCTCGTCGAGATCACGGACGGCGCCGTACGCCTTCGAGGCGCGGATGCCCTCGACGCTCCTGCGCAACTCCTCCTCGTCGGTCGCCAGCTCCGCTGTCTTGGCCTCCGCCTGCGTGTGCTGCTCGGTCAGCAGCACATGCTCGCCGCGCAGCTTTTCAGCACGCCGTTCGACCTTCCGGACGGCGGTGGCGGCTGCCTGGGCGGCCTCGGCGGTCTCGCTCAGGACACCCACGGCGTACCGCCGGTAGATGTCGAGGAATCCGGAGACCGCCCGGTACGCCGTCTCCAGCCTCTGCTGAGCGGCGCGCGTCTCCGAAAGACCGTCGAGCTGCTCGCCCGCTCGCGACAGCGCGGCCTCACCGGGCGGCGGCAACGCGTCGGCCAGAATCTGCGGCAGCCTGCCCTCGTCGATCCGATTACCGACATCCGGCGCCCGAAGTGTCCGCAGCAACTGGAGCAGACCGGCGAAACGCTCCTTGCCCGAATCGCCCGTCAGCCCGAAGACCGTGGCGCGGACGCGTTCACGATGGACATCCGGTGAGTCGGCGATGCGATCCGCGCCTATCGCCTCGGCCAGCCCCTCACGCGACAGCGGGGTACGGTCGTCGCCGAGCAGGATCAGATCGTGTCCGACTCGACATGGTGTGGTGAAATACCACGCTTTCGCCTCACCGGTGGATCTCGCGAACCGGACAAGTGAGCCCAGCGTGATGTACTCCGGCTCTGTCGTCCCGTCCGAGGTTTTCCCGCCTTCTCCGTGGCGGACGAGTTCCAGCCAGAGGTAGCCGAGCCGGTTGGGCTGCTCCTGCCCACCGGCGCGCATCAGGTCTTCGAGGCGCACGCGGCCGGATCCGGTCGCGTCCATCCTGCGGCGGTCACCGTCGAGGAGGAAGGGCAGGAGCATTTCCAGGGCCCTGGACTTCCCCGAACCGTTGGTGCCTCGCAGCACCAGGCGTCCGCCGGAGAAGGAAAACTCGGTCTCGTAGTAGTGCCAGACGTTGATCATTCCTGCCCGATGCAGGCGCCACCGATGCGGATGGTGTTGTGGCGGGGTCTGCTCAAGGCCTGCGGACCTGTCGATCACGGAGATCGGACTCGTACGATCCATGGTGGTCATGCCGTCTCTCCGGTCTCGTCCGTGAACAACGGGTCCTGCATTTCCCGCGGGTCGGCGCCGAGCCGCCGCCTGGCGCGTGTCGTGGCCGACACGTCTCGTACGCTGGGCCGGTAACGGGCGGCGGCCGGATGGACGACCACTCCCTCGGTCACGACGGTGGCCAGGCCCACGGACGCCAGCAGGTGAACGACCTCGTCCCGGAAGCGGATCGGATCGTTCACGATGTCGCTCCGCCACGCTTTGGCGTGGCGGAGCGCGAGCTCGCCCAGCCTGTCGTCGACGACCGGCCACGGCGCGAGCACGCCTGTCATGGTCCGGCCGTCGAGGATCACCTGCCCGGCGGCCTTCGGTTCGAGAACCTCGATGAGCGCGTCGAGGAGGAGCAGCGCGGCCTGCCGCACGGTTCCGGTACCGGGGAAGGCGACATCGGTGAGTCGTTCGTCCGCGTCGTACGCGAGAGCGCCCTCCGCCCTGACTTCGAGCCCCAGGCCGAAACTCTCGTCCAGAACGCGGGTGAGCTCGGTGCGCTCCCTGCTCAGCACGTCGCGCTCCGCCTCACTGAGATCCCCGCGATGCACCACCGGGTTCTCCACCAGCTTGCGACGGAGGGAACGACGGGGCTGGTCGGGCACGTTCGGATCGTCGGCCCACAGGAGTTCGGGGCGCGCGAGCGGGTAGAGGGGGCGCGCGACCAGGTGTGGCAGCAGGCTCCGGTTGACGGTCAGCAACGCCTCCTCGCGGCGCTCACCCCATGCCACCACGCTTCCGTCCGTCTCCGTCAGCACGCCCCAGGCGAGCAGGAAGTCGATCGCGGCGACGAGGTCGCGTCGTTCGGCGAGTGTGTCGTCGATCGTGATGCCCGTGGTGGCGGCGTCCGCCCGGATCTGCTCCACGAGCTGCGACACCAGGACCTGTTCCCCCACATCCGACGCCAGCAGACCGGCACAGACCAGGGCGAGATAGGCGTAGGTCCGTGGCGTGAACTCACCGCCGGAGTGGCGGCGAGCGGGGCGGACCGGGGCGTCGGGCGACAGCGGCGCCTTGACCAGCCGGGCGAAACCGGTCTCGACCACCAGGGCATAGCCCAGCAACCTGGCGAAGGTCGACTTGAGCGCGCCGGAGTGCTTGCGTACGAGGGCGAGCTGTTCGGGGTGCCGATGCGCGGTGAGCACGGGGTCGGCGAGAAGAGCACGGGCGGCGACGCGTCGCTCGTCGGCGTCATGGGCTGCGATCGTCATCCCTCGGTTCCCGTCTGGTCGTCGTCGGACATGGCGACGTCGGTGAGCGAGGTGACGCTCAGGCCCAGATCATGGACGGTGAGCCGGCCGTCATCGGAGTACACGCGGGTTACGCCTCCTGGGCGGGGTACGACGACCAGAGCCAGGTCCAGGTCTGTGTCCACGGACGTGACCGAACCGGTCAGATCCGGTGTGACGGCCAGCAGATCGGAGAGCTTGTCCAGCAACAGCTCGCAGGCCGCACGGGTGATCCTGGCCTCGCTCAGGTCTCCCACGGCGATGAGCTCGGCCGCCGCCCCGGCCTTGCGGGCGACCTCCTCGTCCGCTTCCGCCAGCAGCCGCTCACGGTCGAGACCCGGGTCGGGAACGCGTGCCGTGCGCCCCCGTGCCGTGCGGTCGCCGCGTTCCCGCAGCGATACCGGTACGTCGACCGGGTCGGCGTCCCACCACGAGGTGCTCGCCGTGGCCCGGCCGCCGACCTCGTCAGGGCCCATGAGCAGGTGCCGGGAGGGGTAGGCGCCGAACGCCGCCGCGAAGATACGGTGCGCCTCCTCGGTGTCGGCCTCGGCGAACCATGTCGCGAGACGAAGGAGATCGGCACGTCTGGACACTCCGGTGCCCGCGGCGGCCAGCATGCGCTTCGCGTTCGCGAGGAGCTGGCCGAGTGCCTGCTCCGCTGCCGCGCGCAGCTGGGCGGGCCCCGAGCGGCCGTCCCTGCCGTACCACGCGGCCAGCTCGGTCCACTCGGCGGCAGTCCGGCCAGGCGAGCGCTCGGCCGGGCTACCATCAGGACCGGTTAGTCCAGGAAGCGCGGCGAGCACCGCGAGAAGCCGGTCAAGATCGGGAAGTATTCTGTCCAGCCGGTCGGCGACCGCGGGCGCGTGCCGGGCGACATCGGCTGATATGAGGTCGACGTATTCGAGGAGCAGGGTCTTGAACGCCGCGTACTCGGCTCCCGCCAGGTCATATCGGGACATGACTTGATGAAGATAAGCGTAGAAATCTCGCACGCTTTCGGTGAAAAATCGCTGGTTGTTGAAGACGGTGGTCACATCGGCGGCCAGCGCTTCGGCGTCCATCCGCCGGCCGTCCGAGAGTCGCGCCAGGATGTGGTCGAGGATCTCGGCTGTGCTCCCGAGCAGCTCACGGGCCACTTCTCGCGCTCCGTCGGTCGCGGATAGCAGCTCCTCGACCTGCCGGTGTGCCCTGCCGCCGAGTTTCGAGACCTGATATCGGGAACGGGAGCGCAGCCACTCCGAGACGGTCGCCACCCGGGCGTCGCGCACCGACCGGACCAGATTTCCCCATGACTCGAGTCGCCGGCATCGGTCTTCGACGTCGTCCGCCGACAGCGTGATCCCGGCCTCCTCCAGCAGCGTGGCGGCCTCCGTGGCTGACAAATCCGTGAGCAAGGTGTTGGTGAAGAGCCGCATCAGCGCCACGTACTCATGGGCGTGCTTGTCGGCGGTCGCATACCGATAAAGGTCCAGTCGCGCTCGTGCCTCCGCCGGAAAATCCTTCGCGTCATCCAGCTCCATGTCCTACCCATCTTGTGTGATCAGCACAAGTCGCCACTCGCCGAAGGGTATCCGCTTACGGTAGATGAACCTCCGACATTTTCGAACTGTTAATCTTCCACGAAGGATTCGAAAACGTTCTCGAAATGTGTTCGACGAACACGGTCTGAGAGTGTGGAATTTTGCATGCAATAAAGACGTTTTAGGACCTATCTGTATATATGTGATTAAAGGTGATTTTGGTCTTTATGACGGAGTTTTCGGGGGTGTCTGAAAAGTTATGATCAGAGTGCTCTGAGGCGCTATAGAGGCGCAGGGGCGGTTGCGAGGTCGATGGGCAGGCCGGCTCGGATGGAAGCACAGGAAGGCCAGGGCGATTATGGCTGTGGTCACGCGCCGGTGCCGGGGCATCCGTTTGCGGACGTGGTCATCGGGTCAGGCCGAACAGGTCCTCGCCGCTCCGTTTGATCGCTCGGGTGTCGTCGGTGATCAACGCCCCGTCAGAGCGACCCGGGTGCTGCAGGACATAGGCGCGGCGCGTCGACGTCCCGCGTGGAGACATACGGATCTTGTGCATGTGAGTCAATCAAATCAACTCCACAGAAGCCGGGGTGCATCAGAGTCTCCATCGAACCCTGGGCTGTTCATCTGACAGGGGCTGGTCTCGCTGGTATCTCCCATGGCCTGCCGCCTGGCCGACGCGGTGTTGATCGAGCAGACGACGAAGGGATCGAACAACGCCGCTTCATGGGTTGGGGATCTTCGTCGTCCGCCGAAAAGCTGCATCCAAACAGGAATGGATGACGCTTCTATTGCAAAGATGCGATTTCTGCTTAAATAGGAGATTATCTCGAGATGGTCTTCTCATCCGTCGGATCTTGGACGCGGCCCGAGGTTGCGATGACCTGTGGCCACCTTGAGGGGACAGAAACTCAACGGGACGTCCCGTCTTCATTCGCCGACCGGCTGCCAAGGTAGCCGCAGGAGGCTGAGTCATGGTGAACATAGTCGTTTCAGGCTTGACGGCGGCAGGCAAGACGACGCACGCCTTACTGTTGGCGCGGCGGCTCAGTTTCGACTATGTTTCCGCCAGTCGGCTGATGCTGGCACAACTCGAGATCGAGCATGATCCCGACAACAGCCTGTGGGTGACTCGAATGCAGGAGATCGAGGACCGGCGCGACCGCCAACCCGTCGACAGCGATGTCAACAAGTTGCTGGTCAGTGCATTTCGGACACGCACCAACACGGTGTTCGACTCATGGTCGCTTCCCTGGCTGACCGGTAGCGTTTCCTGTCTGCGGGTGTGGATCGAGTCAAGCCAAGAGTCTCGCGCGATGAAGGCGCGCGTCTCCCAAGAGCCGTACGGCCCTTTCCTCTCGCTGGACGACTGCCGAAGGCTGATCGATGACAAAGATGCGTCGACCGCACGGCGTTTCCAGCCCCTGCTGGAGGTGGACATCCGGTCCGACCGATCAGTTTTTGATCTTATCGTTGACAATTCGGACCTGATTGCGGAGCCAACGATCGAGTCCGCACGGCAGGGGATCTCCACGTTCCACCGGTCGCTAATGGCCAGCGTGTTGGAGCGCCTCCCCGGCGACACGCATCATGGGAAACGCTGACAATATGCGATGGGGCCGTTCGGGGGTCCCGGAGCAATGAAAATATCCAATTGAAAGGAAGCATATGGACCAGCTGCAGCTCGCAGGATGCGTGATCCCCAACGCCGACGGCGAGATCCTATTCCTGCACCGAAACACCGTTAAGCGACAGCAGTGGGAGATTCCGGGCGGAAAGCTGGACCTAAATGAGGACGCGGTCAAGACGGCTATACGCGAGGTTCGCGAAGAGATGGGCGTCGAAGTCGAGATTCTTAGGGAACTCGGAACCCGATCTTTTGACGAAGACGGCTACATGATGGTCTATACATGGTTTCTCGCCCAGATCATTGACGGCACCCCTGCGGTGCAGGAACCCGCCACGCACGACCGCTGCGAGTATCTGAGCTTGACGCAACTCAGCCAGATAGCCGACGAGCTCTCGCCGAACACCCACAACTTTCTCGAGGAGGTTACATCGGGACGGATATATATCTAATACCGTATTTTAACCGGATGGGCGGAGGTTCGGCATAGTGCGAGTCTTTTTGGAACAGGCAACCATCGAAGATCTGACTCGGCTCATCAACGCCGAGACGCACGCTGATTACCTATACATGTATCCGCCGCGCCAGACCTACCGTCCGTTCGAGTCAGATACCATCGGCTCATTCAGTGGACTGGTCGAGGCGTCTCTGGCTCGATTCGACGATCTGAACCTGTACGTTCACGTGCCTTTCTGTCGTCAGATCTGCAGCTTCTGCAATCTCTACACGACCAACGACCTCCGGCGCGATCTCCAAGGGTATGTCGACGCTGTGCTGATGGAAGCGGAGAAGTATATACCTCTGTCCGGCAAGAAGCGGATACAGACGCTCTATCTGGGGGGTGGCACGCCGTCCATATTGACAGCCAAACAGATCGAGCAGCTCATCACTACGCTTCTTGAACACTTCTCCAGCACGCCCGGCCAGATCCCCCCAGAAGCCGCACTTGAGGTTGATCCGTCGACTGTTGACGCCGGGAAGCTCCATGAATTACAGTCCGCGGGCATTAATAGGATTAATTTGGGTTATCAGTCGATGGTTGAGCGAGAAGTGATCCACATCGGGCGCAGACGTGGCGAAGCGGCTGGTCTTCGATTACTTGAGGAAGCTCTCGCTGTCGGCTTCTCTAATGTCTGCGTCGACCTCATCTACGGCCTACAGCACCAGACCGATGAAAACTGGTGTGCTTCCGTCCGGCAGATCGTCGGTGTGGGGCCACCGACGATCTGCGCGTACGCCCTTACGCTGCGCCCGTTTACCGGCTATCAGCGACGCGGTTACGATCAGATCGACGGCCGGGTCCTCCATCGGCGCTTCGACATGGCCGACCAGATTCTGCGAGATGCCGGCTACCGCCGGGAAACACATGTGAGGTGGGTCAAGGGTGGCGGCGGATATTTGCAGAAGGTCAATCACTGGGGTATGCAGAACATCCTCGGATTCGGGGCGGGCGCACGCAGCTATCTATGGGAACTCGACTTCCGGAACGGATATTCGGTACGCGACAGGCGTGGGGCGCTCGATCTGTACGCGGATGCCGTCAGCACCGGCAGGTGGCCTGTAACCGATGGTTACCTCATGTCCGACGAAGAGCGGATGCAGAAAGCGGTGGCACTCAATGTTCAGTCCCTGGACCGTCGCTGGTTTGCCGATCTTTTCGGTGTCGATCCCTTGTCTGTGTTCGAAAGAGAGTTCTCAACGCTGGCATCACTGGGTTTATGCCACATCAATGATGATCTTGTCACACTGACCGAAACCGGAATCAAACACCGCGACCTCATTACCCAATGCTTTTTTAGTATCGAGGTACGCCGACGCCTTCGAGAGTTCGACTATAGTGAATAGCATTCAGCTTTCCCGCAACGAGTTCAAGCTCACCTGGATACATCTGTCCGACATTCATTTCGGGGCCGGTGGCGGACATGGGGCGGCCGAGCGCAACGATGTGTTGGACGCACTGGTGGACGATATCCGACGGATGCGCGACAGAGTTCCCCCCGTTGACCAAATAATAGTCAGCGGAGACATAGCATTCTCGGGTGGCTCGTTGAGCACCGGAGAGTATGATGAAGCGACCGCCTTCCTCACCAAGCTGGGAGCCCTACTTGGTCTAGCCAACGATGCGATTCTAGTGGTTCCTGGAAACCACGACATCAATCGCAGCATAGCGCGCGACGACGACGTCCGGCGTTGGCTCGATGAACTACGCTCCCCACATCGGCCGATAGATGATGCTCTCGCCAGTGATCGCGGCCATGATCGCCTCCGTTTCAGCGCTCGCATGTCGAACTACTTGGCGTTCGCACAGAACTTTGGCGAGTGCGTTGGCACAGGAGAGTCCGTTGGTCTGGGCTACTGGACCACCCTGATCGAGGCGAGAGATGATCTGAGGGTACGCATTTCCGGCGCCAACAGTGCCCTGCTCTCCCAGGATGACGACGACTTCCAGCGGCTACAGCTCGGCCTGACACAGTTCGGAACCCTGAAAGGCGCTTCGGACCAGCATGACGTGCTAATCCTCGTGACACATCATCCTGTCGACTGGTTGCGGGACCGTGACCCGATCGCGGCACGTATTCGCCGGTCGGTCGACATCCATCTTTACGGTCACGTTCACGATGGCAACTCCGAGCGGGGAAGCGGCGGTGGTGGCAGCGCACTCATCCGCGTCGTGGCGGGTGCCGTACACGAGTACGACAGCGCGGGCCGGGCAGGCACGAACAGTTATGGGTATTCCGTCGGCTCAATATTCGTCGGTGCTGATCAGCGCATCGGGCTACGGATATGGCCGAGGCGCTGGACACCACATAACGCGGATTTCAGGACGGACATCGCGGTTGTTCCCGACGGGCAGATATTCGCCGACCATGTAATTAGAGAGCGCGCGGATCCACCGAGGCCAAGTCATGGGCAGAGCGGATCGCAGTCTGCATTTCAAACGCCTGAGGCATCGGCGGAGCAACTGCTGTGGCGAGCATCGGAACGGTCGGCTCGTCGCTTGGGCGCTCGGCGCACGGCCTACCCTTTGGACTTAAGCATCGCCCAGTTGCATGGTCGCGGTGTCTACGTCCCGGCATCGTTCACCGATCAGGCACGCGATCTGGCCGGCGTCGGGGTCGACCATTTAGTGGGAGAGATCACGGCGCAGCGATCGGTCCTTATCCTCGGCGAGCCGGGCAGCGGCAAGAGCGTCGCGGCGTACGCCCTTCTTCAACGATTGCGGGAACGGGTCCCCGCAATCGCGATAAGGGTCTCAGAGCTTCCCGACGCCGTTGATGGGAAAGCGGCACGGACGGACCTCGCCCTCGCGCTGGGGGGTGCTCTGGACGAGTACACAGGTCGACCAATTCTGCTCATAGACGGACTCGATGAGACGCTTTCGGAGTTCGACTCTTCAGCCGACTTCTTCATGCTGCTGAATCGGCTCAGAGAAGCTTTTACGCTGGTCATTACGTGTCGGCGCAGAGAGTTTGAGGACAATCTGGCGAAGACGATGGAGAGCGACACATTCGACTCTATTTTCTCCATCGACGCGTGGACATTGGATCGACAGTTCGCCGATTTTGTCAACCGGCTGGTAATCGCCAGATTTCTCGACTCGAACGCGATACTCGGCGAGATCAGAGAGTCTCCCGTTCTTACTCAGATGGTTAATCGCCCACTATTTGCCAGAATGCTCACGTTCCTGGGGCAATCGGGTATGGATACGGTCACAACCGTCTCCACGCTTTACGCCGAATATATCGACAAACTTGGAACGACTAGCGAAATCGCGCTTGCCGCCGCAGGATGTCGCCAGTCATCGCAACCGAAGGAGATCTGGACCGAAGCCGCCTGGGTAATCTTCTCCAAAGCACTGCTGTCCGAGGAGCGGTTCAGCGTGGGCGCGGTTACTGCCCTTGTGGCCACCGAACTCGGTGCCCAGCCTCGCTGCGTCGCGCGGGCACTCGGCCACATCTGCGATGAATGGCGGGTGGCTGGCCGGGTTTGGGGAAGATTCGTCCACTACTCATTCTTCGAGTATCTCGTCGCCTGTCACTACCTGGACGAGGTTTCCCAGTCGGTCATGAAAGGTTCGGCTACGCACCTCGCGCAAAGCCTCAGCTTCGACCTCACACCTGAGATCCGTCACTTCTTGGTCGACGAGCTACGCCTGGCGAATATTCCAGATCTCAGTCGGGCGCTGGAAAGTGCTTATCAAGAGAGCAAGCAGTTCGGTCGGAGGTCGGCGCGGACCCGGACCGTCGGCAATCTCATCGCCTACCTGTTGTCTCGAGTCGCCTCCGACGCGCGAGCGTCACTTCGCCGCCTGGTGGCCGGCGAGGAGGACATGTTTCTCCAACAGTCACTGCTCTGGGGATTGTGCCATCTGGGGGACGGGCAGGGACTCGAACGGTTCGTGGCCGAGTCGAGGGCCTCTGCCCAATGGCGCGCGTGGAACCGTGGCTACCTCATGTACTACTACGGCGACATCGACCGGCGTGAGGACCCGCCCTTTGTCGATACCGATCCCCGTCGACCCTGGGGGCGTACACGCGAGCGGTCGATCTCTCTTATGACTGCTCCCTCCTATCAGGCCATCGCGCCACAGCGGCGGTACCTGGACCTGTACACGCTCTACGACTACGCGATCTGGCGCGGAACAAGACTTACCGGTGACGATATGGAGACGGCTCGCATGACATTGACAGCATTGTGGGAAGGGTCCGGCATCGGAAGTGATCTCCTACTCGAACTGCAGGCGATGCATTCCGCCGCATGCTCGGATTCCTGAGGATCTATCCGTTTCTCAGCCAAGCACCGCATCTGTTCCGACATGCTCTGGAAGACATGACAGGCAATGAGAAGCGATGAAACGTGCGACACTCGCCCGTGCTCAGCCGCAGTGGCTCCAGCCGCTCTTCCACGACAGTGACCCGTGCGAGCCGCCCCAGATGACGCACTTCCCGGCGGCGGGAAGCCGTACGGGGCCCGCGTAGACGGTGAACCTGCCGGAGTTGCTCGCGGTGGAGCCGCCCTTCACCTGGAGGATCGCGTTCATCGCGATCTTGGAGGGGAACACGTACCTGGACATGGTGACGACGCAGTTCCTGCCCTGGGCGGTGTTGTAGAGGAGATGGACGGTCGCCGCGCGGCCCAGGGCCCTGGAGGCGACCACCTTGTAGCCGCTCCCGCAGACGCCGGTGGCCGTGTAGGGGTTGGGCCTCTGGCTCGGGGTGGCGGTGGGCTGCACCGTCGGTTTCGCGGTGGTGGGCTTGGAGGTCGGACTCGGAGACGACGAGGGCTTGGGGGTGCCGCTCGGCCGCGGCGTGGTCGTCGGCTTCGCGGACGGGGTCGGCTTGGCGGTGGTGGCCGTCGGCCTGGGGGTCGGCGAGGGGGATCCGCTCGGCTTCGGCGTCGGCTTCCCCGTGGCGGGGTACGGATCCCCGGCCGGCTGGGAGGTGCGCCGGGACGGATGGGGCGTGATCGCGGCGACCGTCTCGGTCTCCTCCTCCGGGGCCGGCTCCGAGGGCTGGGGAGATTCCTCCACGACGTCGGGGATGAGCGTCGGCTCCTGATCCGCGGCCTCCGACACGGCGGAGGTCGCCACCGGTCGCGCCGCCGCGGCCTTACCGTCGTCCTGGAGGAGCGCCACGGTCCCGGCGGCCACGCCGAGCGCGGCCACCACCGCCACCCCGGCGAGCAGGAGCCCCACCGGCCGGGGCGCCTTCCTCCCGCCGGGCTCCCGGCTGTTCCGTCGTGATCCGCTCTGCTCCGGTCCGGGGCCGATAGCGGGGCCGGGCGCGGAACCGGTAGCGGGGAGGGGGAAGGCGGCCGGGCGCGGGACCGGGGTGGTGGGACCCGAGCCCATCAGGTGGCTGACGAGCTGCTCGGCGGTGGGGCGCCGGGCCGGGTCCTTGGACAGGCAGGCCGCGACCAGGTCACGCAGCGGCCCCTCCAGCGGGCCCAGTTCGGGCTGCGCGTTCAGGATCCGGTTGATCACGACGGCGATGGAGTCCTGGCCGAACGCGGGCGTGCCGGTCGCGGCGAAGACCATCGTGACGCCCCAGGCGAACACGTCGGCCGCGGGCGTCACCTCGCCGGGGCCGAGCTGCTCGGGCGCGAGGTAGGACGGGGTCCCCATCGCCACCCCGGTCGCCGTCATCCCCGGCGAGTCCAGCGCCCTGGCGATGCCGAAGTCGATCACCACCGGGCCCTCGGGGCCCATCAGCACGTTGGCGGGCTTGAAGTCGCGGTGCAGGATGCCCGCGCGGTGGATCGCCGACAGCGCGGTGGCCGTACTGACGGCGAGGCGCTCCAGGGAGGCGCCGCGCCGGGGCCCCTCCCGGTCGACCAGCAGGCGCAGGGACGGTCCCGGGACGTACTCGCTCACGATGTACGGGCGGCTGCCGGCGAGGTCGGCGTGCAGCACGGCCGCGGTGCAGAACCGGGCCACCCGCTGCGCGACCGACACCTCGCGCAGGAAGCGGGCCCTGGCCTCGGGATCGCCGGTCAGCCCGTGGTGCAGGAGCTTGACGGCGACCTGCTCGCCCCCGGGCCCCCGCCCGAGGTAGACGACCCCCTGGCCACCCTCGCCGAGCCGTCCGATCAGCTCGAACGAGCCCAGCCGCGGTGGATCCTCCCCGGTGAGCGGCTCTGTCATGTGTTCCCCCGAAACGAACCCCGAACAAATCCCGAAAAATTGTTTTATGTGAGGCAGAACGCTACCAGCGTGAGTGCCGATAGAGATCTGCCGCGGCGCGGAAACCCGCTCAGATGGCCTTGCCGGGGTTGAGGATGCCGAGCGGGTCGAAGACCTTCTTGATCCCGTGATGGATCTCCTCGGTGACCGGCCCGGTCTCCAGCGCCAGCCAGCGCCGTTTCAGCAGCCCGACGCCGTGCTCGCCGGTGAGCGTGCCGCCCATCTCCAGGGTCTCCCTGAAGAGCTCGTCGGCCGCAGCCCACACCTGCGGCGGCGGCTCGGTCAGGGCGTGGTCGAAGATGAAGACCGGGTGCAGGTTGCCGTCGCCCGCGTGGGCGACCGTGGTGATCAGCACGTCGTGCCTGACCGCGATCGCCTCGATCTTCTCGATCATCTGCGGCAGCAGGGAACGCGGCACGCACACGTCCTCCACCAGGCACTTTCCCAGCCGCTCCTTGGCCTGGTAGGCCATCCGCCGGACCCCGATCAGCTCCTCGGCCTCCTGCGCCGACGACGACACCGCCACGAAGGCCGCGCCGTTGGCGGTGCAGAGCTCGGCCATGCGCTCGGAGACCGCGGGGCCGTCCACCGCGTCCGACTGCGCGATCAGCATCGCCCGGGTCGACTCCTCCAGCCCGATGTTGCGCCAGTCGTCGATGGCCTTGAGCGTGTTGCGGTCGAGCATCTCCATCAGCGACGGCTGGCAGCCGGCCGCGATGATCGCCGAGACGGCGGCGGCGGCGTCCCTGAGGGAGGTGAACTCGGCCGCGATCGTCGCCGGGTAGACCGACGGGGCCCTGCGCAGCCGTACCGTCGCCGCGGTGATGACCCCGAGCGTCCCCTCGGAGCCGACGAACAGCCCGGTCAGGTCGTACCCCGTCACGCCCTTCACGGTGCGCCGGCCGGTGTTGATCACCCGCCCGTCCGCGAGCACGACCTCCAGGCCCATCGCCGAGTCACGGGTCACGCCGTACTTCACGCACCGCAGCCCGCCCGCGTTGGTGGCCAGGTTGCCGCCGATGGTGGAGATCTCGTACGAGGAGGGGTCGGGGGCGTACATCAGCCCGTGCTCGCGGGCGGCCCGGTCCAGGTCGGCGGTGATGACGCCCGGCTCGACCACGGCCGTCTCGTCGGCGGGGGACAGCTCCCTGATGGCCGCCATCTTGTGCAGCGCCAGCACGACGCATCCCTCGACGGCGGTCGCCCCGCCCGCCAGGCCGGTCCCGGCACCCCTGGGCACCACCGGCACCCGGTGCTCGGTGGCCCACCTCATCACGGCGACGACGTCGTCCCTGGTGTGCGCCAGCACCACGGCGAGGGGTCTCCCCGGCTCCAGGAAGGTGCGGTCCCGCGCGTAGGAGTCGGTGACGTCGGGATCGGTCAGCACCTTCTCCGGTGCGAGCGCTGCGACGAGTTCGGAGATAGCGGTCACACGTTGGACTGTACGGCCTGTCCCAACATGCCTTCTCCGGACAAAACATGCTTTATTGCAGTTTCACAACATCATTTGGGCTCTTGACTCTAACTTTACCTTCTCGTCTAATCTCCCGGTTCGGCGCGCTCATACGGCGGGCCGGTGAGTGGGACGCGTCCGGCCAACCCGGGCGCAGGGAAGGGGACACGTTGTCCGGCAGAGTCAGCAGAGGAGGCGCCGGCAGGCGTTTCCTCGCGATAGTCCCCGTGCTCGGCCTGGCCGTCACGGGACTGGCCGTGGGCGGTGCGTCGGCCGAGAGCGACACCTCGGTCGCGCGGTACCAGCCGACCGCGGCCGACTACTACATCAACTACGCGCCCCCCAGGGACGAGCCGGAGGTCGACGACCCGGCCGTGCCGTCGGCGAAGGCGCGCAAGGTCAGCCCGTCCAAGAAGATCGCCGAGAAGTACTCCGCGGGCAACCCCGTCGCCGCGCGGGTGCTGGCGGCCCGTGAGGCCCAGGCGATCAGGACGGGGACCAACCCGGCGGACTTCCTCTTCAAGAAGTCGAAGACCGTCAAGACGGCCAAGCTCCTCACGCTGCTGGTGGAGTTCAACGACAAGGCCGACGACGACTTCTCCGGCTTCTCCCGCCCGGCCGACGTGAACAGCGAGGACCCGGCCGAGTGCGTCACCGAGCCGGCGGGCACGCTGCTCAACGGCCCGCTGCACAACAAGATCCCCAACCCGGCCACGCTGTCCCACAAGGACAACAACAGCTTCTGGGTGCCCGACTTCAGCCCCGACCACTTCAACAAGATGCTCTACACCAAGCAGGGCATCACCCAGCGCGTCCGCACCGACCTGACCGACCCCCGGGACGGCCGCAAGGGCATCGACATCTCCGGCCACACCATGAAGAACATGTACGAGGAGATGTCCAAGGGCGCCTACACGGTCACCGGGCAGGCCAGCCCGTGGATCAAGGTCCCGCACTCCGAGGCCTACTACGGCGCGCGCGCCTGCGGCCAGCCGGTGCAGGACATGAGCGGCCACCCGGACAACCCGCTCGGGGCCGGCCAGCTCGCCATCGACGCGGTCAACACCCTGGTCGCCACCGACCCGGACTTCCCCTGGGCCGACTACGACATCGAGGACGTCGGTGACGCCGACGGCGACGGCAACTTCGCCGAGCCCGACGGCGTGGTCGACCACCTGGTCCTGGTCCACGCGGGCAAGGACAAGTCCTCCGACGGCGGCGCCGAGGGCACCTACGCGATCTGGGCGCACTCCAGCGCGGTGGCCGGCGGCTACCAGGTGCCCGGTAAGAACGTGAAGATCTCCAACTACATCGTGCAGCCCGAGGACTCCGGCGTCGGCGTCTTCGCGCACGAGTACGGCCACGACCTGGGCCTGCCGGACCTCTACGACACCAGCGGCCAGGCCTCCTCGGCCGTCGACTTCTGGGACCTCATGTCCAGCGGCTCGCACAGCGGCCCGATCTTCCAGTCGATGCCCTCCCACATGAGCATCTGGAGCAAGTGGATCCTCGGCTGGGCCAACCCCAAGGTCTTCAACCCCGGCGACCGCGCCGGCCTCGTGACGATCGGCCAGGCCTCGCGCACGCCCAAGCTCACCCAGGACGGCGTCAGGGTGAACCTGACCAGTGCCCCGGTCACGATGGTCGAGCCGCACAGCGGCACCAAGACGTTCTGGTCGAACTTCGACCAGGAGTGGGCCAACGTCAAGATCGGCCGTGACGTCCAGGTGCCCGCCGGGACCGACCTGAAGTTCTGGATGTGGAACAACTACGAGATCGAGGAGGACTGGGACTACGGCTTCGTCGAGATCTCCACTGACGGCGGCACCACCTGGGCCCAGCAGAAGGTCTACACCGAGGGCGGCGCCCTGGTCTCCACCGACGACGGCTACACCGACCCCAACAAGAACCTCGCGGCGTTCGGCGGCAAGAAGTACGGCCTCACCGGCAACACCGACGGCTGGCGGCACGACTACGTCGACCTGGCCCCGTTCGCCGGCACGACCGTCAAGCTGCGCCTGACCTACAACACCGACGCCGCCTTCACCCCGCGCGGCTGGCACGTCGACGACTTCGCGCTCACCAACGGCGCCGAGACCGTCTGGAGCGACGACCTGGAGAGCGGCGCCACCGGCTGGACGGCCGGCCGCGGCACCTTCAACGGCACCACCGGCGCGGGCTGGGTCGTCAACGACGGCAAGCGCGAGGTCTCCCGGTTCTACCTGGCCGAGTGGCGCAACTTCGACGGGTTCGACAAGGGCCTGCAGTACACCTACACCACCAACTACTCGCGTGAGGGCGCGTGGAAGGTGGAGAAGGTCAAGTACAACGCCCCCGGCCTGCTCGTGTGGTTCCGCGACTCGAACTACACCAACAACTCGCTGGCCAACAACCTCGAACTGGCGCCGAGCATCGGTTCCAAGGGCAGCCTGCTCCTCGTCGACTCCCACTTCGACCCGCTGCGGCGGACCGGCGCGGCGGCCGAGAAGGACCCCACCACGCTCAAGAACATGAACGGCCGCGTGCAGACCTCGAACGCCGCCTTCTCCTTCTCCAAGACCTACCCCTTCACCGAGTGCTTCGAGGGGCCGGGCGAGCCCTTCAGCGAGTACTGCACCAAGGTGGCCGCGCAGAAGGGCGTCTCCGAGTTCACCGACGCCAAGACCTGGTACCCCGGGTTCGAGGCGCGCGGCACCAGCCTGTTCTACCGCGACTTCGACGCCTCCACGGTCGTCCCCTCCAAGGGCGACCAGCCCTACAGCACCCGGGTCGTCAACGCCGACGGCACCCCGGCCACCGAGCTGTACGGGACCGACATGGGCAACGGCCACGTCCTCGGCTCCGGCAACCCCGGTGACGAGGGCAAGGCGCTGGGCGTGAAGCTCAAGCTGGTCACCCCGTTCCCGGGCGATCTCGGCGCGATCGTGCAGGTCACCCCGCCCAAGGAGTAGATCACCCCGCCCAGCGGGCGGATGAGGGCCCACGGGCCCCGGGGCCCCGCCGTCACCGACGGCGGGGCCCTACCATTTGAACGGGCAACCACCCGATCGGATAGGGGCAGCGTGGGAGAGCTTCGAAGCAAGGCCGAGCACACCGAGGCCATCCGGACCAAGGGCAGGGTCTGCGTGGTCGTCAACACGCGCTCGCGCCGCGGCCGGCGCCACTATTCCGCCGTGGTCCGCGCGCTGCGGGCCGAGGGGTTCGGCTCGATCCGCTTCCTGCCGGTGGTCGACACCAAGCGCCTGCGCGCCACCCTGGAGGAGGCCCTGGCCGACGAGCCCGACCTGCTCGTCGTGGGCGGCGGCGACGGCACGCTCAGCGCCGCCGTCAAGCACGTCGCCCACCGCGACGTCGCCCTGGGCGTGCTGCCCCTGGGCACCACCAACAACTTCGTCCGCAGCCTCGGCGTCCCCCTCGACCTCGCCGGAGCCATCCGGGTCCTGCGCACCGGGAAGGTCGCCGACATCGACCTGGGCGTCGCCGGAGACCGCGAGTTCGCCAACCTGGCCAGTTTCGGGGTCTCCGTGGAGGTGGCGGGCAAGGTGCGGCACGGGGTGAAGCGTCTGCTCGGCCGCGCGGCCTACCCGCTCACGGCCCTGACGATCCTCCCGCGCCACCAGCCGTTCCGGGCCTTCCTCACCGTGGACGGACGCCGCCACGAGCTGCTCACCCACCAGCTCAACATCGCCAACGGCCGCTTCCACGGCGGCTGGCAGGTCGCCAGGGACATCAGCATCGACAACGGCCGCCTGGTCGCGTACCAGCTCGGCTCGGGCAAGCGCCTGCGCCTGCTGCTGGAGACCATGGTCCGCGCCGGCAGCGGCCGCTGGCGCAGCCTGGCGGGAGGCCCCTTCGTGGTGGGGCGCGAGATGTACCTGGAGACCGACCCGCCGATGGCCGCCGACGTCGACGGTGAGGTCCGCCTGATGACCCCCATCATGATCCGCACCGTTCCCAACGGCCTGCGGGTGATGGTCCCGGACGATTTCGTCGACTCCTGAGCCCGGTGCGGCCCCGGGGAGCCGGGTGCGGCGGTGATTGGAACCGGTCTCAGCGGGTAGTCGGAGGTTTCCGACAGATGGAGGACACCATGGCATCGCTGATGGATCGGATTCGAAACTATCTGCGCACCCCGCAGGGACAGCGGCACATGGAGAAGGCCAAGACGATGGCCCGCGACCCGCGCAACCAGCAGAAGCTGCGCGGGCTCCTTGCCCGCTTCCGGGGCGGCCACACCCGCCACTGACCCCGCCGCCCGGCGGCGCGCCAGGGCCCCGGCCGAGAGCCCGGGCCCGGCCCCCGCACGGCCGTCGGCCGGGCGGGCGGCCGGTTCGCGTCTACTTTCTGGTAAATCTTTACGGCTGTTTTCCAGTGATACGCCGGAATCTCGTCCGGAGCCTGTCGAGCAGCGGCTCCGGCGCCGGCAGGCCCTCGTGGTGCTCGTCCTCGTGCCGCGCGGGTGCCCGCGGGCCGGCGTCCCGCGGGTGGTGTTCCGGCCCGCGATCCTCCGGCCGCCCGGTGTCCGCCACGCCGGCGCCCTCCGTGGCGGGGATCTCAGGGATCTCAGGGATCTCGGGGACGCCGGGGAACTCGGGGACGACCTCCCGAATGGCCGGAACCTGCGGGTGGCCGAGGTGCCGCGGCCGGAGGTCCTGGGGACGAAGGTCCGGCACGGCGGGCTCCGGCGGGCGGGGCCGCCGTATCCGCCGCAGGTCGGCCAGGGCCTCGGCCGCGCCGGGACGCTTGTTCGTCGCGTGGTCGCGCATCCGCCGCAGCAGGTCCATGACCTCCACGGGGACCTCCACGGGCGCCTCGCCGGAGGCGGGCTCGGCGTCGGGGGTGATCGGGGGAAGCCTCCCGGTCAGCAGCCGGAAGGCGATCACCCCGGCCGCGTACACGTCGGAGGCGGCCGTCATCCGCTCCGGCATGGCCTGGCACTCGGGAGCCGCGTAATGGGTGTCGAGGACGTTGGGCAGCTCGCTGGCCACGGTGTGCGCGCGGGGGCCCGGCTTGGCGTAGTCGAACCCGGTGAGCATGGCCCGGCCCTCCTCGGTCACCAGCACGCACGCGGGGCTGAGCGCCCGGTGGATCACGTTGTTGGCGTGCACGTGGGCCAGGCCCAGCAGCATGTCCTCCACCACGTCCAGCCGGGCGGCGGTGGAGAGGGTGGACGGGGAGGCGGTGAGGTGAAGGTGCAGCGCCTGTCCGTGCACGTCGTCGAGGACCAGCACGAACCGGCTCTCGTCGTCGATGGCGAAGAAGTCACGGGCCCGCACCACGCACGGGTGCGGGGGAATCCTGGTGAGGGCCTGGTAGGCGTTGGTGATCAGCCGTCGCTCGGCCGCCCTCGGTTCCTCCTCGGCCAGCGGGTCGGCCCGGTAGACGCGCAGCAGGACCGTCTCGCTGCCCGGGACCGTCGCGTTGATCGCGCGGTACTCGGTGACCCGGTTGTCGCCGCCCAGCTGCTCCTCCACCACCCAGCTGCCGAAGCGCGGCGGCGCCGTGGAGCGCCGCACGCTCCCGTTGAGCGCCTCGATGATCGCGGTGCCGTACGGCGCGGTGTCCGTGGTGTGGCCGCGCCTGACGCGGGAGGCGTCGCCCAGCGTGCCGATCAGCCCGGCGAGGTCGGTGACGTGCCGCGAGTCGCGGCCGGCGGGGTCGACCAGCTCCGCGTCGGTCCCGGTGAGCACCACGAGGCTGTCGACGTAGACCCGGTCCAGCTCGCGGCGCTCCTGGGTGAGCAGGCCCTTGAGCGCGCGCCCGTTGCCGCGCAGCTTGGCGACGGGAGAGCCGAACGCCTCCCGCCGCTGCGGGAACCAGCGGGTTCCCGCGACCTCGATCCGGCCGCGGGTGCCCTTGACGTCGATGACGCAGAGCGAGTGACCGGTCAGGACGATCACGTCCACCTCGAAGGTGTCGTCCCCGCGGGGCACCTCGATGTTGTGCAGCAGCAGCCAGTCGTCCGGGGCGTTGTCTCGCAGATGCGCGATGACCCGTCGCTCGGCGTCGTTGACCGGGCTTCCGCCGCCGACGATCTGTGCCATCTCTAGCGTGCCGCCTTTCTGATCGCGCTCATCGTGCCACGCACCATCCCAAGAGGCTCATCTTCGCCCGTACCTCTACTTTTCCACCACTGGGACACGCGGGCCTCCCTATGATCATGGCGTAGTCCCGGCCGCGAGGCGTGATCGACGTGTCCCACGCTCCAGGAACGCCCCTGCCGTGCCGTGCCGAGGCCGATGCCCCGGGTGCCGCCGGTGAGCACGCTGTTCGTCATGGTCGTCTCGCGAACGGTCGGTGAAACGGTAACGGGGGCCGCGGCACGGCCGGCGGCCGGTCGTGAGCCCCCGGGCCCGAAGGTGTGCGAAACGCGGGCCGGGGAGTGGTTCGCCGCGCGACACGGCACGGTGTCGTCCCCGCATCCCCCTGTGATCATCGCAGCGAGGCCCATGTTTGCCGGGGGAGGAGAGGGTAGACGTCCTTTCCTGTAGGGGAGGAGGCAGCCCATGACCAACACCAAGGAATCACTGCCGACGTCCGAGCTGATCCGGCAGATGTCGGAGCAGGTCTCGCGTCTCGTCAGGGACGAGCTGCGCCTGGCCAAGGCCGAGCTGACGGAGAAGGGCAAGCACGCGGGAATCGGCGCGGGGTTGTTCGGCGGGGCGGGAGTGGTGGCCCTGTTCGGGGCCGGTGCCCTGGTCGCCGCGGTGATCCTGCTTCTCGCGCAGGTCATGCCCCCGTGGGCGGCGGCCGCGCTCGTGGGCGGGGTGCTGCTGGTCATGGCCGGCGCGCTCGGGTTCTTCGGCAAGCGCCAGGTCGCCGAGGCCGCCCCGCCGACCCCCGAACGGACCATCGAGAGCGTCAAGGACGACATCGACGCGGTGAAAGAGAGGGCGCACCGATGACTGAGACAGACCCGGGCGGACCCGAGCGGCCCCAGGCCGTGGCCGGAACCACCGGATCCCGCAGGAAGGGCGTCGACGAGCCGATAACGCCGGACGAGAGCGGATCGCTGAACATCCCGCCGAACCAGCCGGACGGCACGCCCCGCGAGGACCTCGGCGTCACCGGGTCCGAGCGTGACGGCACGCCCCGGCTCCCGGAGGGCGCGGCGCTCGCCGCCGCCCCGGACACTGCGGCGACGACCACCCCGTACGCCGACACCGGTGCCACCGGCGGCGTGAGGGGGGACGGCAAGACCGTCGGAGACGACGGGAACGACACGGAGAGCGTGCGGCGGGACATCGAGGACGCCCGCCGCGAACTGGGCGAAACAGTGGAGGCACTGGTGCACAAGACCGACGTCAAGGGCCGTTTCCAGGAGACCGCCGCTCAGGTGGGCGACGACCTGCGCAAGGCGGGGGCGGCGACCGCCACCACGGCCACCGAGATGGTGGAGCGGGTCAAGGTGGCGGCTCCCGAGATGGTCGGGCGGGTGAGGGAGGCGGCCCCCGAGGTCGTCGGCCGGGTCAAGGAAGTGACTCCCGTCGAGATCAAGGACGCGGCGAACAGGGTCACGACCGAGGCGGGCAAGCGCCCGGTGGTGACGATCGCGGCGGTCGCCGCGCTCGTCCTGGTCGTCTTCCGCGTGCTGCGGCGAGGCAAGAAGAAGTAGATGACCGGCAGCACCGGCAGGGCCGCCCCCGGCGATTCGCGGGGGCGGCTCGCCCTTGTCCCCGAGACTCCCTCGGAACTGCCCCGGGGGGCATGGTGGGGGGTCCTCAAACGGACCGTCCTGGAGTTCCAGCGGGACGGCCTGCCCGACTGGGCCGCGGCCCTCACCTACTACGCGGTGCTGTCGATCTTCCCCGGCCTGATCGTGCTGGTGTCCGTGCTCGGCCTGGTCGGCCAGGACGTGATCTCCACGATCCTGGCCCAGGTCGCGGCGCTCGCCCCCGGCGACGTCACGCAACTGGTGAGGGACCAGGTCGAACAGGTGCGGGGCAGTGGCGGCACGAGGGGCCTCCTGGCGATCGTCGGCCTGCTGGTCGCCCTCTGGTCGGCCTCCGGCTACATCGCCGCCTTCATCAGGGCCGGAAACGCGATTTACGACATCCGGGAGGGACGCCCCCTGTGGAAGCTGACCCCGCTCAGGGTCGGGCTGACGCTGGTGGTCGTCGTCCTGATGGCCGCCGCGGCGGTGGCCGTCACCTTCACGGGAAGGCTCGCCGAGCTGGCGGGCGAGGCCCTGGGAGTCGGGCAGACCGCGGTCACCGTCTGGGGGTACGCCAAGTGGCCGGTCCTGGTGCTGATCGCCGCGGGCCTGGTGATGCTGCTCTACTGGGCGGCGCCCAACGTCCGCCAGCCGGGATTCCGCTGGATCAGCCCCGGCGGGCTGCTGGCGGTGCTGCTCTGGGTCGTCGTCTCCGCCGGGTTCGCGGCCTACGTCGCCAACTTCGGCTCCTACGACAAGACCTACGGCACGCTCGGCGCCGTCGCGGTGTTCCTGATCTGGCTGTGGCTGTCCAACATGGCGATCCTGCTGGGCGCCGAGTTCGACGCCGAACTCATGCGGGAACGCCAGATCGCCGGAGGCCATCCGCCCGAGAGCGAGCCGTACGCCGAGCCCAGGGACGAGGCGGAGGAGGAGGACGGCCCCCTTCCCGGTCCCGGCGAAGGCTGACCGGGTGCCGGTGGAACGGGGAGGTCACCGGAGATCCGGCCGATGCCTGTGCGTGCAAGCGAGCCAAACTCATGTCTGTCGGGGTAATCTGACCGTTTCCGGGTGGGCGGCGGACCCCCTCCTCTCCGCCCACCCGGACCTTCCCGTGACCGATGTCCCCGCCGGGTACCCGTTTGCGGCCCGGAAGGGCGAACTATGCTGATCTCGGACGCGCGCGGAGGCGTGCGCATGTAGCGTTCTCGGGCAGGACACGATGTTCTCGGGGCAGGACACGATTCTCGGGGCAGGACACAGGAGATCTCATGCGCCGTGCTCTCGGGGTCGCCGCGGGCCTCGCCCTCATCGCGGCCGCCCTGTCCCCGCTGCCGCAGGCCCAGGCCAGCTGCGTCACCGCCGCCAGGAAGTGCCAGGGCGAGCCGCTGATCGGCATCGAGCTGACGGCCGGGGCCGCACCGCGCCCCGATTCGCAGGGCCGGGTCTCCTACACCCTCGACTACTCCATGACCTGGACCCCCTCCTTCGCCCCCTACTGGGGCGCCTTCTGGGTGGGGGGCCGCTTCCCCGAGGGCGCGCGGGGAGGCGTCCGGGCGGTGCTGCTCGACGGCGCCGGCGGGCGGAGCTCCGTCCTGCGCTGCCGCGAGCGCTCCGACGGCGTCTGGTGTGCCGCCGGAAGCCACGTCCCGCACCGGGGGCGGATCGTCTTCACGACCCGCCTCGCGCCCGGCACCGAGGCCAAGGCCGCGGCCAGGCTCGGCTTCGACAGCTTCGAAGGACTCGACAGGGAGGAGTCCGAGCGCGGTTTCAGCCGGGCGCAGGCGCGGGAGAGATTCTGCGAGCACCGTTTCACCACGACCGTCACGACGACGCAGGCACCCTGAGGAGACGAGTTGAACGCCGTACTGACCGGTGTGCACCACCTCAAGATCTGGGTGAGCGACCTGGAGCGGAGCCGTTCCTGGTACGAACGGGTCCTGGGGCTGGAGCACCACACCAGCTTCCAGGACGAGGACGGCGTGATCAGGGGCATGAGCTTCACGGTCCCCGGCGCGGCCTTCCAGATCGCGCTGCGTGAGAACCCCGACCTGGCCAGGGTGCTCTTCGACGCCGACCCCTTCGCGCTCCAGGTCACCCGCGAGGGGCTCGACGACTGGGTCGCCCGTCTCGACGGTCTCGGCGTCCCGCACAGCCCGGTCTTCCGGGCCTCCGCGGGCCACGCGATGGGCTTCGCCGACCCCGACGGCGTCCAGATCCGCCTGTACGCCCCGGACGAGGAGGTCCACGCCGCCCAGGTGGGCGCCGGAGGCGTCTATCAGGGCCAGGCCCCCGCTCCCGCCCCCGAGGGGGACCGGGACTGAGAGGTCCCGTCCCGGAGGTGGAAGCGGGCGGCCGTCCGACGTGCCCGGTCCGGGGGCGAGGGGTCAGGAACCGGCGGCCATGTCGAAGAAGCGCAGCTCCAGCCGTACGGCGCGGCGGAAGAAGTCGAGCACGCGCAGCCGTCCCTCCTCGTCCAGCCCGGGGCCCAGCCGGTCCAGCTCGTCGCGCAGGAAGTGCACCCAGGCGCGGAAGGCCGGGCCCTCGTGCAGCTCGATCCACTCGCGGTGCACGAAGTTGTCAGGAAGCGGCTCCTCGGCGCGGGAGGCCCAGCCGAGATAGGACCATTCGGCCACGCACAGCACCGCCAGGACGAGCGGGTAGTCCAGGCTGGTCCTGGCCTCGTCCATCAGGGCGCGGAAGTCCACCGTGACCGGCTCCAGCTCCGGGGAGGTCATCTCGGCGGGGGTGGCGCCGAGGGCGGCGAGGGCCCGGTGGAAGTACGTCAGCTCCTCGGTGGTGGCGATCTCGCCCAGGAACTGGCCGAACGGCACCCGCGACTCGAAGCTGTCCGCGCAGGCCACGGCCGCCCCGAGCAGGGCGGTGAAGGAGTCGACGAACTGGAAGTCCTGGACCAGGTAGCGGCGCATGTCGTCGTCGGGGACGTCACCCCGGGTGATCGCGGCGGCGAACGGGTGGCTCACCACCGCCGTCCACTCCGGCTCGCTCAGCGAGCGCATCCACTCGCTGAAGGCGGGATCGACGGCACTCGCGCGCCACTCGTCGTAGGGGATCTGCTCCACGGGGCCTCTTCTCGCGATCTCGGCATCTCGATCAGCGTGAATGCTAGCCCCGCGGGGCCCGGCGCGCGGCGGTCCCGCGCATTCCGCGATCACCCAGGTCAAGGAGTCTTTGCAGGGCAGGACGGGTTCTTCAGGGGATGGTCGGGCACGTTCCGGCAGGACGATCCCGAAAGGGCACCCGGAGGGATGTGAGGCCGTGACCGAAGAGGCCCTGACCGGGGACGCGGCGATCGAAGAGGTCCTGACCGAACCGGTCGTCAACGCCGCCGTCATCTACTACTCGGCCACGGGTACGGTCTTCGCGCTGGCCAAGGCGGCCGCCGTCGCGGCGGAGAAGGCCGGTGCCGAGGTCCGCCTGCGCAAGGTCAGGGAGCTCGCGCCGGCCGAGGCCATCGCGTCCAGCGAGGGCTGGGCCGCCCACGCCGCGGCCACCCAGTACGTCGTGGAGGCCTCGCTGGAGGACCTGGAGTGGGCCGACGTGCTCCTGTTCGGCACGCCCACCCGCTACGGCAACCCCACCGCCCAGATGAGGCAGTTCATCGACACCACCGGCCGGCTGTGGGCCCAGGGCCTGCTGGTCAACAAGATCGTCTCGTCGTTCACCGCGAGCTCGACGGCCCACGGCGGGCAGGAGAGCACGATCCTCGCGATGAACAACACCTTCTACCACTGGGGGGCGATCATCGTGCCGCCCGGCTACGCGGACCCCGTCCAGTTCCGGGCCGGCAACCCCTACGGCACCAGCCACACCTCCGACAACGGCACCATCCCGCCCGGCGACGTGCAGCTGGAGGCGATGGACTTCCAGGCCCGGCGGGTGGTGGAGGTCGCCTCGGCGTTCCTCCGCGGGCGCCTGCCCTGACGGCGGCGTTCCCCCGCGATCGCCGGGTGACCGGGGCGGCCTCGCCGACCGGCCGTATCGGCCTACCCGGAAACCGGCACGGAGCAGGTCATTGACCGCCGAAACACCGGACGATTAGCGTCGAGGTCCCGGCGTCCAGGGGAGAGACCGTGACCGTGCACGAACCCGGCCTCGGCCGGTACTACGAGGACTTCGTCGTCGGCGACGTCTACCAGCACCCGCTCGGCCGCACGATCAGCGAGGCCGACAACACCTGGTTCACCCTGCTGACGATGAACACCAACCAGAATCACTTCAACGCCCACTTCGCCGAGCGCGCCCCGGTCGGGAAGATCATCGTCAACTCCGGTCTGTCCGTGGCGATCGTGCTCGGCATCTCGGTGATCGACGTCAGCCAGACCGCCCTGATGAACCTCGGCTGGGACGAGATCAGGCTGACCCACCCGGTCTTCCTGGGCGACACCCTGTACGCGGAGTCGATCGTGCTGGACAAGCGGGAGTCGCGGTCGCGGCCCTACGCCGGGATCGTCACCTGCAAGACCCGCGGCCTCAACCAGGACGGCGACGAGGTCATGTCCTGGCGCCGCGCGGTGATGGTCTACCGCCGCGACGCGCCGCAGGACAAGAACTACTTCCCGCGGGCCAGGACCGGTCCGCTCACCCCCTGACGGCCGCTTCGCGGAAAGGACCCCGTGATGGACTTCGAGCTCGACGAGGAGCAGCAGCTGTTCCGCCGGACCCTGCGGGAGTTCGTCGACAAGGAGATCGTGCCGGTCGCCTCCGAGTGGGAGCGGGCCGGCCGCTACCCCACGGAGATCGTCGAGGGCTTCAAGGAGATGGGGCTGTTCGGGATCACGATCCCCGAGGAGTACGGCGGGCTCGCCCTGGACCGGGTGTCGTTCGCCCTGGTCTTCGAGGAGATCGCCCGCGGATGGATGGGCGTGGCCGGGGTGCTCGGCTCGCACTCCCTGGCCGCCTGGATGATCGCCAGGTACGGCACCGGGGAGCAGAAGGACGCCTACCTGCCGGACCTGGCCACCGGCGCCCGCCGTACCGGCATCGCGCTGACCGAGCCCGCGGCGGGCACCGACCTGCAGGGCATCCAGACGCGGGCCGTCCGCGACGGCGACCACTACGTGATCAACGGCACCAAGACGTGGATCACCAACGCCAGGCACGCCGACCCGATGCCCGTCCTGGTCAAGACCTCCGTCACCGACCCCGCGCACCGCGGCATGTCCCTGCTCCTGGTCGAGGCAGGAACCCCCGGGTACACCGTCAGCCGCGACCTGCCCAAGCTCGGTTACAAGGGCCCCGAGACCTGTGAGATCGTGCTGCAGGACGTGCGCGTCCCGGTGTCGGCGCTGCTCGGCGGGACCGAGGGGCGGGGCATGCAGCAGGCCCTGTCGGCCCTGGAGCTCGGCCGGATCAACATCGCCGCCCGCGCGGTCGGCCTGTCCCAGTGCGCCTACGACGCCGCGCTGAGCTACTCGCGCGAGCGCCACGCCTTCGGGCGGCCCATCGCGGACTTCCAGGCCATCCAGCTCAAGCTCGCCGACATGGCCACCGACATCCAGGCGGCCCGGCTGCTGACCTACTGGGCGGCGGTCCGCTCCGAGAGCGGCGCGGTGAACTCCGAGGCCGCGATGGCCAAGTACTTCGCCTCCGAGGTCGCGCTGCGCGCCACCACGGAGGCGATGCGGATCCACGGCGGCTACGGCTACTCGCAGGAGTTCGTCCTCGAACGCCTCTACCGGGACGCGCCCCTGATGGCCATCGGCGAGGGCACCAACGACATCCAGCGGATGGTCATCGCGAGGTCCCTCATCTCGGGCGCGGCCAAGCTCGGTTGGTGACGCCCGGTGACGCCCGGTGACATCCGGCGGTGCCCGGTGACACGGCCCCGCTCTCACGCCGCCGAGGGATCGTGCGGGCCGCCCGGCGTCTCCTATCCTGACGTGATGCCGGTTTCCGAAGTGGTACCAGGTGAGGGCTGTCTGTTCTGTGCCATCGCGGCCGGGGAGCGACCGGCCCACGTCGTCCTCTCCGACGGCGTGGCCGCCGCCTTCCTGGACACGCGGCCGGTCTTCAGGGGCCACGTCCTCGTGGTCCCGCGGACCCACGTCGAGACGCTGGCGGACCTGCCGGTACCGATGGTCGGCCCGTTCTTCGAGCGCGTCCGCGCCCTCTCCGCCGCCGTCGAGCGGGGCCTGGAGGCGGCCGGTACGTTCGTCGCGATGAACAACCGGATCAGCCAGAGCGTCCCGCACCTGCACACCCACATCGTTCCCCGCAACCGCAAGGACGGCCTGCGCGGCTTCTTCTGGCCCCGTACGAAATACGAGGACCCCGCCGAGGCCGAGTCCTACGCCCGCCGCATCCGCGAGGCCCTGCCGGTGGGGACCGAGCGGCCCTGAGAACCGTCCCGCCCACGTTCCGGCACCGGTTTCACCGGCCGGGCACGGGGCTCGGCGATGAGCGTCCGGCCGTCTCCGCCCGCAGGGTGGCGCATCATCTTGATCTACAATGTAAAGGGGCTTGGCCGGGTGTTCCTCTCGTGTCCAGAGCACCTCGCACCGCATGGAAGATCCTGTTCAACCCCGTTCCGATGTGGAAAGAGGGTGTGATCCCGATGGGTGAGGCGCGGGCGTGGCCGGGCGTATAAGGTCCGGAGCGTGGAACCCCTCGTTGCCGTGTTGCTGGTCGCCGCCCTGGTCGGCGTACCCGCCCTGGTGCTGTGGCGGGTGCTGCGCGGGCGCAGGGAGCTGGGCAGCAGCCCCGCGGAGCGGGCCACGTTCGAGACCCTGCACACCGCCTCCCTGGCCGCGCCGCCGCTGCGGGCGGGGCTGACCGAGGCGGGGGCGCAGAAGGCGTCCCGCCATCTTCGGGAGCTGCTGGGCTCCCCGGCGCTGGCGATCACGGACGAGGAGCGGCTGCTGGTCTACGACGGTGAGGGCGACCACCACGCCCGCGAGGCGTTCGCCCACGCCGCCAAGACGCTCGCCGGGGGCCGGACCCGGGTCCTGGGCCCCGAGGTCGTCTCGTGCGACCTTCCCGAGTGCCCGATCAGGTTCGCCGTGGTGGTGCCGCTCACCACCGACGGCAGGGTGGTGGGCTCTCTCGCCTCGTACGGCGGGCACGCCTCGGCGGGTCTGGTGAGGGCCGCCCACGAGGTCGCGAACTGGGTCGACTCGCAGCTGGAGCTGGCCGAGCTGGACCGGTCGAGGACGCGTCTGATGGAGGCCGAGGTCCGGGCGCTGCGCGCGCAGATCTCCCCGCACTTCATCTACAACTCGTTGACGACCATCGCCAGCTTCGTCCGTTCCGACCCCGACCGGTCCCGTGAGTTGCTGCTGGAGTTCGCCGACTTCACCCGGTACTCCTTCCGGAGGCACGGGGAGTTCACCACGCTGGCCGAGGAGCTGCGTTCCATCGACCGCTACCTCACCTTGGAGCGGGCCCGCTTCGGCGATCAGCTCCAGGTGACGCTGCGCATCGCCCCCGAGGTGCTCGCGGTCGCGGTGCCGTTCCTGTGCCTGCAGCCCCTGGTGGAGAACGCGGTCCAGCACGGGCTGGAGAGCAAGCCCGGGGTCGGGCGCATCTCGATCGTCGCCGAGGACGCCGGGGCCGAGTGCCGGATCAGCGTGGAGGACGACGGCGTCGGCATGGAGCCCGACCGCCTGCGCCGCATCCTGGCCGGTGACGCCGACGAGCGCTCGGGGGCCGGGGGAGTGGGGCTGGTCAACGTGGACGAGCGGTTGCGCCAGGTCTACGGTGACGAGTACGGCCTGGTGGCGGAGACGGCCAAGGGGGCGGGAACGAAGGTCAGCGTCCGTCTGCCCAAGTACCATCCGGGTGTCTCCGCCCGTTGAGCCCGCGCCTGGTCCGAACCTTTCCCCCTACCGAAAAGTTGACAGGCGATGTCTGATTCATCACCCTCTAGAAATTCCCTCGTGAACGATCTGGAGGAGTGACCGTGACCGGCCTGCGCGTCCTTGCGGTGGACGACGAGCTTCCCGCGCTGGAGGACCTGGCCTACCTGCTCCGGGACGACCCCCGTATCGAAGAGGTCTCCCTGGCCAGGGACGGGGCCGCCGCGCTCCGCGTCCTGGACCGGGCGATCGCCGACGGGCGGCCGATCGACGCGGTCTTCCTCGACATCCGGATGCGCGGCCTGGACGGGGTGGTGCTCGGCCGGTTGCTCTCCCAGTTCGCCAACCCGCCCCGGGTGGTCTTCGTGACGGCCTACGAGGAGCACGCGGTCGACGCCTTCGAGATCAAGGCCGAGGACTATCTGCTCAAGCCGGTACGGCCGGAGCGGCTGGCCGAGGCGATCCGCAGGGTGTTCGTCTCCGCGGAGCTGCCGGAGAGCGAGGGGGCGGGCCGCGCCGACCCCGACACCATTCCGGTGGAGCTCGGCGGTGTCACCCGGTTCGTGGCCAGTACCGAGGTCCGGTACGTGGAGGCGCAGGGCGACTACGCCCGCCTGCACACCGCGGGGGGCAGCCATCTCGTGCGCATCTCGCTGGCCACGCTGGAGGAGCGCTGGTCCTCCGCGGGGTTCGTACGGGTGCATCGCAGCCATCTGGTCGCGGTCAAGCACATCGACGAGTTGCACATCGACTCGGGCCGGTGCGTGGTCCGCATCGGCGAGACCGAGATCCCGGTCAGCCGCCGCCACACCCGCGAGCTGCGCGACCTCCTGGTTCGCAGGGCGCGCAGGGGAAGGTCCGAATGAGCCGTGACGCAGAGCCCGGTGAGGGGGCCGAGCCGCGCCGGTGGATCGCCGACCGGACGCGCAGGGATGCGGACCGGTCGCGCAGGGACGCCGACCGGCCGCGTAAGGACGCCGAGCGGTCGCGCAGGGATGAGCGTCCGCGGCGCGAGGTGGTGACCAGCCCTCGCACGATGGCGCCTCGCCACCCCCGATACCCGGTCACCCGCGAGATCGACGAGCAGACCCGTCTGGGCGAGGTGTACATGCGCTCGCTGGTCCGTACCCAGTTCCGCCTGGCCCTGTTCGTCTGCACGGTGCTGGGGTGCGTGGTGGCGGGGTTGCCCCTGATGTTCCTGCTGGTGCCGGAGTTGCGCGCGGTCCACGTGCTGGGGATCCCGCTGCCCTGGGCGGTGCTGGGTGGTCTGATCTACCCGGCGTTCGTGGTCGGCGCCTGGCTCTACGTCCGGCAGGCGGAACGCAACGAGCGGCACTTCGCCGAACTGGTGGACAGGGCCCGTTGACCAGGCGGCGGACCGTTCCGGGGCCGGAGCCCGAGATCTCCCGGCCGGAACCTGAGGCCTTCGCGACGGGAGACGTCACGGGAGGCGTCAAAGAGGACGTCGAAGAGGACGTCGAAGAGGACGTCGAAGAGGACGTCAAGGGAGACGGCATGGAAGACGTCGGGGGAGGCGTCGGATGAGCACCGCGTACGGTGTGACGGCGGTGGTGCTGGTGGTGCTGGCGGCGGTGCTGATCGGCGCGTTCGGGATCAGGCTGTCGCGGACCACCTCCGACTTCTACGTCGCCTCCCGCACGGTCTCCCCGTTGTGGAACGCCTCCGCCATCGGCGGGGAGTACCTGTCGGCCGCGAGTTTCCTGGGCATCGCCGGGCTGATCCTCACCTACGGCGCCGACATGCTGTGGCTGCCGGTCGGCTGGACGGGCGGCTATCTGGTGCTGCTCGTGCTGGTCTCCGCGCCGTTGCGCCGCTCGGGCGCGTACACGCTGCCCGACTTCGCCGAGGCGCGGCTGGAGTCGATGGCGGTGCGGCGGATGGCCGGGGTGCTGGTCGTGCTGATCGGCTGGCTGTACCTGATGCCGCAGTTCCAGAGCGCGGGCCTGGTCCTGCGGGCCATCACCGGTGCTCCCGAATGGGCGGGGGGCCTGCTGGTGGCGGCCGTGGTCGCGGTGAACGTCATGTCCGGCGGCATGCGGTCGATCACGTTCGTGCAGGCCTTCCAGTACTGGCTGAAGCTCACCGCCCTGGCCGTGCCGCTGGTGTTCCTGCTGCTGGCGTGGCGCGGCGACGGCTCGCCGGGGCTGAGCGCGCAGGACGCGGCCACGTGGGCGCTGCCGCTGTCGACCGGCAGGGAGTACGGCCTCTACTCGACCTACTCGCTGATCCTGGCCACGTTCCTGGGCACCATGGGGCTGCCGCACGTGCTGGTCCGCTTCTACACCAATCCCGACGGCCGGGCGGCGCGCCGTACGACGCTGGTGGTCCTGTCGCTGCTCGGCGCCTTCTACCTGCTGCCGGCGGTGTACGGCGCGCTGGGCCGGATCTACGTCCCGGAGCTGGAGGGCAGTGACACGGTGGTCCTGTCGCTGCCCGGGCGGCTGATCGGCGGCGTGGCCGGGGATCTGCTGACGGCGCTGGTGACGGCCGGGGCGTTCGCGGCGTTCCTGTCGACCTCCTCGGGGCTGACGGTCTCGGTCGCCGGGGTCATCGGGCAGGACATCCTCAAGGGCGGGGTGCGGTCGTTCCGGGCGGCGGCGGTGCTGGCGGTGATCGTTCCGCTGGGGCTGGCGGCCTTCGCCCGCTCGCTGCCGGTCGCCGACGTCGTCGGCCTGGCGTTCGCGGTGGCGGCCTCCTCCTTCTGCCCGCTGCTGGTGCTGGGCATCTGGTGGCGGCGGCTCACCCCCGTCGGCGCGATGGCCGGGTTGCTCGCCGGTGGCGGCCTGGCCTGCGGCGCGGTGCTGATGACGATCGGCGGGGGGCCGCACACCGGCCTGGTCGGTGCTCTGCTGGCCCAGCCCGCCGCGTGGACGGTGCCGATCGCCTTCCTCGTCATGGTGGTGGTCTCGTTGCTGACGCCGGGGCGCATCCCGCCGAACGTGGCGCGCACGATGGTGCGCCTGCACACCCCCGAGATCCTCAATCTGGACCGGGGTGACTGGCGGCCCCGGTCCTCTTGACGGCTCCGGCGAGCTGTGACGGAATGACGCTTATGGGCCGATATTTCGGTTGTTCTGACTAGGTTTGGTACTCGCCGGCTCCGGTGATGAGGCGCTCGCCGAGGTCGGCGACGCCACTGCCGTGCTACCCGGGAGCCGGGTGGCACATCGGCCCGCCGTGCCGCCCGGGAGCCGGCCGGCGCACCGGCCCACCGCCGTACCGTGCGGGAGCCGGGTGGCACATCGGTGCGCCGCCGTGCCACATGAGAGCCGGCCGGCACACCGGTGCGCCGGTCAGCGGTGATGCCGGAGGTCCTGCGCCGGCCCCGGTTCCGGCTCGTCTACTTCGGGATGGCCGTCAGCCTGCTGGGCGACGCCTCGCTGCTGCTGGTACCCGGGATCCTGGCCAAGAGTCTCACCGGTTCCGACGCCGCGGCCGGGCTGACTCTGTTCTTCTTCATCCTGCCCCTGTGCTTCTCGCCCCTCTTCGGATACCTGATCGACCGGGTGGACCGCAGGAGGCTCCTGATCGTCACCTGCGTGCTGTCGGGCGTCTCGCTCGCCCCGCTGGTCGCGGTCACCGGGCCGGACACGGTCTGGCTGATCTACCCGGTGTCCGCGGCCATGGGCTGCTCGTACGCGGTGATCTTCTCCGCGCTCGGCGGGCTGCTCAAGGTCATCCTGCCCGAGCACCTGCTGGCCGAGGCCAACGGGGCCCTGCAGACCACCCGGCAGGGACTGCGCCTGTTCGGGCCGCTGCTGGGCGTGGCCGTCTACACCGCCTTCGGGCTCGGCGCGCTCGTGCTGTTCGACATGATCACTTTCCTGGTCGCCGCGGCGGTCTTCGCGATGCTCCCCGCGCCGGAGCCCCTGCCGCGCGTCTCGCCGGACCCCTCGGGGCGCTGGCGCGAGGAGTTCTGGGCCGGGGCCCGCTACCTCTCCGCCGATCCGACGCTGCGTCGCGCGACCGTGGCGCTCTGCCTGATGTTCTCGGTGGCCGGGGCCGCCGAATCGCTGATCTTCGCGGTCATCGAGCACGGTCTCGCCAGGTCGCCGGAGTTCACCGCGTTCACCTCGACGGCGATGGGCCTCGGCGCGATCGCCGGGGGGCTGCGCAGTTCCACGGTGATCGCGCGCCGGGGCGAGCTCTTCGCGATCGGCACGGGCATCGGCCTGTACGGCGTGGCGGTCCTGTGCTGGGTGATCCCCGCGGAGACGGTCGTGCTGGGGGCGATGACGGTGGCGGGCGCCGGGCTGACCCTGGAGGGGGTGGCCAGGACGACCCTGGTGCAGCGCCGCAGCCCGGCTCACCTCGTCGGCCGGGTCTCCACCGCCCTGGAGTCGCTCACCGGGTTCACCCAGCTGCTGTCCCTGCTCGGCGGAGCCGTGCTGGTGTCGCTCGTCGACCACCGCCTGCTGCTGGCGGTGGTCGGCCTGACGGTCTGCTGCGCCGGCGTTTACGCCCTGCGGGGCGGGCCGTGGTGAGATCGGGCCCCTGCGGGAACCGTTCGTCGTACGAGACGGACCTTTCACCGCAAGCCCGATCCAACTGAACGCGACGCGGCGGCGCCTCGGCGAAGAGAGCGCGTGCGGGTCTCCTCCAGGGGTAGCGTCCACCCCTACGTTGTCCGTGATCCAGATCACATTTTGGGAGGTCCTGTGACCGCCAGGCAACATGATTCGTCGGTCTACGAAGAAATTCAGACCGACGCACGATTCCAGGAGTTGAAGAGGCGTTTCCGGGCCTGGGCGTTCCCGATGACCGCGGCGTTCCTCGCCTGGTACCTGCTGTACGTCGTCCTGTCCGCCTGGGGGCGCGACTTCATGGGCACGAAGGTTTTCGGCAACATCAACGTGGCGCTGATCTTCGGTCTGCTCCAGTTCGTGTCGACGTTCGGCATCGCCTGGGCCTACTCCCGTTTCGCCGAGAAGAAGCTTGACCCGCTGGCGGACGAGATCCGCCACGGGGTCGAGGGGAAGACCGAATGAGCCACCAGACCCTCTCCACGATCCTGTTCCTGCTCTTCGTCGCGGGAACGCTGGGCATCACCTTCTGGGCCAGCCGCAACACCAAGGACGCCACCGACTACTACGCCGGTGGCCGGTCCTTCAGCGGCGTGCAGAACGGCCTCGCCATCGGCGGCGACTACATGTCGGCCGCGAGCTTCCTGGGCATCGCCGGAATCATCGCCCTGTCGGGCTACGACGGCTTCCTGTACTCGATCGGCTTCCTGGTCGCCTGGCTGGTGGCGCTGCTGCTGGTCGCCGAGCTGATGCGCAACTCCGGCAAGTTCACCATGGCCGACGTGCTGGCCTTCCGGATGAGCCCCCGCCCGGTCCGCACGGCGGCGGGCGTCTCCACCATCACGGTGTCGATCTTCTACCTGCTGGCCCAGATGGTCGGCGCGGGCGCGCTGGTCGGCCTGCTGCTCGGTGTCACCTCGCCGACGGGCAAGGCGCTCACGATCGTCGGCGTCGGCATCCTGATGATCGTCTATGTGGTCGTCGGCGGCATGAAGGGCACCACCTGGGTGCAGATCGTCAAGGCCGTGCTGCTCATGGGCGGCGCGACCCTGGTCACCCTGCTGGTGCTCGGCCACTACGGCTTCAACCTGTCCGGCCTGCTCGGCGAGGCCGCCACCCAGAGCGGCAAGGGCGCGGCCTTCCTGGAGCCGGGCCTGAAGTACGGCACCGAGGCGCAGGGCCTCGCGGGCAAGATCGACCTGATCAGCCTGGGCCTGGCGCTGGTCCTCGGCACCGCCGGCCTTCCGCACATCCTGATCCGCTTCTACACGGTCCCCACCGCGAGGGAGGCCCGCAAGTCGGTCCTGTGGGGCATCGGCATCATCGGCACCTTCTACCTGCTCACCCTCGTGCTCGGCTTCGGCGCGGCGGCCCTGGTCGGCGGCAAGGCGATCGTGGCGCAGGACAAGGCGGGCAACACGGCGGCGCCGATGCTCGCCGAGGCGGTCGGCAAGGCCATCTTCGGCGACGTGGGCGGCACCGTCCTGCTGGCCATCATCGCGGCGGTCGCCTTCGCCACGATCCTGGCGGTCGTCGCCGGCCTGACGCTGGCGTCGAGCTCCTCCTTCGCCCACGACCTGTACGCGCACGTGTTCAAGCGCGGCAACGTCACCGACAAGGAGGAGGTCCTGGTCGCCAGGATCTCGGCCTTCGTCATCGGCGCGGTCGCGATCGGGCTCGGCATCCTCGCCCAGGGCCAGAACGTGGCCTTCCTGGTCGCGCTCGCCTTCGCCGTGGCGGCCTCGGGCAACCTGCCCGCGATCCTCTACAGCCTGTTCTGGAAGAAGTTCAACACGGCGGGCGCGGTCTCGGCCATCTACGGCGGCCTGGTCTCCGCGCTGGTCCTGGTCATCTTCTCGCCGGTCGTCTCGGGCAGCGCCACCGCGCTGTTCCCCGACGCGAACTTCGCCTGGTTCCCGCTGAGCAACCCCGGCATCGTCTCGATCCCGATCGGCTTCCTGGCCGGGTTCATCGGTGCCCGCCTCAGCAAGGAGTACAACGCGGAGAAGTACGCCGAGATCGAGGTCCGCTCGCTCACCGGCATCGGTGCCGAGAAGGCCACCCCGCACTAAACCCCTACCGTGCCCCCCGTACTGTGACCCCCCGTACGAACCGTGTGCGGAGTGCGGGGACCCGGGGCCCGGCCGCGTCGCGGCCGGGCCCCGTCGTCATGCGCGCCCGGCGGGCGCCGGTCGTCCCTAGCGGGACGCCTCGTCCAGCAGGGCCAGCTCGTCCTGCGACAGCGTCATGTCGGCGACCGCGAGCAGCGGCCGGAGCTGCTCGACGTTGCGGGCGCTGGCGATCGGCGCGGCCACCGTGGGCTGGGCGGCCAGCCAGGCGAGCGCGACGGTGGCCGGCACGGCGCCGTGGGAGGCGGCCACCTTGTCCAGGGCGTCGAGCACCCGCGGGCCGCGCTCCGTCTCCAGGTACCTCGCCGCCTGGCCCGCGCGCGGGCTGTCCACGGTGGTGCCCGGACGGTACTTGCCGGTCAGGAAGCCGCGGGCCAGGCCGAAGTACGGGGTGCTGGTCAGCCCCGCCTCGGTCACCACGTCGCGCAGCGCCCCCTCGTAGCCGCGCTCGAGCAGGTTGTAGTGCTGCTGCAGCACCCCGTACCGCGCCAGGCCGGCCTCCTCGGAGATCGACAGCGCCTCCGCCAGCCGCTCGGCGCTGTAGTTCGAGGCGCCGATGTTGCGTACCTTGCCCTCGGTGACCAGCTCGTCGAACGCGCCGAGGGTCTCCTCCAGGGGGGTGGCCGCGTCGTCGATGTGGGCCCAGTACAGGTCGATGTAGTCCGTGCGGAGCCGCCGGAGCGAGTCCTCGGCCGCCGCGCGGATGTTGGCCGCCGACAGTCCGGCGCGGCCGCTCAGCGAGCCCACTTTGGTCGCCACCACGATCCGGTCGCGGTTGCGGCGAGAGGCCATCCACTCGCCGATCACGGTCTCCGACTCCCCGCCGACGTGCCCGGGAGCCCACGCGGAGTAGACGTCCGCGGTGTCGACGAGGTTTCCGCCCGCCTCGGCGTAGGCGTCCAGGACGGCGAACGAGTCGTCCCGGTCGGCGGTCCAGCCGAATACGTTGCCACCGAGGCAGAGAGGGAACAGGTTCAGCTCAGAAAAGCTCATGGGCCAACTCTATTTCTTGACCAATCGCGCGGTTGCGGGACATCGGCGGTGATTCTCCGGGAGACGCCCCCGCCGGCCGCCCCGCTCTCAGACGGGTGCCATCTCCCTGGCCGGCACGGGCGGTTCCACCGGGTCGATCCGCCCGGCCGGGGGCGGCTCGACCTGCTCCATCAGCTCGTCCATGGCCTCCCGCAGGTGGCCCATGAGCCGCCACACGTCGGCCACCCGGTCCGGGCAGGACAGGATGCCGAAGTCGAGCGAGCCGTCGTAGGAGAAGCAGGTGATGTTGACCCCGCCGCTCACGTCGGTGAGCACCGACATGGGGTGGTAGGCGAGCACCCTGGCCCCGCACAGGTACAGCGGGAGCTGCGGCCCCGGCACGTTCGAGACGATCAGGTTGATCGGCGGCAGCACGATCGAGGCCAGCCGGAACACCGCGGAGGTCGCCAGCGCGGTGACGGCCGAGGGCAGCATCGACGACAGCTCGCCCAGCCAGGCCGTGGGGGCGCCGGCGAAGCGCCGCTTGGCGCTGAGCATCGTGCCCGCCATGACGCGCAGGCGCTCGCGGGGACAGGCCAGGTCGGTCGGGATCGGGGTGACCATGACGGAGATCTGGTTGCCGACCACCTCCCGCGCGCTCGCGGTGCGGACCGCGACCGGGACCGCGGCGATCAGCGGCCGGTCGGGCAGCGCGTCGTGCTCGCGCAGCCACGCGCGCAGCGCCGAGGCGCACAGCGTCATGACCACGTCGTTGACGCTGGCCCCCGCGCTCCTGGCCACCCGCTTGACGTCCGCGAGCGGGATCGACCCGTAGGAGAAGCGCCGCTCGGCGCCGATCGGGCCGTTGAACGGGGTGCGCGGCGCGGTCAGCATGGGCGCCTCTGGCGGTTCGGTCTCCCTTCCCGCGATCAGCCGGGTGGCGGCGGCCACCTGCCGGGCGCCGGGCAGCGCCGAGGTCAGCGGCATCGTGTCGAGCTCGGCCGCCATGCGGCCCAGCGAGTACAGCGTCCTGGCGGGCTGGAGCACCGTCCTGGCCACGGCGCCGGCGAGCATGCCGGCCAGGCCGGGGGCGGTGGTCCGGGGTTCGGGCGCGGGCCGCTCGACGGCACGGGGTTCGGGTGTCAGGTCCAGCAGCGCCGCGAGCAGCTCCGCCCCCGACACCCCGTCGATGGCGCAGTGGTGGACCTTGGCGTACAGGGCGACGCGGCCTCCGGTCAGGCCCTGGATGAGGTGCATCTCCCACAGCGGGCGGTCCCGGTCGAGATGCCGCTCGTGGATCCTGGCCACCTTCTCGGCGAGCTGGGCGTCGTCGCCGGGGCCGGCGAGGGTCACCTCGTGGACGTGGCCGGCGACGTCGAGATCGGGGTCTTCCGTCCAATACGGCCGGTCGAGGCCGAACGGCACGGTGGCCAGGCGCAGCCTCAGCGCCGGGGCCAGGTGCAGCCGCTCGCGCAGCAGCCGGACCAGGCACTCGCGGGTGACGGCCCCGAGGCTGGAGCAGGCGGGGTCGAGGATGGCCAGTCCCGCGACATGGGCCGCCGTGGTCGCCGACTCGGCGTGAAGGAACTGCGCGTCGAGCGCGGTCAGCTGGCGCATCGGTCGGGCCTCCTGGCGGAAAATGCGAGAAATCGGAGAACACGTGTTGCCATCATCACGTCGGCGCGTTTCCCTCTCGTTTCCTCCGTAGGACCTCCGGCGTCTTTCGGGTGTTTTCTCTGGCGAGGTGCGGAGGCCCGCCGATCATCACTTTCCGTAACCTTCCCATTTCACACGGTAGGCATGCCTTCCGGACAGGGTGATACCGGCGATCTTTTCCGAAGGCGATACCCGTCCGTGGGCGTCCGGCGCCGCCCATTTTACATGTATTTCCTACCAAATAACTAGGTAAGAAGCGAGGGTGACACGCCCTCGCCCCCTGTCGTCGCCTCAGCGGCCGAGGAAGGCCAGCAGCCGCTTCAGCGGCCAGGTGTTGATCACGTCGTCGGTGGTGAGCCACCCGCGTTGGGCGACGCCGATGCCGAACCGCTGGTTGTCGAGGTGCGGGACCGCGTGGGCGTCACTGTCGACGGAGAACTTCACGCCGTGGTGGTGCGCGAGCCGCACCAGGTCGGCGGGGAGGTCGGAACGGTCGGGGAAGGAGTCGATCTCCATCGCGGTGCCGGTGCGGGCCGCGGCGCGGAACACCTCGTCCCAGTCGGCGTCCACCGGCGGGCGGATGCCGATCCTGCGGGTGGTCGGATGGCCGATGATGTGCACGTGGGGGTTCTCGCAGGCGGCGACGAACCGCCGGGTCATCTCCGCGCGTGACTGGTTGAAGTGCGAGTGGACGCTGGCCACGCACACGTCGAAGCCCTCCAGCACCTCGGCCGGCCAGTCGACCGAGCCGTCGGGGGCGATGTTCAGCTCGCTGCCGTGCAGCAGCCGCATCTTCGGATACCTCTTCTGCAGCGCGTGGATGCGCTCGCGCTGCTCCAGGGCCTTTTCCAGCTTCATCCGGTGCATCGCCAGGTCGGGCGCGTGGTCGGTCACCGCGTAGTAGGAGTAACCGCGGGCCGCGGCGGCGGCGACCATGTCCTCGAGGGAGGCGATGCCGTCGGTGAGGTCGGTGTGGGTGTGCAGGTCGCCCTTGAGATCCTCGACGGTGACCAGCTCGGGCAGCTCGTGCTTGAGCGCGGCGGCGATCTCGCCGCCGTCCTCGCGCAGGGTCGGCGGGATCCACTCCATGCCGAGCGCCTCGAAGACCTCCTCCTCGGTCGCGGCCGCGATCACCCGGTCGCCGTCGAACAGGCCGTACTCCGACAGCTTCCAGCCCTTCTTCACGATGATCTCCCGCAGGTGCACGGTGTGCTCCTTGGAACCGGTGAAGTACATCATCGCGGCGCCCCACGACTCGGCGGGGACCAGGCGCAGGTCGACCTGGACGCCCTGGGCGGTGCGGATCGAGGTCTTCTTCTCCCCGGAGGCGACGACCTCCGCGACGTAGGGCTGGGCCTTGAAGTCGTCCATCAGCGACTCGGGGCCGACCACGAGGACGTCGATGTCGCCGACGGTGTCCTTCATCCGGCGCAGCGACCCGGCGTAGGCGATCCGCTCGGCGCCCGGCAGCGAGGCGATGACCCGCTCCGCGAGGTCCATCGCGGTCCCGGTGTGCATCCTGGCGCTGTGCTCGGCCAGGTGCTCGACACCTTTGAGGAGGTTCTCCACGGTCTTGGCGCCGAAGCCCTTGACGCCGTCGAGGCGCCCCTCGCCGATGGCCTTAACCAGGGCCTCGGGGGAGTCGATGCCCAGCTCCTGGAAGAGGAAGACGGCCTTCTTCGGCCCGAGCGAGGTCACCCGGGTCAGCCGGCGCACCCCCTGGGGGACCTTCTCCCGCAGGTCGTCGAGCTGCCGGAAGCTGCCCCGCTCCAGGTATTCCTCGACCTTCTTGGCGATCGCCTCGCCCACCCCGGACACGCTCCGCACGGGCACGGTCGTGATGTCGTCGGGGAACCCCGCGATCGCCCTGGCGGCCTTCTGGTAGCTGCGGACCCGGAACGCGTCGCCGCCGTTCATCGCGAACAGCTCGGCGTACTCCTCCAGGGCGGCGGCGACGTCATCGTTAGCTCGTGCCATGTCCCCAGCCTAGAAGATCGCACCGACATTTCCCGGTCGCGGCCGTCATGTGGCACCGGGCGGCGCGCGCCGCCGCGCCGCCCGGTGCCACGCCCCCCGGCTCCCTCAGGCCCCGCCCCGGTCGGGGAGGTCCTGAAAGTCCGCCGGGTAGGTCATCAGGTGGCCGCACATGCCGTCGCGGGGTACGGCGGGCACCCGGGTGACCGCGGCCTCACGCAGGTGGGCGAGGTCGCCGCCGCGCAGCGCGGCCAGCTGGGCGCCCGTCGTCTCGGCGGCGCGCAGCGGGCCCTCGCGCCAGCGGGACTCGAAGGCGTCCAGGCGGGGGGCGACGATTCCGGCGGCGGCCTCCAGGAAGGCGGCGAAGCCCGTGCGGCCCTCGGCGCGCAGCCGCAGGAACCCCTCGACGGCCAGGTCGCGGCGCTCGCGCGGGGCCGAGCCCGCGGCGGCGGCGTACCGGGCGGGGTCGGCGAGGACGTCGGGAGGGAAGGTCAGGACGGCGTCCCCGGCCTCGGGCAGGCCGCTGTTCTGCATGAGGACCACGATGCGCAGGCCGCCGCCGTTGACCAGGCGGTGGACCGTGCCGGGGGTGAAGCGGACGACGGAGCCGGGAGCCAGCGCCGTCTCCTCGTACCCGTTCCAGGTCAGGGTCTGCACGCTGCCGGAACCGGCCACCACGGCGTACGCCTCCGCGCACAGCGTGTGCAGGTGGGGCGAACCTCCGCGCAGGCCGTCCTCGGTGGGCCAGTCGTAGACGGTCAGATCGCTCACGCCTGTGCCGAACACGGGTGCTCCTCACTCCTGCCGAACATCTCCGCCGGGCATCTCCGCCGGACGCCGCGCGGCGCCGGGCCGGTCACGCCGGTTCCGGGTACGGGTGCTCCTTGACGTACGCCTCCAGCCGGGGACGGTCCCACGCGCCGGTGGCCACGACCATCCGATAGCTCAGGCGCAGCGTCGCGCCGGGCGGCAGGACCATCTCGCGGTGGAACGCGATGGACGGGTTGACGGCCGCGAACGGTGTCGTGCGGACGAACCAGACGGTGGGCAGGGCACTTTGGAACAGCAGGGTGGACGAGCGGTCCACCTCGTCGTGGTGGCCGGTGTAGGCCAGCCACGCCGACTCCCCGCCCATCATCTCCGGTCCCTCGCCGCTCTCCGCGATCACCTCCCCGTGCTCGAAGGAGCGGGGCCCGCGCCAGAACAGGCCGCAGTACCCGGCCATCGGGCGGCCGTTGGTGGTGGGGCTGCCGAAGACCAGGTCCTCGCCGCGCACGTTGGTGATCGAGGTGGACAGCTCCAGCGCCCAGGAGTCGTCCAGCACGTCCCGCACCTCGAAGGTCCGCACCTCGTCCACCCAGTGCTCGCCGCCCTGGGTGTGCCAGGTCAGGCGCTCCACGCCGGGGGAGAGGAACTCCTCGTGCCGCATGGTCCCGTTGTTCGGCAGGTCCACGTACCCGGCGGCCTCGCGGACGTAGCTGCCGCCGCCCCAGAAGTTCTCCCCCGACAGGTCCGAGACGGTCATCTGCAGGCCCTTGTGCCAGCGGTGGTCGTGCGGGCGGAAGGTGCTGACCACGTCTCCGGCCAGGGTCCTGATCGGGTGGAAGTACGGCTTGGGCGACTCGAAGACCGGGGTCTCCGGAAGGTAGACGTAGCGCAGGATCTCGACGCCGCGCTCGGTGAAGGTCAGCTCCATGCGTTTCCGTCCAGCCGGTGGTAGAAGGGATGGTCGGGGGTGAGGTCGGAGCGGAGCACGGGCCGGCCGGTGAACGCCGACGCGTACAGGCCGGTGATCAGTTCGAGCGCCTGGCGCCCCTCGGGGCCGCTCATGGGCGGTCGCTCGCCGCGCTCGTAGGCGTCCAGCAGCTCCGCCAGCTGCGCCTCGTGCGAGCTCGGCAGGTCCTCGGGAGGGTTCCAGCGCGCCGAGGTGGAGGTCCAGTCGGCGTTGCGGTAGCCGTACAGGTGGCGCAGCTCCACGGTCGCCTCGGTGTAGTCGAAGCGCAGGTAGCTCTCCTCGCGACGGGACAGCACGCTGTTGACCACCGAGGCCATCGCGCCGGAGTCGAAGCGGACGGCGGCCATCGAGACGTCCTCGGTCTCGATCCGGCGGTCCAGCGTGCCGGTCATCGCGCGGATCTCCGACCAGTCGCCGAGGACCGACAGCATCAGGTCCATCTGGTGGATGCCGTGCCCCATCGTGGGGCCGCCGCCCTCGGTCTCCCACCGGCCGCGCCAGGGCACGTCGAAGTAGGCGTGGTCGCGGTACCAGGTGGTCACGCAGAGCGCGACGAGCGGGCGGCCCAGCTCGGGGGCGAGGGCGCGCAGGTGCCGCGCGCCGGAGCCGAACCGGTGCTGGGAGACGACCGAGGCGTGGCCGGGCCCCTCGGCCGCCGCGATCAGGTCGTACTCGGCCAGCGACAGGCAGACGGGTTTCTCGGTCCACACCCAGGCGCCCGCCTTCAGGCAGGTCACCGCCTGGGCGGCGTGCAGGTGCGGAGGGGTGCACAGGTGGACGAGGTCGGGCCGCTCCGCGTCGAGCATCGCCTCCAGGGAGGTGTACGCCCCCGGGATCGCGTGCTCGGCGCAGAACGCCCTGACCCGCGCCTCGTCCACGTCCGTGGCGGCCACCACCCGCGCCCGGTGCGCCTGGGCGCGCAGCGCGGGCAGGTGGCAGATCCCCGCGATGCCGCCGGTGCCCACGATCGCCACCCGGATCATCTCGGTCCTTCCGTCTCAGAGGGGCCGGAGGTGGACGACCCGGAACCGGGCCGTCCGGGCCGTCCGGGCGGTCCGGACGGCTCGGGCGAGCTCCCGGCCTCCGGTCGCGGGGAGCACGATGCGCGACCGGAGGCCCGGAGACCGCCCGCGGGCGGGTGCGTCACCGTACGACCACCGTCGTCAGGGAACGCGGGGCGAGGGTGAGGGTCCTGCCGGATCTCAGCCCGGGGAGCGGGGTGGCGGCGAGCGAGTGCTCGGCGTCGGTCAGGTAGGCGGTGGCCCGGCCAGGCCGGGTGGTGATCTTGGTGGTGACGGGGGCGGTGGAGGTGTTGAGGATCTCGACGACCTCCGAGCCCCCGGCGTTGCGGAAGGCGGTGACCTTCAGCGCGGGGTCGGCAGAGGCGACGGAGAGCCGGACCGCGCCGGGGCGGACGAAGCGGCTGTAGGCGGCCAGCGCCCACAGGCGTTTGGAGACGCGGTAGGTCGCGGTGGCCTCGTCGATCTGGATCAGTCCCCGGGTGGTGCCGCGCGAGGCGCCGAACCAGAAGACGTAGCCGTTCGCCCTGCCCAGGGTGAGCGAGTCGTGGATCTGCTGGGCGACCGCGAAGCCGTCGTAGCCGCTGCCGTCGTCCCACGCCTCGTTCCAGGTGGTCCCGTTGGGCGACCACTCCGACATCCACACGGGCCGGTCGGTGGGCAGCGGGCCGTCCACCGGGCTGACGTAGGGGTGCCCGGCGTGCGTGGCGACCCACCGCCGCGCGACGGGGTCGGCCTCGATGGCGGCGGTGTACTCGCGCTGCTGGGACCAGCCGGCGGCGTCGCAGCAGATCACCTTGAGCCCGGTACGGGCCGCGGTGGGGCCGAGCACCTTGACGAACTCGGCGGCCTCCTGGGGGGTGAACCGCATCGAGGCGTACGAGACGGTGAGGTCGGGTTCGTTGGTGAACCCGATGTCGGTGATCCTGATGCCCTCGGTGGCGTAGAACTTCGCGTACTGGACCAGGTAGTTCGCGTACGCCTGCCGCCATTCGGGGAGCAGCTTCCCGCCGTTGCTGTCGGAACCGTTGTCCTTCATGTAGCCGGGGGCGCTCCAGGCGTCGGCGTAGAAACGGGTCACGCCGTAGCGCCTGGCCTCCTTGGCCAGCCAGACCTGGCCGCCGTCGTCGCCGTCCCAGACGTACTTCGGGGGCGCGCCCGGCCCGCCGGGGTCCTCGGGCTGGATGGAGGTCATCAGGTCGTACGGGCTGCCGGCGGGGGAGGAGCCGATGCCCAGGCGCAGGATGCTGAGCCCGGCGCCCCTCTCCGGGCTGAGCCACAGGTCGAGGATCTCCCGCTGCTTGGCGGCGGGCAGCGCGCGGACCAGCTCGTTACGCCGGAACGCCTGCGAGAAGCCGAAGCCGTCGATCCGCTGGAGAACGCCGTGATGGTCCACCCGAACATGGGAAGCGCTTTCCGCAGGGGCAGGGCTGAACCCGAGGAGAGGAAGTACGAGGACCGGTGTCAGCAGTGCCCTGTGACGTCGAGACATGCGGAAACCCGCTTTCCGAAAGTTTCACAAGATTACCGAGACATTTCGTGACAAGTACCGTAAATGTTTCGAGAGCGGTCGTCAACAGCCCCTCGCGGCGCGGGCGGGGTCGCCGGGCGGGGCCGGTCGGACGGTATCGCCGGGCAGGCGGCTGCCGGATGCGGCGGGGCCGCGGGGCGGTCAGCCGGCCGGGCGGGCGGTGCTCTCGCGGACGAGGAGGTCGGTGGCCAGCTCCACCCGCCGGGGCTCGTGCCCGCCGCGGTCGAGGCCGAGCACCATCCGGGTGGCCAGCGCCGCCATCTCCTGGAGCGGCTGGCGCACGGTGGTGAGCGGAGGCCACGCGGAACGTGCCAGCGGCAGGTCGTCGAAGCCCACCACGGACAGGTCGTCCGGGACCCGCAGGCCGCGCTGCCTGACCGCCTCGAAGACGCCGAACGCCTGCATGTCGCTGCCGGCGAAGATCGCGGTGGGCGGCTCGTCCAGGGACAGCAGGGCGTGGCCGTGGTCGCGGCCCGAGCCGACCAGGAAGTCGCCGTACCTGATGAGCGCCGCGTCCACCGCGATCCCCGCGGTCTCCAGCGCCGCCCGGTAGCCGTCGACGCGGGCCCGGCTGCACAGCATGTCGGCGGGGCCGCCGATCATCCCGATCCTGCGGTGGCCCAGCTCCAGCAGGTGCCGGGTGGCGGCCAGGCCGCCGTTCCAGTTGGTGGCGCCGACCGAGGCGACCCCGGGCGGCGGCTCGCCCTCCGGGTCCACCACCACGAACGGGATGGACCTGGCGGCCAGCTGGCCGTGCTGGTCGGCGCTGATCCGGGAGCCGACCAGGATGGCCCCGTCGGTGCGCCGGGCGGCGATCCGCTCCACCCAGTCCCTGCCGGGTCCCGCGTGGCTGTGCAGGACCGAGACGACCACCCCGGCGTCGACCTCGCGGGCGGCGGTCTCCACGCCGCGCACCAGCTCCATCGCCCACGGGCTCTCGATCTCGGTGAAGACCAGGTCGACCAGGCCGACGGGGGCGTCGCCCTGACCGGTCCTGCGCCGGTAGCCGTGCTTGTGCAGCAGGTGCTCGATCCGCTGCCTGGTCTCGGACGCGACCTCGGGCCGACCGTTGATGACTTTCGAGACCGTGGGCGCGGAGACCCCGGCCTCCTCGGCGATCAGGGCGATCGTCACGCGCGGCTTGGTTGGCATGCGGCGAATACTAACTGAAACCTTTCGGAGGCTTTCCCGGGGAGGTGGTTCTCACGGTCCGGGATCACTACCACGGGGCTATTGACGCGTAACCACGAGTTTACCTATTCTCCGGATCACGAAATATTCGGGGAATATGTGAAAATTTCAAGCAAACTCCCGAAAGGGGATATCCATGCTGAGTCGGCGAGGCGTGGTGGCTCTGGCGGCATCCGCTCTGCTTCTCGGAGCCTGCAGTACGAGCGGAGACGGCGAGGGGGCCCAGGCAGGCGCGAGCACCGGCTCGGAGAAGGTCACCTTCGAGTTCTGGAACCTGGCGACGGCGGATCCCATGAAGACGTTCTGGGCCAATGCCATCAAGGAATACCAGGCGGCCCACCCGAACGTGACGATCAAGAACATCTCCATCGAGAACGATTCCTACAAGCCGAAGCTCGCCACGCTCACCCAGTCGGGCAAGGCACCCGATTTGTACTCCACCTGGGGTGGCGGCGTCCTGAAGCAGCACATCGACGCGGGCCTGGTGAAGGACCTGTCGTCCGAGGCCGGTGACGTCATCGGCGGCATCACCCCGGCGGCCCTGGCCGCCTACCAGTTCGACGGCAAGACCTACGGGCTGCCCATCGACATCGGCATGGTCGGCTTCTGGTACAACAAGGCGCTGTTCAAGAAGGCCGGAATCACCACCCCGCCCGCCACCTGGACCGAGTACCTGGACGCGGTCAAGAAGCTGAAGGCGAGCGGGACCACCCCGATCGCCCTCGCGGGCAAGGCCAAGTGGCCCGGCCACTACTACTGGGCCTATCTGGCCATGCGGGTGGCCGGGCTGGACGCGCTCAAGCAGGCCGGCACCACCAACGACTTCACCGGTCCCGACTTCGTCGCCGCCGGGCAGAAACTCAAGGAACTCGTCGACCTCCAGCCGTTCCAGAAGGGCTTCCTGGGCGCCGACTACTCCACCCCCGACGGCCAGTCCGCGAACGTGTCGAACGGCAAGGCCGCCATGGAGCTGATGGGCCAGTGGGCCCCGTCGGTGCAGAAGGACTCCGGCAAGGGCCTCGGCGACGACCTCGGCTTCTTCCCCTTCCCGGCGGTGGAGGGGGGCAAGGGCGCCGCGGGCGACGCGTTCGGCGGCGGGGGCGGCCTCGCCGTGAGCGTCAACGCCCCGCCGGCGGCGCTGGACTTCCTGAAGTTCGCGCTCAAGCCGGAGAACCACAGCAAGGCCGTGAAGGCCGGAGGAGTCCTGCCCGTGCTCAAGACGGGTGAGGAGGCGGCCGTCACCGACCCCCACATCAAGACGGTCTCCGAGACCCTCGCGGCGGCGAGCGGCTTCCAGCTCTACCTCGACCAGGAGTACCCGCCGGCCGTCGGCCAGGAGGTCAACGACGTCGTGGCCGAGCTGATCGGGGGCACCAAGACGCCGGAGGAGGTCGTCCAGGCCATCACCGAGACGGCCAAGTCGGAGTCGGAGTAGCCGCCCGGTATGAAAACGGTGACGACGACGACAGGGCCGGACGCACGTCCGGCCCCTCACCCCGATCGGCCCGCCGCGGGGCGGGGGCGGGGCGGCTCTCGCCGAGGTCGCGGCTGGGTCACCGCGATCCTGTTCGTGCTCCCCGCGCTGATCCTGTTCGCGCTCCTGGTGCTGCTGCCGATCCTGGTGGCCGGCTACACCAGCCTCTTCAAGTGGAACGGCATCGGCCCGCCGAGCAACTTCATCGGCCTGGACAACTTCACCCGGCTGTTCCAGAGCGACATCTTCGCCGGCGACCTGCGCAACGGCGCCATCCTGATCGTGCTGGGCCTGTTGGTGCAGCTGCCGCTCTCGCTGGGCCTGGCGGTGATGCTGAACCAGCGGATCCGCGGGCGGGCCTTCTACCGCCTGCTGTTCTTCGCGCCGTACATGCTCTCCGAGGCGATCATCGGCGTGCTGTTCTCGATGATCCTGTCGCCCGAGACGGGCATGGCCAACCAGCTGCTGGTCTCCTGGGGGATGGAGCCCTGGACCTGGCTGTCCGAGCCCGACACCGTGATGTTCTCGCTGTTCCTGGTGATCACCTGGAAGTACTTCGGATTCCACATGATCATCTATCTGGCCGGACTGCAGGGCATCCCCAAGGAGCTGAGCGAGGCGGCGAGGATCGACGGCGCCGGTGGCTGGAACGTGTTCCGCCACGTGACCCTGCCGCTGCTCGGCCCCACCATCCGGGTCAGCGCGTTCCTGTCCGTCATCGGCACGATCCAGCTCTTCGACCTGGTCTGGATCCTCACCGGCGGCGGTCCGTCGCACGCCTCGGAGACCATGGCCGTCAGCATGTTCGAGTACGGCTTCAAACGATCCCAGATCGGCTACTCCAGCGCGATCAGCGTCGTCATGTTCGTGATCAGTCTCGTCTTCGCTCTCGGTTACCAGCGGTTCGTCCTGCGCCGGGACCTGGAGGGGGCCAGCACCACCATGGGGGACCGCCGATGATCGCCCGGCTCCGCACGTTCCCGATCCACGCGGTCATCTGGGTGGCGGCCGTCTTCATCGTCATCCCCTTCCTGTACGGGCTGCTCGGCGGTTTCAAGACCTCCGGCCAGCTGTCGACCAACCCGCTGGGCCTGCCCTCCCCGTGGGTCACCGACAACTACACCGACGTGATCGTCTCCGGCGCGTTCTGGCGCCAGCTCCTCAACAGCCTGTTCATCGCGGTCGCGACCACCGTGCTGGTCGTGGGGCTGTCGGCGATGGCCGCCTTCGCGTTCGCCCGGTTCGCCTTCCGGGGCCGGGAGTTCCTGTTCACGCTGTTCGCCATCGGGCTGATGTTCCCGTTCGCGGTGGCGATCCTGCCGCTGTTCGTCCTGCTGCGCACGTTCGGCCTGCTGGACAACCCGCTCGGGGTGATCCTGCCGCAGGCCGCGTTCGGCCTTCCGCTCACCGTGATCATCCTGCGGACGTTCTTCCGGTCCATCCCCAGGGAGATCGAGGAGGCCGCCATCATCGACGGCTGCACCTCCTTCGGCTTCTTCTGGCGGGTGCTGCTGCCGATCGCCAAGCCCGCCCTGGCCACCGTCTCGGTGCTGGCGCTCGTGGCGAGCTGGAACAACTTCTTCCTTCCGCTGGTGGTCTTCAACGACCCCAGCCTGTGGACCCTGCCGCTCGGCGTCCAGCAGTTCCAGGGGGAGTACATGACGGACATCGCCAGGGTCCTGGCCTACGTCATCGTCGCGATGGTGCCCGCTCTGGCCTTCTACGCCGTCGCCGAGCGTCAGTTGATCAGCGGCCTCACCGCCGGTGCCACCAAGGGCTGACCCGAATCTCATCGCCTGAGTAGAGAGTGAGACACCATGACCCTGAGTGTCGCCGGATCGCGTCTCGTCGATTCGGCCGGCACCCCGGTACGGCTGCGTGGAGTGGGCCTCGGGGGCTGGCTGAACATGGAGAACTTCATCACCGGCTACCCGGCCAACGAGTCCGCGATGCGCGAGGCCGTCCGGGAGGTCCTGGGGGAGGACCGGGCCGAGCTGTTCTTCGACCGGTTGCTCACCTCGTTCTTCGGGGCGGACGACGCCGCGCTGCTCGCCGGGCTCGGCACCAACTGCGTCCGCATCCCGATCAACTACCGCCACCTGGAGTCCGACGACCGCCCCTTCGAGATCGTCGAGCACGGCTTCCGCCACCTGGACCGGGTGATCGGCCTGCTCGCCGAGCACGGCATCCACAGCGTCATCGACCTGCACGCCCTGCCCGGCGCGCAGAACCAGCACTGGCACTCCGACAACCCCACCCACGTCGCCGCGTTCTGGCAGCATCGGCACTTCCAGGACCGCGCCGTCCATCTGTGGGAGGTCGTGGCCGACCGGTACCGGGACAACCCCTGGGTGGCCGGATACAACCCGATCAACGAGCCGGGTGACCGGAGCGGGCGGGTCGTCGGCCCCTTCTACGACCGCCTGGTCAAGGCCGTCCGCGCCGTCGACCCGAAGCACGTGCTGTTCCTGGACGGCAACACCTACTCCACCGACTTCTCGATCTTCCGTGAGGTGTACGAGAACACGGTCTTCGTCTGCCACGACTACGCCCTGGCCGGGTTCGCGCACGGCGGCCCCTACCCCGGCCACACCCGCGGCGAGTGGGTGGACCGGGAGCAGCTGGAGCGATCCTTCGAGCGGCGGACCGTCTTCCAGCGCGAGACCGGCACCCCCATCTGGGTCGGCGAGTTCGGGCCCGTCTACACCGGGGACCCGGAGATCGACCGGCAGCGCTACCAGATCCTCCGCGACCAGCTGGAGATCTTCGACTCCTACGAGGCCGGCTGGTCGCTGTGGACCTACAAGGACGTCGGGCTGCAGGGCCTGGTCAGCGCCGGTGAGCCGTACATGAGCCGGTTCGGCGACTTCATCGCCAAGAAGGGGCGGCTGGGCGCCGACCGGTGGGGCTCGACGATGGAGGAGTCGGCGAGCGAGCTGGCCCCGCTGCACCGGCTGATGGAGACCGAGTTCCCGTCCTGGGACCCCTACCCGTGGGGCGCCCGTTACCAGACCGACGACCTGATCCGGCACATCCTCATCGCGCAGGCGCTGCTTCCCGAGTACGCGGAGCTGCTGCGCGGCTGCTCCGACGAGGAACTGACCGCCCTGGCCGACTCCTTCGCCCTCGCCCGCTGCGTCCGGCGACAGCCGCTGCTCGACCTGCTCGCCGAGAACCTGCGCGGCGCCTGAGGCGGGTTCCACTCCTACCTACCTGACCGAGGAGCCCAGGGAAGATGCGCACCGTCCAGGCCGACGACGCCACGGGCACCACCCGCACGGCCGCGACCTGGAGCGACCCGGCCGGGCGGAGCCACGTCGACACGTCGAGGCGGGAGGTGCTCCGGCTCGCCAGGTAGACACGACCGCCATGCTGCCGGGTCCGTCCTCCTTCGGGGGGACAGGGCCTGGCTCCGGGGGGTGCCGGGCCCGGCCTTCAGGGGGGTGGGGGTCCGGCACCCCTTTCCGGGAACCCGGGTTCGGAGGATCACCCGTCTCCGGGGAACCTCCGTGACGCTCGAAGGCCCGGGGCAGGTCCCTGACACGTCCGCCACGCCGACCCCGCCCCGAGTCACCGGGACCCTCGAAGGAAGATTCGGACACCAAGGGAGTCTCGTGTACACCAACCCCGTCATCCCCGGCTTCCACCCCGACCCCTCGGTGTGCCGGGTGGGCGAGGACCACTACCTCGTCACCTCGTCCTTCGAGTGGTTCCCCGGAGTACCGATCTTCCACAGCCGCGACCTCGTGCACTGGCGGCAGCTCGGCCACGTCCTGGACCGGCCGTCCCAGCTCGACCTGGACGGCGTACGGCCGTCCGGCGGCATCTACGCCCCCACCATCCGGCACCACGAGGGCGTCTTCTACATGATCACCACGTTGATGGACGAGCCGGGCAACTTCCTGGTCACCGCGACCGACCCGGCCGGGCCGTGGAGCGAGCCGGTGTGGTTCCCCGAAACCCGGGGCTTCGACCCCTCGCTGTTCTTCGACGACGACGGTCGCGCCTGGATGACCGGCACCCGGCCGAGGGACGACGGGCGCTACGACGGCGACAGCGAGATCTGGCTGCGCGAGTTCGACCCGGCCACGCTCAAGCTGCTCGGCGAGGAACACGTGATCTGGGAGGCGGCGCAGCGCGGCGGCGTCTGGTGCGAGGGCCCGCACATCTACCGGATCGGCGCCTTCTACTACCTGCTCACCTCGGAGGGCGGCACCGCCGAGGACCACGCCGTGATGGTCGCGAGAGCCGAGCGGATCACCGGTCCCTACCTGGGCAACCCGCGCAACCCCGTTCTCACCCACCGCCACCTCGGGCTGCGCCACCCCATCACCAGCGTCGGCCACCCCGACCTGGTCCGGAACGCGGAGGGCGAGTGGTGGTCGGTCCTCCTCGCCACCCGCCCCTACGGCGCTCTCCCCGCTCCTCTCGCTCCCGCCGCTCCCGCCGTTCCCACTGAGGGTCGTCCCCACACCGGATCCGTCGGCTTCCCGGACGGCGACTCCCGTGGTGGATCCGCCGGCGACCAGTCCACGACGGCCGCCGTCCGCGCCTCCAAGGGCTACAACCTGGGCCGCGAGACCTTCCTCACCCGCGTCCGCTGGGAGGACGACTGGCCGGTCTTCGACCAGGTCGAACCGTACGCGCAGGCCCCCTCGACCCCCGCGCGCCGCTGGCCCGCCACCCCCGCCTGTGACCACTTCGACGCCCCGCGCCTCGCACCGGTGTGGAACCACCTGCGCACGCCCCGCGAACCGTACTGGAACCTGGCCGGCAGCCGTCTCACCCTGCGGCTGCGACCGCAGACCCTGCGCGAGCGGGCCGCGCCCAGCCTGGTCGCCCGGCGGCAGCAGCACATCGCCTTCGCGGCCCACACGGTGATGGAGTTCCGCCCGCGGGGGGAGGAGTGCGCCGGGCTCGTCCTGTTCCAGAACGACGACTTCCACATCACGCTCGTCCTCACCGCGCACGGCCTGGAACTCACCCGCCGCTCCGGCGGCACGGACACCCTCCTGGCCCGCGCCGACGTCGTCCCGTCCGGCCCGCTGTGGCTGGGCGTGGAGGCCCACGGCCAGGACTACCAGGCCCGCTACGCGCTGCGCCCCGGCGAGTGGACCGACCTCGCGGCCCCGGTGGACGGTCGCGTCCTCGGCTCGACCGTCGCCGGAGGCTTCACCGGCGCCATGATCGGCCTCTACGCCTCCTCCAACGGCCACCCGAGCACCAGCACGGCCGCCTTCGACTGGTTCGAATACCTGCCACTTTCGGGATGACCGTTGGTACCCGGGCGAACCGGACGGGCGTGGTGCCGGTGAGCAGCGGGTGCCCCACCCTCCGCTGAGGACGTGTCACCCACTCCGGCGGGCCGACGAACGCGTATCACCGAGCTGCGCAGCCGCTCCGGAGAACTCCTGGTTCAAGCCCCTGTGATGAGTTCGGAAGCGGTTCACCCGAAGCCTCGTCTCAATCCAGGATCTGGTCGCCGAGGCGGGAGCGGGCAACGCAGACCTGAGCCAAGTCAATCATTATCGTCGAAATGCGGGATTCGTCGCCGGGGCGGTGGAGGCGGGGGCCCGCCGGGACGGTCCGGATCGGCCGGCCTGCGGCCAGGAGGTCGAGGGCGGTGGCGAGGTCCCAGCCGTAGTCGTCGGGGAGGGTGTCGAGGGGGAGGGGGAACGGCATCGGGTATCCGGCCAGGCCCGACAGGAGGGCGGCGGGGGAGACGCCTCCCGTGTCGATGCCGGACTCCTCCATCAGCGGGAGGAGCAGGGCGCCCGCACGGCCGGGCCGGTCCCATTCGCCGCGAACGGGCGTCACCGCAGCCGCCTCGGCCGTCCGCTTGAGCAGATCGGAGTCGAGCGCCCAGAGGTCGGCGTCGGAGGTGACGACGGCGTCGTGGCCGAACCGCTCCACGTACCGCAGGCCCGCCTTCACCGCGCGGCCCTTGCCCGGCGTGCTGGTGATGACCGTCGCGCCTGCCTCGCGTGCCCGGCTGGCCGTCGCGTCGCCGCTGCCGTTCTCCACCACGACGATCTGCCGGGCGCCGGCCTTCCGGCCGCATCTCACCACATGTTTGATGTCTCGTTCCGAATCGCGTGCGGGGACGACCAGGCTCCAGGAAGGGACCATTGCCGGCTCGGCTTTCACTCGCGGGAGACGTTCCAGGACACTTCGTATCCGGCCATGGCCGGGGTGGCAGGCTCTCTGGTGAAATGCGCTTCGAGCGTGGGGAACTCGGTGGTGTAGCGGCGGAGCGCGCGCATCTTCGCCGCGAGTTCGGGTGGTGTCAGTTCGGTGACCGTCCGCCGGGCCCCGGCGACGCCCAGTTCTGCGAGCGTCCGGGCGACGAGCCGGTCGGCCTCGGGGTTGTCCGCCCCGCCGATCCAGCTGGGAAGGCCGTGCCTGACGAAGTAGGGGCTGTCGGCGTAGAGCCGGAGCTCCCGGACCTCTCCAGCGAGCGCGAGCATCACCCGGCTCACAGCCCGGTGGTCGGGGTGCCCGCCGATTCCGGCAGGCCCGTAGACGACGGCCTCCGGCCCCACGTGGGGACGGAGGCCCGCCAGGATCGATTCCGGGGAGGCTCCCGGCTCGCCTGCCACGAGCTCGACGAAGTCGGAGGGGCGTTCGGCGATGCGCGCCCGGACGTCCGCTCGCTCGTAGGCCGTGAACTGGACGTCCAGCAGGTCGAGATGCGCGTGACGGGCGCCTGCGGAGGTGAGGATCGCCGCGTCGTTCCGGCGGCGGATCCGCACCTTCTCCGCCGAATCGGTGGCGCCCAGCCGGCGGTCGAGATCGGTGACGAACCCGGACTCCGGGATGCCGGCGAAGACGGTGACGACCAGGACGGGCGTCGCCCCCGAGAGCACGCTCCAGGCGCTGAGGACGGCGTCGTCGAGATGCGGCGAGACGATGACGACGCCGGGGTGCCCGGGGATGTCCGCCGTCTCCGCCACCTCAGCGGACCCGGCCGACGGTGAAGCGGGCGGAGAAGCGGGCGTCGCCGAACGTGTCGGGCTCGGCGAGGAGCGCCCGCACCTCGTCGGTCTGCCCGACCGCGTGCTGGACGGCGACAGCCGTGCCCGTACGGACTCTCCGGACGACGGCGGCGATGGTCTCGTGGCCGCGAGCGCCGCCGAAATGGGCGACCTGCGGCTGGTGCCGGTTCTCGGGCGACTGCGGGACGAGAGTCCCGCTGTCGTCTCCGTACGGGAGGTCCGCGACGATCAGGTCGTAGTCGCCGGGGGGGACCCCGTCCGCGACCATGAAGGCGACGTCCAGCGCCAGCCGCGCCGCGTTCTCATGGGCGACGCCGACAGCCTCGGCGGAGACGTCAGAGCCGGTCACGGTCAGGTCGGGCCGTTCGTTTTTGATCGCGAGCGCGATGTTCCCCGCTCCCGTGCCCACGTCGTGGACGCGGGCGCCCGCCGGCAGCCGGAGCGCGACGTTCACGAGCTGGCCGCTCTGCGGGTGGGGGACGCAGACTCGGCAGTCGACAGAGAGCACGAGCCCCCGGTACCGGCATCGGCCCGTGATGTAGGCCAGCGGCTCGCGGGCGCTCCTGCGCGCGACGTACTCGGCGATACGCCTGCCGTCGTCGCCGGAGACGTAACCGTCGAGATGCAGGCCGGCCGTGTCGCACCCGAGGACAGCGGCCACGATCTCTTCGGCGTCGGCCCGCGGGGTCTCGCATCCGACCATGGTGAGCGTCTCCGTCGCGTGCTGGACCTCGGAGCCGACGGTCTGCGCGGTCATGGGTTCGGCGGCGTCTCCGGATCCGGCCGCGAAGTCCGGACCTCGCCGAAGTTGATGCCGATCGCCGTTCCGCTGTCCGAGGCCGTCACCGTGCCCACACGCATGTCGCCCTGCGAGGGTGCGCCTTGCGGGGAGGGGCCGGCGTCGGAGGTCTTCAGCGCGATCCAGGCCGTGGCAGCCGCTCCGACGAGCAGGGCTCCCACGAATCCGAGCCAGCCCCACAGCGGAGAGTCCGAGAGCTGATTGCCCGCCACGCCCGCGACACCGGCCGCGATGAACGCCACGATGCCGCCCGAGGCGGCCTTCCACTGTCTCGACATCCCGCCTCCTTGCCGGACCTTCAGAAGAACAGTACAGCGCGGTTTTCCGGGGTCGGCAACGATCCGTTCATCGAGAACCCCGCCAGACGATGATCACTCCGTCGTCCCCGGCGGAAACGAGAAGCGGGGCGCCGTGGCCGTCAGGGAGGGTCGCCATCGCGTTCGGCCCGCCAGTGTGGCCGGTGAGCGTGGCGACCGGTGCGGCGGTCTCGGGGTTCCACAGGCGCAGGGTCCGGTCGCTGGAGGCCGAGACCACGAGCGGCGGTTCGTCCGGCCGGGGGAGTGTCAGCAGCCTGGTCACCCTGGCGGCGTGGCCGGTGAGGACCGCGACCGGACGGGCGCTCTCGGGGTCCCACAGCCGGATCGTGCGGTCGTCGCTCGCGGAGGCGAGCAGCGGGGCTCTACCCGCTCGCTCCACAACGGTCAGCGCGTTGAGCCCGTCGGTGTGACCGGTCAGCACGGCGATCGCGGCGGCCGCCGCCGGGTCCCACAGGCGCACCGAGCGGTCGCTGGCCGCCGAGACGAGCACGCGCCCGCCGCTCGGCAGCGTGAGCACCGTCAGCGCGGTGACCCTTCCGGTGTGGCCGTTGAGGACGGCGATGGGTGCGGCGGTCCCGGCGTCCCACAACCGGACCGTCTGGTCCTCCGCCCCCGAGGCCAGCAGGGCGCCACCGTCCGGCCCGGAGATCGCGGCGAGAGTGGTGACGACGCCCGTGTGCCCGGTGAGGACCGCGACCTGCTCGCCCGTGCCGGGGTTCCAGAGCCGGACCGTGCGGTCTCCGCTCGCCGAGGCGAGCAGGGCGCCGGCGCCCGCGCGGGGCACGGCTGCCAGCGCCATTCCCCGTCCGGTGTGGCCGGTGAGCGTCGCGACCTGCTCGCCCGTGCCAGGGTTCCAGAGCCGGACCGTGCGATCGTCGCCGGTCGAGGCCAGCAGTTCTGATCCCGCCGGCCCCGGGACGGCCGCCAGCGCGCGGATCTTGCCGGTGTGTCCGGAGCAGATGGCGAACGCGTCGACGGGCCCGGTGCTCCACACCCGGACCGTGCGGTCGTTGCCACCGGAGGCCAGCAACCGGGCGCCGTCCACCCCGGTCAGGACGGTCAGGGCGTCGATCCCGCCGGTATGGCCGCTGAGCAGGGTGGCCAGGTCGATCGACTCCGGATCCCAGAGGCGCACCGCCTTGTCGGCGCCCGCCGACGCCAGGAGATGGGTCCCGTCGGGCCGTTCCACCTCGGTGAGAACGGCGACGCTGTCGGAGTGCCCCGTGAGGGTGGCGACGGAGTTCGGGTTGCCGGGACTCCACAGCCGGATCGTCCGGTCGGTGCCGGCGGAGGCGACCAGGCAGGCACCGCCCAGCCGGTGAATTGTCGTCAGCATCTGGATCCGTCCGGTGTGGCCGGTGAGCGTCGCGACCTGCTCGCCCGTGCCGGGGTTCCAGAGCCGGACAGTGCGATCGGCTCCCGCCGAGGCGAGCAGCGGGACGTCGTCGAGCCGCGGGACGCTCGTCAGCGCGGTGACGCCGTCGGTGTGACCGGTCAGGACAGCGGTCTGCGTGACCGTCTCCAGGTCCCAGAGGCGGATGGTCCGGTCGGCTCCCGCCGAGGCCAGGAAGGCGGTGCCGTCCGGCCTCCGAAGCGCGGCCAGCACGGTCACCCTTCCCGTGTGCCCCCCCAGGACGGCGACCGGCTCAGCGGTCTCGGGATCCCAGAGCCGCACCGAACGGTCGAGTCCGGCCGAGACGATCAGGCCGGTGCCGTCCGGCCGAGGCACGGTCGCGAGTGTGGTGACGCCTCCGGTGTGGCCGGTCAGTGTCGCGACGGGTGCGGCGGTCTCGGGGTCCCACAGCCGGACGACGCGGTCCTCACCGGCCGAGGCGAGCAGGGACGTGCCGTCCATGCGCTGCACCACCACCAGTGCGGTGACGCCTCCGGTGTGGCCGGTCAGTGTCGCGACGGGTGCGACCGTCTCGGGGTCCCACAGCCGGACGACGCGGTCCTCACCGGCCGAGGCGAGCAGGGACGTGCCGTCCATGCGCTGCACCACCACCAGTGCGGTGACGCCTCCGGTGTGGCCGGTCAGTGTCGCGACGGGTGCGACCGTCTCGGGGTCCCACAGCCGGACGACGCGGTCCTCACCGGCCGAGGCGAGCAGGAACGTGCCGTCCGCGCGCGGCACCAGGGCCATCGCCGTCACCCGGTTGGTGTGGCCGGACAGCGCGCGATGGCTGGTTCCCGACCACGCCGCGTCGGCGGGATACCAGGATCGCGGAAGCTTGGCGTGGACGGCGTCGGCGAGCGCGGAAGCCCGAAGTTTGCGGCCCGATACGCCGATCCAGTGCAGCTGGTCGTCGTGCTGCTCACCCCAGGAGTTCGAGGCCAGTTCCAGCGCGGAGACCGCCTTCAGCCCGGCTCTCGTCGTCAGCGACCGCCGCAGCCGCAGCAGCGCCGGGACGCCCGACAGCAGGAGGAACTCGGGGTCCCCGACCAGCTCGTCGAGGCGTCCGCACGCGGCGGCGTGCTCGGCCAGGTTGGCGCTTAGATAGCGGTTCTCGCGGGGCCAGGCGCGATCGGCGGGGGAGCCGGGCGGAGTCAGCGCCAGCATGATCCGTTCGTGGGCCTCGCGGGTCGCCACGGACAGTTCGTGGCCGAGGAAGCGGAGTCCGTCGTCGAGCGTGTCGGCCGGCAGCCGTCCCTCACACAGGTCGCGCAGACTTTGGTGGCGGATCGTGTAGACGTCCGGGTCACCGCCGGGACGCACCGCGAGAAACGGTTTGAACGAGCCGTTCAACAGGGCGAGAGCAGCGGACCGTGGCACCCCGGCCCAGTCGGCGAGGGTCGCGGCGGACTGGGCGTCGCGGACCGCGGCGACCGTGGCGAGCAGCGGCAGGCCGATGCTCGCCCACTGTTCGGCGAGTCGCGCCTGCCAGTGGGCGATGTTGTCGGCGTAGTAGCCGGCGAGGCCATCCGGAAGCCCGGCCACGTCGGCAGGCGAACGGTCGCCGTCCCGGATCTGGTCCAGCACGGAGACCGCGTAGATCCACACACCGGCGGAGCGCTCCACCAGGGTCCGGCGGAACCGCTCCCGGTCGACCCGCGCCTTGGCCAGCGCGTCGGAGACCAGCGGGTCGCCCAGGGTGACCCGGTCGAGATGCTCTATGAGGTCGGCCCGGTTGGACTGGCTCTCCACGTTGATCCGGGTCACCTCGAGGCCCGGGCGTCGTGGGATCGGGACTCCGGGCCTGCTCGTCGCTATGACGACCGTGCCCGGCGGCAGGCTCATGGGCAGGCCGAAGGGCATCTGGCCCGATTCCGGCGGCGGCGCCTCGTCGAGCCCGTCCACGACCAGGACGACCGGGATTCCCGGCTCGCCGGTGTCCCTGCGGCGGGCCGCCTCGATCAGGCAGTTGTAGAGGAACCTGGTCGTGTCGTGGCCGGTCGGGAGGAGCCCCTCGGGGGCCAGATCCGCCAGACCCCAGCGGGCGATCAGTTGGGCGGCCAGGTTCGTCCGAGTCTCCTCGGGACTGACGACGCCGAGTCTCGTCGCGTGGGTGGGCCATCCCCGGGCGAACGCGAGATAGGTGGCCAGGGCCGACTTCCCCATCCCGGCTTCAGCCTCGACGAGCAGGTAGGCGCCGTGCCCGCGGGTGACGCACCGTGTGATGAAGGCGTCGATCCGGTCGAGTAGCCAGCCCCGGCCGGTGAACATGCCGAGCGGGTCGGCAGGGGCGGTTGGATTGCGCAACCGGAGGTCGCTGGGGAGCGGGTCGAGCGCGACCGTCGAGTCGCGCAGTCGCGTAAACTGGCCGTGGAAGAAGAGTTGCTGGACGGTCCCGTAGTTGGCGCCGACGGCCAGGCCTCGGCCGGAGGCCGTCACCGACCCGATCTCGGGTCCCCGGCTGCGACGATCACTCATCGGGGACGGTGAAGTCGGCCCCCGCCGTGGTGAAGAGGATCTCCGGTGAGCCCGCGCCTTCGAAGACCACGTCGACCCGGATGGCGATGCCCCACAGGACCGAAGGGCTGGACCCGTCGGCGCGCGCGGTGGGCCACCGGGAGACGCCCAGCCGCATGCTCGACTGCACCACGGCCTCGATGTCGAAGTCCGCGGGATCGCTCTCCTCGTATTCGGGCGGCAGCGCGCCGTCGTGCTCGTTCTCGCCCAGATTCTCGACGTCCGCGACGTACACGACGTTCGGCCCGTCACTGACGGTCACCCGTGTGGGCCGAGCCCCCTCTCCCCGCCAGAGCACGTAGACCATCCGCAACAGTGACCGGAAGTTGTCCCCGGTGTCCGGCCCCAGCTTCACGGTGAGCGTCGGAACCGCGAACAGCACTGAGGCGTTCTCCCCGGGCCGCCCTCGCAGCACGGCTCCCCGCTCATCCCTGAAGACGGCGACCTCCGCCGCGGACTCCCCGGAACAGAGCGTCAGTGCGCTGCCGTGAACGGCTACTCCCTGTAGCGCCATCCTGGGCCCTCCCGGTCCTCACGGCCACCGGCCGCCTCCATGGTAATTCACGGCAACCCCGCGCACCCGGAGATCCACATTCCGGTTGAAGCGTGTGCGGCCCACCCCTTGCGCCTGTGAATGCAGTTCGGGCAGGTTTCCTGATCATGGATCCGGAAAGTCCGCCCAATTCATCAGGAGTGGGGTGCCAGGGATCCGACCCCTGAACCTACGGATCGAAAGACGGATGGGGGCCGAGATGATCGGTCGATCCGGCAGGGGCGGCGCGTATCGCGGGTATCTGGCCGGCTCACGCGTCCTGAGGTATGTCGCTCGTGGGTCAGCGGTACCCGCCGTACAAGGAAACCCGCTCGTCCTTGTCATGGTCTACCTTCTCCGCCAGGAAAAGGTCACGCCGCCATGGCTCGTGAGCGATGTTGACGGTCCATTGCTCGTAGTACCACTGAGTGCCGTAGCCGCTGAAGCGGAAGTTGGCCCGGTAACGCGCACGCTCTCCCGGGTGGAGCAGGAACACCCGGCCGGGGTGACGGTTGGTCGGGTACGCGGCCCACACCGGGGTTCGCTTCACTTCGACCGCTGCTCCGGACAGCTGGAACCGCAGCCCGTTGAGCTGCGCCGGGAACGAACGACCGTCGGCCGCGACGGTGGGCGCGTATCCGGTCCGCTCGTCGGCGAGAAGATCGTGGACGACCAGCGGCGCGTCGGGCGTCGGCGGCAGCTCGAACGCCGAGGGAATCTCACGTCGGCGCGCGGCCTCCTCGGCGCCACGCGCTTGCTTGGTCCACCGGATCACGATCCGCTGCACGATCACCACGCCGTCCTCCATCGTGTCCGTCCGGCAAGCATGGATGCTAGCCAAACCGTGTCAGCAGCTCTGATCCTGCCCGTCCCGATCGGTTCGGCCCGGACCAACGGACGCGCTCGGTCCGTCCGGAACGGCACGGGACGGCGCCGGACCGCGACCCGAACCGGCTCCTCACCCGCGCGGACGCGTACGCCTCGCCCGCCGGTCCGTCCCGGATCCCGGGTGCCCCGACCAAGGCGAACGCCGCGCGAGGTCGTAGGGCCCTGAAGGGTGGCGTGGCTGTCGGATCTGAGCGTTACCGTGGCGGCACATCCGGAGCATCCGCAGGGAGCACACACGTGGAGATCAGTTACGCCGATGTCGCCTGGCTCGCCGATGACCACGGGTTGGGCGACCTGTGGTGCCTCACCTTCGTGCGTGGGCTCGATGAGGCTGAGGCGCTTCGGCGTGTGGGTGCCGAGGAAAGCAGCATCAGGCCACTCACCTACGAGGAGCTGGTCGACGAGGGGTTGTTCCCCGACACGCTCCTGGCGGGCCGTCTGGGCGATTGGGCCGTGCTCATCGAGGAGTCCGGCTGGGATGCGCTCGACGCCGTGAAAACGCTGTCGGCCGGGTCGGAGGCCGTGTCGGTTCTGCGGCATGACTACGCGGCCGATCGCTTCGCGTACGCGGTTGACGGGCAGGTGGTGACCTCGTTCAACCCGATGATTCCCGCATGGCGGTACGGGAGCGATCCTGATCGGCTGGTGAGCCTGATGAGGGAGGCGGGCTTCGACCCTGCGTACGCGCCGGGAGACGGGACGGACGAGGACAATGAGGAGAGGACCGTCAGACATCCGAGAGTGGACGGGGCCCTGATGCTCGTGGCGCGACTGACCGGTGTCATGTTGACCCAGGAGGTCTTGAACGGGCCGCTGCTGGGAGGCGATGTCGGGACTTGTCGGGCTCAGGGTTGATGCGGCGGCTGCGAACCCGATCCGGCGTAAGCGGGCTGTCTTCCACAACGTCCTTCAGTACGCGGTGGAACTGGAGGAACCTGCAAGCGCTTCTCACCGAACGGAGTTGCGCGACGGGACAGCCCGGTCATCGCGACGAGCGGGTGAGCGACCGCGTGGAGAGCGATTGGCAAACCCTGTGGATTGCGGGTGATTCACAGGGCTCGAAGCCATTGATCGAGGGCTGCGAAGTCTTCGTCGGCGAGTCCCTGGTACGACTCCACGTGGTGGAGGAGAGCCCGGCCGCTATGGTGCGCGGAGACCCACTCCCTGTCGGCATCGGTGATCTCGTCGTCGACCCAGGCGAACGGGCGTCCGCCCGCCCAGTTCACCAAGGTTCGGGTCTTCCAGCAGAGTCCGAACCATTGGTCCTCACGTTCATGCTGGCGGGTTGGCTCCGGCCAGCTCACGACGGGCAGTCGCGGCAGCCCGATCCGGGGTGCTATCTCGGCGTTCGCCTCCTCTTCCCAGGTCGTGGCCCAGACGAGTTCGCAGGGCAGTGCCGCCAGCCGACGCCCCACCCCGGAGGTGAGCCACGCCAAGCGGGAGTCCGGTGCAGCAACCCGCGGTGCGCGTTGCGGATCCTCGCCGAACGGGAGAAGCGGCCCGTCGACGTCGAGGAAGAGCAGCGGGCGTTCGGTATGGCCGGTCATGCCGCGGTGACCTCGTCACGTTCGAAGGGGGCTCCGGCACGCGCCAGGGCGACCAGGTGAGGCGCCTTGACCTGCACCGATCCGGCCGAGGTGGCTATCGTCCGCTCGCCGTGGAACCCGTTGCGCACCACCAGACGACGGCCATCGGCGTCACGAGCGTCGGCCAACCCGGCCAGATGGGAGTTGACCTCGGCCTCCAGGGCGGCGGCCGGCATCCGCCTTGCTCCCTCCCGGACGATCTCATCGATCAAAGAACCGTTCGACGCCGTGCCAGCGGCATTGACTACGGCAAGCATGGGCGTGCCCTCCCAGCCGACGTGCCGACGTCGGCCTACTCGGTGACCTTCGAACCGATCACCCGGGAGGGTAGGCTCCCGAGCCGATCCACAGGTTCTGAGCATTGCTCCCGCGCGGACGCTCAGACAGCGATCGGCAGTTGCTCGATCCAGCAGTCGGTGACTTTTTGTTGGACGAGGGTTCGGAAGTCTTCGGCGTCGTCGCGTGTAAGGAAGACGCCACTGCCCGAGACCTCGGACTCACCTCCGGGGTAAGACACCCGCTTCATGACGACGTAGACGGCACGCCACCGATCCCTGGACCTCACAGTGGCTGGAGCGGCGGCGAGAGCTTCGACGAGTTCCCGCGCGGAGGCAACGGTGAGTCCTGGGTCGTAACCACCGGAGCGTGGGCCGGCGGTCCCGTTGCACGCGGCATATCCTCTGCACCCCGGTAACGGGGATATTCTCAATCAGCCGTGAGCGTGGCTTCGGCGACCTGCTTGATGTACTGATTGCGAACCCGGATCAACTTCGGCATGTAGTGACGGAGAGCCAGCATTTCGGCGATCCTTCCGAGAGGACCGAGAGGCGCGGCGAATTCGACGACATCGCTCATCACCGTGCCGCCGTGGCCGCAAGGCTGAAAATGGTGAGCGTGATACCAGTGCTCGAAAGGTCCTGACACCTGCTCATCGACGAAATGAGCAGGGCGATCGTAGGCGCTGATCGTAGACGTCATTCGCCAACGGATGCCGAAGTGTCGCGCCCCCCATGTAACGGTATCGCCTAGTCTCAAGCCGCCGGTGGTCACACCTCCGACCGCTTTCTCGGAAGATCCCACCATTGATGCCGCGTGGACATCCACGTCCAGCGAGATGTCGAAGACTCGTTCCGGTGGCGCCATGACATGCGTGACAATCTCAAAGCCCGGCATGCGTCAAGCCTAAGGCGGCGCACTCCAGCGGAACCTTCTGGGTCGCTTCCTGTCATGACCGACTGGATGTCGCGCGGGAAGAACAAACCGCGTCGGCAGTTCTGATCCTGCCCGTTCAGATCGGTTCCACCTGGACCGACGGGCGCAGCCGGCCCCTCAGGAACGGGGCCGAACGGGGTCGGATCGCAACGAGAGCCCTGGGAACCGGCGTTCGCCCGGCGCGGGCCTCGCGTAGTCGGCGGCTCCGAGGCATGTCTCGTAACTCGGTCGGACGGTTTTGTTAGGGTGCCCGGATGCCTTCTCAGCGCGCCCTGCTGCCGCGCTCGACACCGGCCGCCTCGGGGATGTCGTCCCGTGCGGTCACCGCGCTGCTGGACCGGCTCGAAGCGCGATCCGTCGAGTGTCACTCCATCATGGTCGTACGCCACGGTCACGTCGTCGCCGAAGGCTGGTGGGCGCCGTACTCGGCCGAGCGCCCGCACCTTCTCTACTCGCTGACCAAGTCGTTCACCTCGATCGCCGTGGGGCTCGCGATCGCCGACGGGCTGCTCTCGCTGGACGATCGGGTGGTGGACGTGTTGCCCGACCACGTTCCGGCCGGCATCTCGGAGCGGGGACGCCGCCTCACCGTTCACCACCTGCTGTCCATGACGGCCGGACACCGCACGGACAGCCTCGCCGAGGCCTGGCGCCTGGAACCGGGCGACCTGGTGAAGGGCTTCCTGCGCGTACCGTTTCCCGAGGCCGAGGGAACACGGCACGCCTACGACAATCCGACCACCTTCGTCCTGGCCCGGATGGTGGAACGGGTCACGGGCCGGGGCCTCCCGGAACTGCTCGACGAGCGCCTCTTCACGCCGATGGGCGTCGACCACGCCGAATGGGACCGGGTGGCGAGCGGTGCCGCCTTCGGATTCCACGGACTGCACCTCACGACCGAGGCCGTCGCCGCCTTCGGCGAACTGCTGCTGCGCGGAGGCCTTTGGGGCGACCGGCGGCTCGTCCCGCGCGAATGGGTGGAGCTCGCGACCAGACGGCACATCGAGACGCTGCGATTCGAGGACGGGTCGGGGGACGCCGACTACCTTTGCGGTTACGGCTACCAGTTCTGGATGTCGCGTCACGGTTACCACGGTGACGGCTCCTTCGGCCAGCAATGCGTGGTCGTCCCGTCGCACGATCTCGTGGTCGCCGTGACCGGCGCCCACACGCAGGCACAGGCAATGCTCGACGCGATATGGGAGTGCCTGCTGCCCGGCACGGACCACGCGGGAAGCACCCGGGACGACGAGGTCCTCGCCGATCGGCTGCGGCGGCTGTCGTTCGCGCCGGTGCCGGGTTCGGCCGCCCCGGAGCGTTCCGTCAAGGCGAGACTCGACGCCTCCGCCGAGGATTCGGCTCTGCCCGACGGAACCACGGTGATCGTCGATCCCGTGGACGGTGGATGGCTGCTGCGATTCGGGTCGTTCCTCGACGTCGAGGTCGGCCACGGCGAATGGCGGGAAGGCTCGCCGCTCGGCCGCCCTGTCGTCGCGACCGGCGCCTGGCGGGGCGACACGTTCGTCGCCGAGCTCTACGTCATCACCACCCCGCACCGGGTTCGGCTGGTGGTCGACGCCGAGGCGGGGACAGCGGTGGCGACGTGGAACACCGTGCCCCTGACCGGCCCCAGCCTGGCGTCGCATCTGCGGTCGCCGCTGATGACACGGCCCGACGTCGCGTAGTGACGTTGACCGGGCTCGCAGGTGTCGGCCACGGGATGTCTCGTCACCCGGGATCGGTTCGATGTCAGGTGTCCGGGTCCTCGTTGTCGAGGACGCGTTTCACCCACTCCAGCGAGCCCGTGCCGAGCGCCTCGTCCGCGAGGCGTTTGGCGGAGGGTGTCCTCAGCGCCGCGAGTGAGCTGTCGATCCACGGTTGCATGTTCTGGTGTCCCTGCTCGCGGTACTCGATGGCCTGGATCAGGCACTCCAGCTTGTCGGCGTCACGGGCGCAGACGGCCTCGAGGCTGGCCTTCTCCTCGTACTCGCCGACCGCGCCGCTCACCATCCGCGCCACCGGCCCGGGGACGCCGCGTACCTGGTCGGCGGTGACCTCCTCGTTGGAGGCCGCGGTGAGGTAGCGCCTGGCGAGGTGGTGGATGTCGGTGATCCGGGTCTCCTGGGTGTCGTGGAACAGGCTCATGAACGCCGCCCGCTCCGGGTCGCCGCCCTCCAGCGCGGTGATCACGCTCGCGATGATCGCCGTCCGGAAGGAGTGGTCGGCGACGCTCTCGGGGTCCCGTACCCCGGCGACCAGCCAGCCCGTGCGCTTGTAGCGCTTGAGCAGGCCGATCTCGTACAGCAGGCCCGTCAGCCTCGACAGTTCCTCCGCCACGGAAGTCCCCTCTTCCTCTCGGTGGATCATGCGCAGAGCGTAGAGGATCGTCTCCGGCTCACGCCGGGACATCGGCGGGCGGCGCCCCGGCTCCCATTCCTGAATCGTCGTGGCGTCCGTTTCGAGGTCCGATCCGTTGCCCGGCGGTTAAGGTGCGAAAGTGGTGAACAGCCTCGGCGAGATGCCCTCCCGTATGTGCGCGACCTACCTGGAGCTGGCCGACCGGTACGCGCCGGGCCTGGTCGAAGGTCTCTACCTGCAGGGCTCGATCGCCCTCGGTGACTACCGGCCCGGCAAGAGCGACATCGACTTCGTCGCCGTGGTCGGCGCTCCCCCTGACGCGCGGATCCTGCGCAGGGTGCATGCCGAGTTGAAGAGCCGGTACGCGAAGCCGTACTTCGACGGTCTCTACGTCACGTGGGACGACCTGCGCCGCGACCCTGAGCTGACCCCGGCGGGGCCGGCCGTGCACGAGTGGCGTCTTGAGGAGGAGAGCAGGTCCGAGCGGCATCTGGTGACCTGGCACGTGCTGGCCCAGGGCGGGGTGGCGGTGCGGGGGCCCGCGGTCGCGGAGCTGGGGATCCACACCGACTGGGACACCCTGGCCCAGCGGACGCGGGAGAACCTGGACGGCTACTGGACGCGCTGGGTCGAGCGCAGCTCCCGATCGGCGTCGCTGTGGGGAGTGGCCGCTCTCACCGGCTACCAGACCACGTGGGGGGTGCTCGGTGTCACCCGGCTCCACCAAACTCTCGCGGCGGGCGAGGTCACCTCCAAGACGGCTGCGGGCGAGTACGCGCTGAAGGTGTTCGACGAACGCCGGCACCGGATCATCCGGGAGGGGCTGCGCCTGAGGGTCGGCGGCCCACCGCTGTATCGCGATCCGTTCCGCCGCCGTGCCGACCTGCTGGCCTACATGTCCATGGTGCTGCAATCACGGTGAATCCCGGAGGCCATCGTGCGGATCCGAGACCTTCAACCCATCTAAAGATCGAATTCCGTACAAGTCCTAGCAGGGATGGTTGGCCGCCTTCATGATGGCGAGCACCTTCGGCATCATCTCCCGGTAACCAGCACCCTGTTTGACCTGCGCGCTGAAGTTCTGGGCGTCCTGTGTCCTCGGCAGGACACCCACGAGCAGCATCGGCAGGAACAGCCGGCGGGCCAGTAGTTCCGGGCCGGAGACGGCGTGGGGGCGGCGCAGGACCGAGACGTTCACGCGGACCGCGTGCTCGTTCAACCGGGGGACTCCGGGCCGGTCGGTCTCGATCGCCACGTAGCGAAAGCCGTGGGCGAGGTCGCAGGGGCCGCAACCGACCGGCCCGCGGCTCAGAACACCGTGGCACCGCGGGCACACCATTCTGTCGAGCGCCGCGTCGACGACCCGCCAGTCGTGCCGGTCAGGCTCATCGGCGACCATTTCCCCGATGGTCTTCTCCTCGCCGGGAGAAACGGGGCCGATCTCCACGCGCAAGAACTCTCGCCAGGTGTCCTCGACGATGTCGTCCACGGGGGCGGCGCAACGCGCGCAGTCGGGAGCTCCGCCGTATTCCCAGCAGTCGCAGGCCGGGCACATTCTCAACGGGTCACCCGCCGCCGGCCGCATCGCTCTCTCCACGCCCTCGCCTCGTAGACATTGCGAGCCTACCGATGCGGATGGAGAAGCGCGGGAGGATTTCGCGCCACGGGCGGAAACGACCGGGCTGCGGCAGGAAGCGCCGGCCCCGCTCCGCCCAGAGATCCGGACTCGGAACAGTTCCTGAGCGGAACCCCGTTCGATAGCGCTGTCAACAGCAGCCCAAGGGTTTCCCTGATTTCCCGGTAAACGCTTGCCTCTATTCGGGCACGAGAGGCGTGGGTCGGGTTCCGGTCACTTGGCGTGTCCGGGACGGAGCGGATCGTTCACGGCGCGCGGAGGTGAAATCGGCAGGTCGGACAGCACGTGCGATGAGCTGGGAATCTTTCGTAGTTACCGGATCGTGATTTGACCCGCCACGATGGGAGCGTTAACACTCACTCCAGGTAACGGTTGGCCCTTTTTGGTGTTAACGCTCACAACTGGAGTCGCCCAACTTCCCGTTGATCCACGAGCCTGGCGATCTCGCGCCGGAGGCCGGCGCGGGCCGCCCATGAGGAGACCTTCGTGCTGTCCGCGCACCTCACCCTTGACCCCGCGTTCAGGGTGGCCCCCGTCCACCGGCGCACCTTCGGGACGTTCGTCGAGCACCTCGGCCGGTGCGTCTACACCGGCCTCTACGAACCCGGTCACCCCACCGCCGACGAGGAGGGCCTCCGGCGCGACGTGCTGGAGCTCACCCGCGAGCTGGGCGTCACCACGGCCCGCTACCCCGGCGGGAACTTCGTGTCCGGATACCGCTGGGAGGACGGCGTCGGCCCCCGGGCCGGGCGGCCCCGGCGGCTCGACCTGGCCTGGCACAGTACCGAGACCAACGAGTTCGGCCTGGACGAGTTCGTCGCCTGGACGCGCAAGGCCGGGGTGGAGCCGATGATGGCCGTCAACCTCGGCACCCGGGGCATCGCCGAGGCGCTGGACCTGCTGGAGTACTGCAACATCGAGTCCGGGACCCACCTGTCGGACCTGCGGGTCGCCCACGGTGCCAAGAGGCCGCACGACGTCCGGATGTGGTGCCTGGGCAACGAGATGGACGGCCCGTGGCAGATCGGCCACATGACCGCCCGCGAGTACGGGCGGCTCGCCGCCGGCACCGCCCGTGCCATGCGCATGATCGACCCGAGCCTGGAACTCGTGGCCTGCGGGAGCTCCGGTTCCGCCATGCCGACCTTCGGCGCGTGGGAGGCCACCGTGCTGGAGGAGACCTACGACGTGGTGGACTTCATCTCCTGCCACGCCTACTACGAGGAGCACGACGGCGACCTGTCGAGCTTCCTCGCCTCGGCGGCGGACATGGACCACTTCGTCGACGCGGTGGTGGCGACGGCCGACAGCGTGGGCGCCCGGCTCAGGAGCAAGAAGAAGATCAACATCTCGTTCGACGAGTGGAACGTCTGGTACCTGTCCCGCTTCCAGAACGCCGAGCCGCCGCGCGACTGGCCGGTCGCCCCGCCGCTGCTCGAGGACCACTACCACCTGGCCGACGCGGTGGCCTTCGGCGGGCTGCTGATCTCGCTGCTGCGGCACAGCGACAGGGTGACGTCCGCCTGCCTGGCCCAGCTGGTCAACGTCATCGCCCCCATCATGACCGAACCGGGCGGCAGGGCCTGGAGGCAGACCACCTTCCACCCGTTCGCCCAGGCCTCCCGGTACGCGGCCGGCCAGGTGCTGCGGGTCGAGCCCGCCTCTCCCACCCACGAGACCGCGAGGTTCGGGCAGGTCGCCGCCCTCGACGCCGTCGCCACCCACGACGAGGAGACCGGCGCCACCACGCTGTTCGCCGTCAACCGCTCGACCGACCTGCCGCTCACCCTCACCGCCGACCTGCGTGCCCTCGGCCCGGTGGCGCTCGCCGGGGCCACGGTGCTGTCCGGTCCCGACCCCTACGCCCGCAACACCGCCGACGCCCCGGACACGGTGGCGCCCCGCACGAACACCGAGGTCCGCCTCGACGGCGGGACCCTGCAGATCACACTGCCCGCCGTCTCGTGGAACGTGATCCGTCTCATCCGCCCGTAGATCCATCCGGCCGCGCTCGTCAGGGGAGGCGCGGCCTCGCCCCCTGGAGACAGCAGTGGACGACATTCCAGCGACCCCACCCCGGACTCCGCCGACCCCGTCCCGGATCACCCGCAGGAACCTGCTGGGCGGAGCCCTCGCCCTCGGGTTCCTCGGCTCCGGATGCTCCCTCCCCGTGGATCTGGGCTCCTCCCGGACCCGCATCAGGTACTGGCACTTCCTCGGCGCGAGCGACGGGGTCATCATGAACGAGATGGTCGGGGCGTTCGCCAAGGAGAACCCCGATCTGTTCGTCGAGGAGAACGTCCTCGAGTGGGGTGAGGCCTTCTACACCAAGGTCGCTATGGCGGGAGCCGGAGGCCGTTCCCCCGATCTCGCGACCTTCCACCTCGCCCGGCTGCCCGGCATCGGCCCCGGCCTGATCCTGGACCCGATCAACCTCGACCTGCTCGCCGAGAACGGCCTGCGGGCCGAGGACTTCAGCCCCCCGATCTGGGAGCGCGCCCACGTCGACGGAGTGCTGTACGCGGTGCCGTTCGACGCCCACCCCATGGTCCAGTACTACAACACCGACGTCTGCGGCCGTGCCGGGCTGCTCGGCGGCGACGGCAAGCTGCTGGCGACCAAGGGCGCCGACCAGTTGCTGGAGTCGCTGCGCAAGGCCAAGGAGGCGCTCGGCGGCAAGCCCCCGCTGGCCTTCGACGCGCTCGGCCTCGGGACGGTGGGGCCGTGGCGGTTGTGGTGGTCGCTGTACCCCCAGAGCGGCGGCACCCTCCTGTCGGACGACGGCACCCAGATCACGATCGACGACGCCAAGGCGCTGGAGGCGCTGTCCTTCATGCGCACGCTGGGCGCGGAGGGACTGTGCGACCCCACCACCGACTACGCGTCGTCGGTCGCCGCCTTCCAGAGCGGTGACGCGGCCTTCCTGTGGAACGGCGACTGGGAGATCACGACCTTCAAGCAGGCGAAGACACCCTTCAACATGACGCGCTTCCCCTCGGTCTTCGGCGGAGCCTCGGCCCAGGGCGACTGCCACGTCTTCGTCCTGCCCCACCAGCGCGACCGCGATCCGCGGATCGAGCGGGAGACCTACCGGTTCATCGCCTACCTGGTCAAGAACAGCGCCGACTGGGCGGTGGCCGGTCACGTGCCCGCGTACCTCCCCGCGCTGGAGGAGCCGGAGTACCTGGCGCTGAGCCCGCAGTCGGAGTACCGCTCGGTCATCACCGAGGTGGCGCTCGATCCGCAGGTGTGGTTCACCGGATCGGCCTCGAGGCTGTGGATCGAGTTCGGTGAGGCGTTCTCCCCGGTGATCGGCGGAACCCGGACGCCCGAGCAGGGCCTGGCCCTGGCCAAGGCCGCCCTGCGCAGGCTCATGGAGACCCCCAACCCCTTCCCCGAGGAGCCCCGATGACGACCGGCGTCGAAGCCCCCGCCGCCACCGCCGCACCGGTCGCGAAGATCGGGACGGGACGCCGCTGGACCCAGCACGGGCTGCTGTTCGTCGCGCCCTTCCTCGTGGTCTACGTGGCCTTCCTCGTCTGGCCGCTGCTGCTGGGCCTGAGGATGAGCCTGTCCAGCGTCAACATCGCCGGCACCAACGCCGGGTTCGTCGGTTTCGCCAACTACGCCGAGGCGTTCGCCGACCCCAGGATGTGGCGCTCTCTCTGGAACACCGTGCTGTTCACCGCGCTGAGCACCGTGCCCCTGGTCGTCCTGGGACTGGTGTTCGCCCTGCTGGTGCACAACCTGCGCTTCGTGCGCTGGCTGTGGCGGCTGTCGTTCTTCGCGCCGTTCCTGCTGCCCTCCGCCGTGGTCGCGCTGCTCTGGCGGCAGATGATCTACCAGCCCGGCTTCGGCCTGCTGAACGGGACGTTCGGGACCGACATCCTCTGGCTGGGCGATCCGGACCTGGCGATGTGGTCGGTCGTGATGACCACCGTCTGGTGGACGGTCGGCTTCAACTTCCTGCTCTACCTGGCCGCCCTGCAGAGCATCCCCGAGCAGCTCTACGAGGCCGCCTCGATCGACGGCGCCTCGGCCTGGCACAAGCTGCGCTCGATCACGCTGCCGCTGCTCCGCCGCACCACCGGCCTCATCGTGGTGCTGCAGCTGCTGGCCTCGCTGAAGGTCTTCGACCAGATCTACCTGATGACCGGCGGGGGCCCGGAGAACTCCACCCGCCCGATCATCGAGTACGCCTACGACATCGGCTTCATGGGGTATCGCGTCGGCTACGCCTCGGCCGTTTCCTACATCCTTTTCGTCCTGATCGTCGCCGTGTCCCTGGTGCAGTTGCGGCTGTTCCGCAAGCGTGAGGAGTCTCTCCGATGACCAAGAGATTCGGCCCCGGCCAGCTGGTCCTGCTCGCCGTCACCGGGGCGCTCGCCGTGGTCTGGCTCGCGCCCCTCGCCTGGGCGGTCGCCACCTCGCTCAAGCCCGAGGCCGACACCAACAAGATCCCGCTGCAGTGGGTCGGCAGCGAGATCACCCTTGACGCCTACCGGCTGGTCCTGGGCACCGGCGGCCTCGTCAAGTGGGCGATCAACTCCACCGTCACCGCGGTCATCGTGACGGTGATGACCGTGCTGTTCTCGGCGATGGCGGCCTACGGCTTCGCGCGCACCCGGTTCCGGGGGCGGCGCGTGCTGCTCGCCGTGATCCTCGCGGGGATCATCGTTCCCCCGCAGGTGCTGATCGCCCCGCTGTTCGCCGAGATGGTCGCGCTGGGACTGGTCGACACCTGGTGGGGCATCATCCTGCCTCAGGTCGCCGCGCCCGTCATCGTGTACATCCTCTACAAGTTCTTCCAGGCCGTGCCGCCGGAGCTGGAACAGGCCGCGTTCGTCGACGGGGCCGGCCGCTGGCGGGTGTTCTTCACCATCGTGCTCCCGCTCTCGCGGCCGGTGCTCGCCGCGGTGGCGATCTTCACGTTCATCACGACCTGGAACAACTTCCTCTGGCCGTTCCTGGTCTCCACCGACCCGAACACGATGACCCTGCCGGTGGGACTGGCCAACGTGGTGCAGGGCACCTTCGGCGTGCGCTACGCGCAGATCATGGCCTCCGTGGTGCTGGCCGGCCTGCCGCTGCTCGTCGTCTTCGTGTTCTTCCAGCGCCAGATCATTCGCGGCGTCGCCCACACCGGCCTGGCCGGGGAGTGACCGGTCACTTGCTGAAACCGGCCGTCAGGCCGCTGAGCAGCTGGCGGCGGCCGACCACGTACAGGATCAGGATGGGGAGCGTGGTCAGCACCACGGAGGCGAGCACCGCCGGCACGTTCACGCTGTACTGCCCCTGGAAGGTCCACAGCGCGAGCGGCAGCGTGCGCTTGTCGGGACTCTGGGTGAGGATCAGCGGCAGCAGGAACCCGTTCCAGATCGTCAGCGCGTTGTAGATCGTCACCGTCACCACGGCCGGCATGGTGAGCGGCAACGCCAGGCGCCAGAGTGTCGCCAGCTCGCTCGCGCCGTCCAGCCGCATCGACTCGAACAGCTCCTTGGGCACGTCACGGATGAAGTTGGTCAGGACCAGCACCGACAGCGGGATCGCGAAGGCGATCGACGGGAGGATCAGTCCCGTCAGCGAGTCGTAGAGCCGCAGCCGGATGATGATCAGGTAGATCGGGATGATGGTCGCCTGCAACGGGATGGCCAGGCCCATGAGGAAGAGCGCGTTCACCCCGCGCAGGAAGCGGAAGGCGGTGCTGCCCCGGACGATCGCGTACGCCGCCATGAACGCGACCGCGACCGCCGGGACGACCGCGCCGACGGTGACGATGAGGCTGTTGAGGAAGTACAGCGGGAAGTCGGACTCGACGACCAGCCGGTAGTTGTCGAGGGTCGGCTCGGCGGGCGGCGCGAGCGGGTTGGTGGCGTAGTAGCTGCTCTGCGCCTTGAAGCTGGTGATGACGATCCAGTAGATCGGCACGATCACGATCGCCAGCCACAGCCAGCCCGTGACCCCGCCCAGCCAGTTGGGGCGCTCGCCGAGCGCCCGGGTCCGCGCTTCGCCGCCCGCCCGCGGCCGGCGCCGGTGCCGGTGGGTCTCCGGTCCGGCCGCGGTGGCCCGCTTGGGCCTCGTCGTCTGGGTCACGCCCATGGTCAGGCCCCTTCCATCTGGCTGGCGTTGGCGTCGCGGCCGCCGAGCCTGCGCAGGAGCAACGCCAGGGCGAGGCCCACGAGGACGAGGATGACGGCGATGGCACTGGCCGGTCCCATGAGGTTGGCCTGGAACCCGCGCTTGTACATGTCCAGGGCGAGCACCCGGGTGGCGTCGCCGGGACCGCCCGCGGTCAGCACGAAGATCAGGTCGAAGAAGGTCAGGGACCCGACGACCATGAGGGTGGAGGACGTGATGATCGTGTACTTGAGCTGCGGCAGCGTGATGCTGAAGAACTTGCGGACGCGGCCCGCGCCGTCTATCTCGGCGGCCTCGTACATGGAGCGCGGGATCTGCCGCACGCCGCCCTGGTAGATCAGCGAGTGGAAGGGGACGAACTGCCACGACACCACGAAGATCACGGTGCTGAAGGCGAGGACGGGATCGCCGAGCCAGTCCTGCACGAGCAGGTCGATGCCCAGCCCGGCGCCGAGCCCGAAGTTCGGGTCGAGCAGCGCCTTGTAGGCGATCGCGATGGCGGCCGAGCTGAGCAGCAGCGGGATGAAGTACAGCACCGCCAGCAGCGAGCGGTAGCGCTGCGGCCCGGCCAGGAACACCCCGATCAGGATGCTGATCGGGGTCTGGACCGCCCAGGAGACGGCCATCACCAGCAGCGTTATCCACAGCGCGTGCGGGAGGCCGGGGTCGGCGAGCACGGCCCGCCAGCTCGTGAACCCGGACATCTGGATCTCGCCGAGTCCGTCCCAGGACGTGAAGCTGAGGAACAGGACCCCGACCAGCGGAATCACCCCGAAGGCGACGAAGATCACCAGGGCCGGCACGGCCAGCCACGGCAGGACGCCGCCGCGGGCCCTGCGCGCGGCGGCCGGCGGCGTCCCTCTCCGAGCGGGGGTGGCGAGCGCGCTCAACTGCCGATGACCGCGTTCATGTTGGACACGAACTGCTGCGGCGTGATCGACAGTTGGAACAGCTTGGCGATGTTGTCCAGCAGCACCTCGGCCGCGGTGGGGCTGAGCGCCTGGTCCCAGGACTGGGCGAAGGACTTGGCGTTGCTGGCGATGCCGTAGACGAAATTCAGGAAGTCCGCGTCCTTGGCGCCGGTGAACGCGCTGTCGGCGCCGTTGACGATCGGCACCGCGCCGGTGCCCGCCCACTCCTTGACGTCCTCGTCGTTGAGCACGGCGGTCGCGAAGAACTTCTTCGCGATCTCCTTCTGCTCGGGGGTCGCCTTGGAGGAGATCGACAGGTACTGGCCGGGGTTGCCGACGGTGTTGCCGGGGTCGCCCTTGCCGCCCTCGACCGGCGGGAAGTTCATGTAGCCGAGGTTGCCGCCGGAGACGAAGTCGCCGCCGTCGGTCGACATGCTGCCGTACGTCCAGCCGCCGTGCAGCATCATCGCGGCCTTGCCGGTGTAGAGCAGTGCCTGGTCGGCGTTGGAGTCGGCCGTGATCGAGGAGAAGCCCTTGATGAACCCGTCCGCCTTGACGAGTTCCTGGATCTTGGTCAGGGCGTCGAGGGCGGCGGGGTGGGACCAGGCGTCCTTCTTGGCGTCGAACACGGCCTGGAACACCTCGGGGCCGCCGATGCGGTCGAAGAGGAACTCCAGCCACATCATGTTCGTCCAGCGGGACTGGCCGCCGAGCGAGAACGGGGCGATGCCCGCGGCGTTGAACTTGGGGACCAGGGCCATGATGTCGCCCCACGACTCCGGCGGCTTCACTCCGACCTGGTCGAAGATCTTCTTGTTGTAGAACAGGACGATGGGCTGCATGGTCTCGGCCGGCATCGCGTAGATCTTGCCGTCGATCGTGGCCGCCCCGAAGGAGGAGGCGAACAGCCGGTCCTTCACCGCCGAGTTCTGCTCGAACCACGGGGTGAGGTCCTCCACCTGGCCGGCCTGCACGTACGTGCGCAGCGTTCCGCCGCCCCAGCCCCAGATGATGGTGGGCGCCTGGCCCGCCCCGATCGCCGTCTTGATCTTCGTCTTGTAGGCGTCGTTCTGCATGGCCGTGAACTCGATCTGCCCGTTGGGGTTGGCCTTGTTGAAGCGCTCCACGGCCCTGGTGCGCACGCCCTCCTGCGGCTGGGTCGACAGGAACCAGTAGGTGGCCTTGTTCGCGGCGTTCCCGCCGCTCCCGCTGGTCGCGCCCCCGCCCGCCGGGGCGGGGCCGGACGTGCCGCAGGCCGCCAGCGCGGCGCTGAGGGGGATGCCCATGGAGAGGGTGAGGAAGGTGCGGCGGGATGGTGTCGTTGACTCCACGCTGATCTCCGTATGTCGAATGCCGAGGCGGGGCGGGGCTTCAGGTGAAACATGAGTGGCGGTGGCCGTCTGGTCGTGGATCGGCACCTCTGCTACCAGGCGTCCGTCCCCCCCGAGCCCAGCATGTCGAAACATTTCCGAAACAGGCCGCGTGGCACGTCAATTTAGATTTCAGCTACCTACCTGTCAAGGGGTGGTTCCATGTCGGCATGAGCTTGGTATGTGAAGGACCTGGGGTACTCTCATCTGGGACTTTCCTGGTCACCTCGGGTGCGCCAGGATGTGAGCAGAGCTACCGCAACTTACCGAAATGTTTCGAGAAGTTGCCGGAGCGGGTTTTTCTTGAGGAGAGCAGATGACGGCGCTAGATGGGACCCCCGCGACCGGCCGGACCCTCCGGTCGTGGCAGGACCCGGCACTTCCCGTGGCCGAGCGGGTCGACGCCCTCCTCGCGGAGATGACCCTGGAGGAGAAGATCGGCCAGCTCGGCAGCCGGTGGCCCGGCAACGCCATGCAGGCAGACCGGGACGGGGAGCCCGAGGAGAGGTCCGAGGGCACGGCGAACGTCGCCCCGCTGCAGGACGTCTTCGCGGCCTCGGGGCGGGTGCCCTTCGAGGAGACGATCCGCCACGGGCTCGGCCACCTGACGCGGGTGTTCGGCAGCGCTCCGGTGACCGCGGCGGAGGGCGCCGCGGAGGTGGTGCGGCTGCAGTCCGAGGTGGTGAGGCACTCCCGGCTCGGCATCCCGGCGCTGGTCCACGAGGAGTGCCTGACCGGTTTCACCACCTACGGCGCGACCGTCTACCCGGCGGCCATCGCCTGGGGCGCGACGTTCGACCCGGACCTGGTGGAGCGGATGGCCGCCGCCATCGGGCGGGATATGCGCGCCGTGGGCGTCCACCAGGGCCTGTCGCCGGTGCTGGACGTGGTGCGCGACTACCGCTGGGGCCGGGTCGAGGAGACCATGGGCGAGGATCCGTACCTCGTCGCGATGCTCGGCGCCGCCTACGTGCGCGGCCTGGAGGGCGCCGGGGTCATCGCCACGCTCAAGCACTTCGCCGGTTACTCCGCCTCCCGGGCGGCCCGCAACCACGGGCCGGTGCCGATGGGCCGGCGCGAGCTGATGGACATGATCCTGCCGCCGTTCGAGACCGCCATCGTCGAGGGCGGCGCGCGTTCGGTGATGAACTCCTACTCCGACCTGGACGGCGTCCCCGCCGCGGCCGACCCGTGGCTGCTGACCGACCTGCTGCGCGACGAGTGGGGGTTCACCGGGACGGTGGTGTCGGACTACTGGGCGATCCCGTTCCTGGCGACGATGCACCAGGTCGCCGCGGACACCGACGAGGCCGGGGTGCAGGCGCTGACCGCGGGCATCGACGTCGAGCTGCCCGACACGCTCGGCTTCGGCCGGCACCTCGCCGAGCGGGTGCGGCGGGGCGAGCTGCCGGAGTCCCTGGTCGACCGGGCCGCCCGGCGCCTGCTCACGCAGAAGGTGGAGCTCGGGCTGCTGGACCCGGACTGGACGCCGGAGAGCTCGGTGGCCGGGGCGCGGGCCGTGGACCTGGACTCGCCGGCCAACCGGGCACTGGCCGGGGAACTGGCCGAGCGGTCGATCGTGCTGCTCGACGCGGGCACCGCGCTGCCGCTGCTCGGCGAGGGACGTCCCGAGCCGCGCAGGGTGGCCGTGGTCGGCCCCTGCGCCGACGACCCGCGCACGTTCATGGGCTGCTACGCCTTCCCCAACCACGTGCTGCCCCGTCACCCGGGGCTCGGGCTCGGCGTGTCCGCGCCCAGCCTGCTCGACGCGCTGCGGGCCGAGCTGCCCGGCGCCGAGCTGGTCCACGAGCGGGGCTGCGACGTGCGGGGCGAGGACCGCTCCGGCTTCGCCGCCGCGCTCCGGGCGGCCCGCGAGGCCGACGTGTGCGTGGCCGTCGTCGGCGACCTGGCGGGGATGTTCGGGCTGGGCACCTCGGGCGAGGGCTGCGACGCCGAGGACCTGCGGCTGCCCGGCGCGCAGGAGGACCTGCTGGCCGAGCTGGCCGCCACCGGCACACCGGTCGTGGTGGTCGTCGTCTCGGGCCGCCCGTACGCGCTGGGCGGCGTGGCCGGGACGGCCGCCGCGCTCGTCCAGTCGTTCATGCCGGGCCAGGAGGGCGGGGCGGCCATCGCCGGGGTCCTGTCCGGCCGGGTGCAGCCCAGCGGGAAGCTGCCGGTGCAGATCCCGCGCGGCCCCGGCGGGCAGCCGGGCACCTACCTGCAGCCGCCGCTCGGTGCCGACAGCCACGGCATCAGCAACCTCGACCCGACCCCGCTGTTCCCGTTCGGGCACGGCACCTCGTACACCACCTTCGCGATCGACTCCTTGAGGATCAGCGACGCCGAGGTGCCCACCGACGGCGAGTTCACCGTGTCGGTGCGCGTGCGCAACACCGGCGGCCGGGCGGGTGAGGAGGTCGTCCAGCTCTACCTGCGCGACGTGCTCGCCCAGGTGACCCGGCCGGTGCGGCAGCTCACCGGGTTCGCCCGGGTCAGGCTGGAGCCCGGCGCGAGCGCCGTGGCGACCTTCACCGTGCCCGCCGACCGGACCGCGTTCACCGGGCGTGACCTGCGGCGCGTCGTCGAACCCGGGGATCTCGAGGTGTTCGTCGGCGCGTCGGCGTCCGACCTGCCCTGCCGGGGCCACATACGATTGACCGGCCCGCTGCGTCACGTCGGCGTGGGCCGGCGGCTGGTCACCCGCGCGGACGTGGAACCGGCACCGGGCTCTTCCGCCACACAGCAGGGAGGAACAGATGCCGGCCAGTCCTAGACGGGCCACGCTGGCCACGGTCGCGGCCTCGGCGGGCGTGTCGATCGCGACCGTGTCGAAGGTGCTCAACGGCCGGGGTGACGTCTCCCCGGGGACCCGCTCCCTCGTGGAGTCGTTGCTGGAGCAGCACGACTACGTCGCGCCGCCGCAGCGCCGCCGGGGCGACCGGGGCGACCGGGGCGGCACGGCCGTGCCGGCCACGATCGAGGTGGAACTCGACGCCGACCTCAACCCGTACTCGACCGAGATCGTCCAGGGCGCGGTGCGGGCCGGGGCCGAGGCCGACGCGGCGATCGTGGTGAGCATCCGGACGACCGCCGACCGCGCCGGAGCCTGGGCCCGCGGCCTGGCCACGGCCGGACGGCGGGCCGTGATCGCCATCACCAGCGATCTGACCGCCGGGCAGCTCTCCGCCCTGTCCCGCGCGGGCCTGCCCCTGGTCGTGATCGACCCGCTGAACCTGCCGCAGACCAGGGGGGTCACCAGCGTCGGCTCGACGAACTTCGCCGGGGGCCTGGCCGCGACACAGCACCTGCTCGCGCTCGGACACCGGCGCATCGCCTACCTCGGCGGACCGGCCACCGCCGCCTGCAACCAGGCCCGGCTGCACGGCTACCGCGCGGCCATGGAGGCCGCGGGCGCCCCGGTCCCCCCGAGTCACGTGCGGGAGGGGCCCTTCCACTACCAGGAGGGGGTCGCGGGCGGCGCGGCCCTGTTCGACCTGCCCGAGCCCCCCACGGCCATCTTCACCGGCTGCGACGACATCGCGCTCGGCGTGCTGGAGGCGGCCAGGGCGCGGGGGCTGCGCGTGCCCGAGGACCTCAGCATCGTCGGCTTCGACGACACCCAGGTCGCCCGGATGGCCTCGCCCCCGCTGACGACCGTACGCCAGCCGCTGCGGGAGATGGGCGGCGTCGCGGTACGCACGGCCCTGCGCCTGGCGGCGGGCGAACGGGTCGACTCCCATCACGTCGAGCTCGCCACCGAGCTGGTGGTACGCGGCTCCACCGCCCCGCCCGGGGGCTCAGCCGGTCACGGCTGAGCGCCGGCCGCGAGTGCCGGGGCCGGGCTCTGCCCGCGCGGGTACGGGTAAACCGGCGAGCGGTGCTGGAAGGACAGGACGGCGGGGTTCTGGACGACGCCGTCGCGGATCTCGACGGCCCGCCGGATGGTGTCGTCCGCGTCCCACGCCGCCCGGCCGTCGAGCACCGTCCGCAGGTGGGGCAGCAGGGCCTCGCTGATCTCCCAGGTGGCCGAGTCCCACAGATACGACGGGCTGTGGTCGACGCCGTAGTAGTGGACGTTGTCGCCCACCTCGAACATGGGGTCCGTGAACGTCGTGGGCCGCGCCCAGCTGAACCCCATCCCCTCGTCACAGGACACGTCGACGACGAGGGTGCCGGGCGCGAAGGCGGCCAGGTCCCCCTCGTCGGCGAACATCAGCGGGGCGGCGGTGTCCTGCAGCACGCAGTTGACGACGATGTCGTGGTCGGCGATGAAGGCCGCCAGCGGTACCCGCCCGCTCCCGGTGAGCGCGTAACTGCGGTTGGGGTCGCCGGCCTCGTGCTCGAAGCGCACGATGCGCGCCGAGTGGATCGGCGAGGCGACCGCGGTGACGTCCCGGAAGGTGAGGAGATCGATGTCGTTCACGCCGTGCGCGTTGAGCGCCGTCACCGCGCCGCGCCCCGTCGCCCCGAAGCCGATGACGACCGCCCGCAGCCTCCGGCCGTAGACGCCCGTCGTCCCGATGAGCTCCAGGGCGTGCAGGACCGAGGAGTAGCCCGCCAGCTCGTTGTTCTTGTGGAAGACGTGCAGGTTGAACGCGCCCTCGCTGGTCCAGTGGTTCATCGCCTCGAAGGCGATCAGCGTCAGCCGCCGGTCGATCGCGAGCTGGGTCATCCTCTCGTCCTGGACGCAGTGCGGCCAGCCCCAGACGATCTGCCCCTCGCGCATCCCCTCGAGGTCCTCGGCCAGCGGCTTGGGGAGCAGGACGACGTCGCACTCCGCGAGGAGCCGCTCCCGGGGGAGCAGGCCGGCGACGTACGGTGCCAGCTGCCCGTCGGAGACGCCGAAGTGCTCGCCGTAGCCGCGTTCGAGGTAGACGCGCCCCCGGAGATCGGGGGCGATCCGCTCCAGGTGCAGCGGGTGGATCGCCAGCCGGTGCTCGTTCTCCTTGCGTGATCGTGACACGATTCCGAGGCTGAGCTGATCCATGGGGCTCCCTTTGATTGACTCCCTGTCTAGCACAGGCCCCGCCTCGAACAGGCTCCTCAGGTCCCGCCCGCCCTCGGACCAGGGCGGGCCGCGGACGGGTCTCGGCTCGCCTCAGCTCTCCGAGGGGCTGGGGGCGGGGGACACCTGGACATGGAGGAACATGTTCAGGTGGGTCCGCACGACCTGCTCGACGGCGAAGGCGAGTTTCCTCATCCTGGGGTCGGAGCTGTTCTCCACCTGCTGCCTCACGAGGATGACCCCGTGGCGGTGGCTGGCGATCTCCATGTCGATCCAGGCCCTGTCGAACTCCGCTCCGTCCAGCTCCATCACCTCTTCGAGCTGCTTGCGCTGCGCCGCACTGGGCTCGTCGGGGAGCTTGACGCCCACCTCCCCGGCCACCTGCTGGATGAGCCTGTCGAGTCTCATGTGGTCGACGATGAGCTGCTCTCCCAGTTCGCGAACGGCCCGGCCGACCTTCTCGTCCTGTTCGCCGGCCTTCCGCCTGACGGCCAGGCCCGCCTCGATCTCGGCCAGGCTGCCCTGGTGCGCCTTGATGAGGAACTCCCAGTCCTGCGGGCTGACAGGCCGGGGGGTGGGGGAGACGGCGGCACCGGCCGTGCCGGCCATCGCGGCCATGACGATGGCGAGCAGGATGATCATCATTCGAACCATCGGATCCTCCGTCGATCAATCCACGGGCAGAGCTGGTACCTTCCTCCCTTTCATCTACGCACATATAGGTCTATATGGCGTTATTGGTGGTAAAACCTGCTAAAAGGACACATTTAACCCCGTTGGGTAAAGGGGTCCGCCGCGCCTCCTCCGTACCGCCGGTGGTCCCTCGCAAGAGGGCGTACCGCCTGCGGTCCCTCGCCTGAGCAGGGCGTACCGCCCGTGGCCCCTCAGCTGAGGACGGCGTCCAGCAGGAGGGAGCCCGCGCCGAGGAGGGCGGCGTCGGGGCCGCCCCGGGTGACGGCGATCTCCAGGTCACGGGTGGCCAGGGGCAGGCAGCGCTCGTAGACGGCGGCGCGGATGGAGGAGATCAGCGGCTCGGCGGTGGAGAGGCTGCCGCCGACGACGATGGCGTCGGGGTTGAGGAAGTTGACCAGGACGGTGAGCACCTCGCCGATGAGGCGGCCCGCGTTCCTGACCAGGGCGGTGGCCTCGGGCACGCCGTCCTCGACCAGGGCGACGACGTCGGCGGGGCGCCGCGTCGCGATGCCGAGCCCGGACAGGGCGTCCATGAGCGCGGCGCCGCTCGCGTAGGCCTCCAGGCAGTCGGGGTGGCCGCACGAGCACATGGTGGAGGAGTCGGTCCTGACCCGGACGTGGCTGATGTCGCCGGCCGCGCCCCTGCCCCGGTGCAGGCGGCCGTCGACGATCACGCCGCACCCTATGCCGCTGCCGGCCTTGAGCACCATGAGGTTGTCGAACCCCGGCCACGAGCGGGCCTCGCCGACGGCCAGGAGGTTGGCGTCGTTCTCGACGAGCACGGGCAGGTCGTAGTGCGCGCCGAGGTGCTCGGCGACGGGGAAGTTGTTCCAGCCGGGCATGCGCGAGGGGGACACCACCCGGCCGCTGCCCGGGTCGACGGGGCCGGGTACGCCGGTGCCGACGCCGCGCAGCGGGACGCCTGCCGGGCCGTGGGAGAGCAGCAGCTCGTCGAACGCGGCGGCCATCCAGTCGAGGGTCGCCTCGGGGCCGAGCGCTATGTCGCAGGCGCGCTCCTCGACGACGAGGGGGACGCCGCTGAGGTCGAGCAGGCCGAGGCGGGCGTGGTGCGCCCCGAGGTCGGCCACCGCGAGCAGTCCGGCGGTCGGGCTGACCCGCAGCCGCCGGGGCCGCCGCCCGCCGCTGGAGGTCCCCGAGCCCTCCTCGACGAGGAGCCCGGTGTCGATCAGCTCCTCGACGCGGAGGGAGACGCTCGACGCCGCCAGGCCGGAGACGCGGGCCAGCTGGGCGCGCGACTCGGCGTGACCGGTGGCGACGAGACGCAGAAGGTCACCCTGTGCTCCCCGCACCAGCAGCCGCTCTTTGCCTGACATGAACTAGAGGAATACCACGTCTGTACTTACTACGGCAACGTGTTGACTTGCGTGAGAATCATCCGTTACCTTCCGCTTTATCTTCGATTTCGAAGGAAGATGGCAATGATTCAGGTCAAAGGGTTGAACAAGTGGTTCGGCGACCACCACGTGTTGCGCGACATCGACCTTGATGTGGCGCGGGGCGAGGTCGTCGTGGTGGTCGGCCCCTCGGGGTCGGGCAAGTCCACGCTGTGCCGCTGCCTCAACCGGCTGGAGACCGCCGGGTCGGGGGACATCCTCGTCGACGGCGTGCCCGCCCCGGTCGAGGGCCGCGAGCTGGCCCGGCTCCGGGCCGACGTCGGCATGGTGTTCCAGTCGTTCAACCTTTTCCAGCACAAGACCGTGCTGGAGAACATCGTGCTCGCGCCGATGAAGGTCCGCGGCGACAGCCGCGCCGAGGCCGAGGCGGCGGCGCGGAAGCTGCTGGAGCGCGTCGGCATCGCCGAGCAGGCGGGAAAACTGCCCGCTCAGCTGTCCGGCGGGCAGCAGCAGCGGGCCGCCATCGCCCGCGCGCTGGCCATGCGGCCCAAGGTGATGCTCTTCGACGAGCCCACCTCGGCGCTCGACCCGGAGATGGTCGGCGAGGTGCTGGACGTGATGGTCCGGCTCGCCGCCGACGGCATGACCATGGTCGTCGTCACCCACGAGATGGGCTTCGCCCGCAGGGCCGCCGACCGCGTGGTCTTCATGGACGCGGGCCAGATCGTCGAGACGGGCGAGCCCGGCGCCTTCTTCGAGGCTCCCAAGACAGACAGGGCCAGGGACTTCCTGGCCAAAGTTCTCACTCATTGATCAGATCGATCGAAAAGGATGGTGGGCCCGATGGTGTCCATGAAGCGGCTGGCCGCTGTCGCCGCTGTGTCCATGCTCGGCCTCTCGGCCTGTGCCGGTACCGATTCGGGAAGCCCGGCCGTACCGGGTGAGGCCAAGGGGAACGACCTGATCGCCTCGGCGCCGGTCGCCGCCGCCGCGGACATCCTGCCCGGCTCCACGATGGAGAAGATCAAGCAGCGCGGCGAGCTGATCGTCGGCGGGTCGCTCGACGCGCCGCTGCTGTCGCAGCAGAACCCGACGACCGGCGAGGTCGAGGGGTTCGACGCGGACATGGGCAAGGCGCTCGCCAAGTACATCATCGGCGAGCCCAAGGTGAAGATCGTCAACTCGGCCTCGGAGACCCGCGAGGCGCTGCTCTCCAACGGCACCGTGGACGTCGTCTTCCAGACCTACACGATCACCCCGGAGCGGGCCGAGCAGGTCGCCTTCGCCGGGCCGTACTACTCCTCCGGGCTGAGCCTCGCCGTCAGGAAGGGCACCACGGGCATCGCCAAGCCCGAGGACCTGAACGGCAAGACCGTCATCGCCGGCGCCAACACCCCGGCCGTCTCGGCGATCAAGAAGCTCGCCCCGCAGGCCAAGATCGTGACGTTCGGCAGCGACCCCGAGTGCATGCAGGCCCTCAAGCAGGAACGCGGCGACGCCTACGTCCAGGACGAGACGCTCCTGGTGGCCAACGCGCAGAAGGACCCCTCGGTCCAGGTCGTCGGCAGCCCGTTCACCGAGGACCCGTACGGCATCGGCCTCAAGCACGGTGACGAACAGTTCAAGAAGTTCGTCAACGACTGGCTGAAGAAGATCCAGGCCGACGGCCTCTGGCAGAAGACCTGGAAGAACTCCCTCGGCACGGTCGTGCAGGGTGAGGCTCCCGCCCCGCCGCAGATCGGATCGGTGCCGGGGTCCTGATGTCCGCCCTCCTGGACCACCTGCCCGAGTTCTGGCAGGGACTGGTCGTGACCCTCCAGCTGACCGCGGCGTCCTTCGCCGGCGCCGCGGTCGTGGGGCTGGTGATCACCGCCATGCGGGTCAGCCCGGTCGGCGTCCTGCGCGGGATCGGCACGGCCTACGTGGAGACCTTCCAGAACCTGCCGCTGCTGGTGCTGCTGGTGCTCGCCGTCTTCGGCCTGCCCGAGATCGGACTCAAGGCCGACCTGCTGGTGACGGCCATGATCGTCATCGCGCTCTACGAGGCCGCCTACATCGCCGAGGCCCTGCGCTCCGGCGTCAACGCGGTCTCCGCCGGGCAGGGCGAGGCGGCCCGCGCGCTCGGGCTGACCTTCGGCCAGTCGCTGCGCCACGTGGTCCTGCCGCAGGCGCTGCGCACGGTGATCCAGCCGGTCGGCAACATCTTCATCGCGCTGACGATGAACACCTCGCTCGCCGCCGCGGTCGGCGTCGTCGACCTGACCGCCGCGGCCAACCGGGTGAACCTCGCGGAGGCGCAGCCCATCCCGATCTTCGTCGGGGCGGGCCTGGCCTACGCGCTGATCGCCGCCTGCGCCGGGTTCGTCACCGGGCGGCTCGAACGACGGCTGGTGGTGGTCCGGTGAGCGATCTGCCTCCCGGCGACAGAGGTGTCCCGGCTCCGGGCGGAACGGCGGTGCTCCGATGAGCAATCTCCTCTTCGACCAGCCGGGGCCGCGCGCCCGCCGCAGGATAAGGATCGCGACCGCGGTGGGGGCGGTCGCGGTGCTCGCCCTGCTGGCGCTGGCGCTCCGCCAGTTCGCCGCCAACGGCCAGCTCGACGCCGACCGCTGGTCGCCGTACGCGACCTGGCCGATGTGGCGCTACCTGCTGAACGGGCTGTGGGCCACCGCGCTCGCCGCCGTCGTCTCGGCCGCGCTCGCGATGGCGGCCGGGGTCGCCCTCGCCCTCGGGCGGCTGTCGCGGCGCAGGTGGGTCCGCGTGCCCGCCGCCGCGTACGTGGAGGTCGTGCGGACCATCCCGGCGCTGCTGCTGGTCTACGTCGTGCTGTTCGCGCTGCCCCGCTACGGGCTCGACCTGCCGCTGTTCTGGAAGCTCGTGGTGCCGCTGGCGATCTCGAACGCCGCGGCGTTCGCGGAGATCTTCCGCGCCGGAATCCTGTCCGTGGAGCGCGGCCAGGGCGAGGCCGGTCTCGCGGTCGGGCTCACCCAGGGCCAGACCATGCGCCTGATCGTGCTGCCGCAGGCGGCCCGGCGGGTGCTGCCCTCGATCGTGAGCCAGTCGGTCGGCCTGCTGAAGGACACCTCGCTGGGCTTCGTGGTCAGCTACGCCGAACTGCTCTACAGCGGCAAGGTCCTGGCGACCTTCAACGGCCTGCTCATCCAGACCTACATCGTCGTCGCGCTGATCTACCTGGTGGTCAACGCGTCGCTGTCCAAACTCGCCCGTACCCTCGACGCCCGCGACACCCCGGGGGCCCGACGGCTCAGAAGGAGACCCGCCCGTGCCTGAACTCGTCCCGCTCGCGGAGGTGGTGCGCTCCGGATTCGTGGAGAGCGTGCACTTCGGCAGCGCCGTCGCCCTGGCGCCCGACGGCGCCGTGGCCGTCGCCAGGGGAGCGGTCGACGCGCCGGTGCTGCCGCGCTCCTCGGCCAAGCCGTTCCAGGCGCTGGCCTGCCTGCTGTCCGGGGCGGACCTGCGCGGCCCCGGCCTGGCGATCGCCGCCGGCAGCCACACCGGCGAGGACTTCCACGTGCGGCTGGTCGCCGACATCCTCGCCGGGGCCGGGCTCGGCTTCGAGGCCCTCGGCTGCCCCGAGGACTGGCCGGAGGACGAGGCCACCCGGCACACGCTGATCCGGGCGGGCCTGAAAGCCTCGCGCGAGCGGATGAACTGCTCGGGCAAGCACGCCGCGATGCTCGCCGCGTCCGCCGCCTCGGGCTGGGAGACCGCCTCCTACCTGGACGCCGACCACCCCCTGCAGCGGCGGGTGCGTGCCGTGACCGAGGAACTGTCGGGGGAGAGGGCGGCCCACGTCGCCGTCGACGGGTGCGGCGCCCCGCTGTTCGGGCTGTCGCTGACCGGGCTGGCGCGGGCCGTACGGGCCCTGGTCGTCGCCGAGCCGGGAACCCCGCCGCGCGCGGTCGCCGACGCGATGCGCGAGCACCCCGAGTACGTCGGCGGGACCGGGCACGTGAACACCTCGCTGATGCGGGCGCTGCCGGGGGCGGTGGCCAAGGGCGGGGCCGAGGGGGTCCTCGTCGTCGCGCTCGCCACCGGGCACGCGGCGGCCGTCAAGGTCATCGACGGGAGCCCGCGGGCCACGAGCGCGATCGCGCTGGCCGCGCTCAGGGCGGCCGGCGGGGACGTCGCGGGAGCGGCGGACTTCGCGAGCGTTCCGGTGCTGGGCGGAGGCCGACCAGTCGGTGAAATCCATGCTTTGGAGGAAAAATGAGTCTTAGCTATGAGATCTGCATTGACAGCACCGCGGGCGCGCTCGCGGCCGAGCAGGCCGGGGCGCACCGCGTCGAGCTGTGCTCGGCCCTCTTCGAGGGAGGCCTGACCCCGACCCTCGGCACCGTCGAGGCGACCCTCGCGGCGGTCTCGGCGATCCGGGTCCACGTGATCGTCCGCCCCCGGGGCGGCGACTTCATCTACGACGAGTACGAGGTCGCGGCCATGGAGCGCGACGTGGCCACGATCAGGGACGCGGGCGCGCAGGGCGTGGTGATCGGGGTGCTGACGCCGTCGGGCGAGGTGGACGTCGAGGTGGCCAAGCGCCTCATCGGCGCGGCCGGGGACCTGTCGGTCACCTTCCACCGGGCCTTCGACATGACCGCCGACCCGTTCGCCGCCCTGGACACCCTCGCCTCCCTGGGCGTCGACCGGGTTCTCACCTCCGGCCAGGACGTCACCGCCCTGGAGGGCGCACCGCTGATCGCCTCCCTGGTCGAGCGGGCGGGCGACGACCTGATCGTCATGCCCGGCGGCGGCATCACGCCCCGCAACGTGCACCGCGTGGTCGAGGCGACCGGAGCCTCCGAGATCCACTTCGCGGCCCTGGTCGACGCGCCCAGCCCCGCCGTGCACCGCAACCCCCACCCGTTCATGGGTGGCGAGCTGCGCCAGCCCGAGTACAGCCGCCTGATCACCTCCCCGCGCCTGGTCTCCGAGGTGATCGCCGCCTCGGGCACCTGAACCCCCGGGGAGCCGGTCGCCGTGCCCGCCGTGTCCGCGTACGTGCGCAGGGGCCACGTCCGCCGCGCGCGCGAACGGGCGTACAGGGGGGAGCCGCGGGCCGTCAGGGGTCCCGCGCGAGCCTTCGACGAACTCACGGGCCTTCACGGCCCCGCGGGGGTCCGGACCGGCGCGCGGAAACCCGCCGGACCCCGCCCTGGTGACGTGAGACGCGACCGGATGTGATGAGATTCATCTAGTTCTCGTGACGCGTCGGCTCGTGATCGATTCGAGGGGCGTGTCGCGGCTGTCGTGATCTGCCGGACAGTGGAGGTGGGCGTCATCGGCATCGTCTCGCCCGGATTCTTCGGCCGCCGCCGCACCGGCAACCCGGACCTGCCGCCGGGGCAGTACCTCACCGAGGACTTCCCCGTCCTCTCGGCCGGGCCCACGCCCCTGGTGTCCACCGACGACTGGAGTCTCGGCGTCACCACCGAGACCGGCGAGGTCGTCCGCTGGAACTGGGCGGAGCTCAACGCCCTGCCCGTGGAGCGGTTCACCGTCGACCTGCACTGCGTCACCAAGTGGTCCAAGCTCGGCACCACCTGGGAGGGCGTGTCGCTGGACACCCTCCTCGACGGCGTGGAGACGTCCGCCGAGTACGCCCTGGCGACCTCCTACGGCGGTTACACCACCAACCTCCCGCTGGAGGACCTCCTCGACGGCCGGGCCTGGATCGCCGTCCGCTACGAGGGCGAGCCCATCACCCCCGAGCACGGCGGGCCCGCCCGGCTGCTCGTGCCGCACCTCTACCTCTGGAAGAGCGCCAAGTGGGTGCGCGGCCTCCGGCTCCTCGACGAGGACCAGCCGGGATTCTGGGAGGGCGTCGGCTACCACAACTATGGGGACCCATGGCGCGAGCAACGGTACTGGGGCGACTGATCTGGAGGGTCGCCACGGTCACCGCCGTGCGCGACGAGACCCCCGGAGCCCGCACGATCACCCTGGACGTCCCCGGCTGGCCCGGCCACCTCGCCGGCCAGCACGTCGACGTACGGCTCACCGCCCCCGACGGCTACTCCACGCAGCGCTCGTACTCCATCGCCTCGGCGGCCGACGGGGACCGCGTGGAGCTCACCGTCGAGCTGCTGCCCGACGGCGAGGTCTCCCCGTACCTCGCGCGGGTCCTCTCGCCGGGAGACCCGCTGGAGGTACGCGGCCCGATCGGCGGCTGGTTCGTCTGGCGGCCCGAGACGCCCGAGCCGGTGCAGCTGGTCGCGGGCGGCTCGGGGGTCGTCCCCCTCATGGCGATGATCCGCGCCCGCGCCTCGGCCGGGGTCGGCACGCCGTTCCGGCTCCTGTACTCGGCGCGCGGGCCGCGCTCCGCCCTCTACCGCGCCGAGCTGGACCGCCAGAGCGCCGACGGCTCCGGCCTGGACGTCACCTACGCCTACACGCGCGAGGTGCCCGACGGCTGGGAGCGCCCGCCCGCGCGGGTCGACGCCGCCCTGCTCTCCGAGGCCGTCTGGCCCGCCGAGCGGGAACCGGCCGTCTTCGTGTGCGGGCCCACCGGCTTCGTCGAGACCGCCGCGGCCCTGCTCGTCTCCGCCGGGCACGACCCCCGTCTGATCCGCACGGAACGCTTCGGCCCCAGTGGAGGACAACGATGAGCCAGGACCACCTCGACGGGAACGCGGCGGGCGGAGCCCTGCGCGACGTGTTCGCCGTCGACCTGACCGCCGCCACCGGCCGGTGCTCCGGCTGCGCGCGGACCCTCGCGCTGGCCGAGGCGCTCCTCTACACCCACGCCCCGGGCCTGGTGGCCCGCTGCCCCGGGTGCGAGGAGGTCGTCTTCCGGCTCGTACGGGCGCAGGGACGGGCATGGCTGGACATGCGCGGCATGACCTGCGTCCAGTTCGAACTGCCCGCCGACTCCTGACACCCGGCCGCCTTTCCCGGTTCCGGGACCGTTGGGTCCCGAAACCGTCAGGCGACGGGATCGTGGGGCGCCGGGATTCCTCAGCGCCGGGGTACGGGCCCTTCCCCGCCCGGCCGGAGACGTCAGTGCTTGACGACCCGGGGGCGGTACGGCTCGGCGAGGAAGGCGAGCTCCTTCTCGGTGAGGGAGAGGCCCACCGCGGCGACCGCGTCGTCCACGTGCACGTCCTTGGTCGCGCCCACGATCGGGGCCGACAGGCCCGGCTGGTGGAGCAGCCACGCCAGCGCCACCCGCGCGGGAGCGACCTCGCGCTCCCTGGCCACCTGGGCGACCCGGTCGAGGATCAGGCGGTCGTTGTCTGCGTCGTCGTAGAGGGACTCGATGCGGGGGTCGCTGCCCGCCCGGGTGGTCTTCTCCTCGGATCCGGCGCGGGCCAGCAGGCCCCGGGCCAGCGGGCTCCACGGGATCAGCCCGACGCCCTGGTCGAGGCAGAGCGGGTTCATCTCCCGCTCTTCTTCTCGGTAAAGAAGATTGTAATGATTCTGCATCGACACGAACTTTGTCCAGCCGTGCTTCTCCGCGGTGTGCTGGGCCTTGGCGAACTGCCAGGCGTACATGCTGGAGGCGCCGATGTAGCGGGCCTTGCCCGCGCGGACCACGTCGTGCAGGGCCTCCATGGTCTCCTCGATCGGCGTGTCGGGGTCCCAGCGGTGGATCTGGTAGAGGTCCACGTGGTCGGTGCCCAGGCGGCGCAGCGAGGCGTCGATCGCGGAGTGGATGTGCTTGCGCGACAGGCCGCCGTCGTTGACGCCCTTGCCCATCGGCATGAACACCTTGGTGGCCAGCACGTAGTCGTCCCTGCTGGGGAAGATCCTGGCGAGCAGGCGGCCGGTGACCTCCTCGCTGGTGCCGAAGGAGTAGACGTCGGCGGTGTCGAAGAACGTCACCCCCGCGTCGGCGGCCCGGCGCACGATCGGCTCGGCGGCGGCCTCGTCCAGCACCCACTCGCCCCATTTGGCGGGATCGCCGTAGCTCATCATGCCAAGGCAGACCCTCGACACCTTCATCCCGGTGGACCCCAGGCGCACGTACTCCATGTCAAACCTCCGGATCTTCAATGCCCTGGACTCCACCCTACGGCCGCTGTCTTCAACCGGTTCGTCCCGGTCTCCGCCGGTCCCGGCGGGGATCGGTACGGCTGTAGGTGAAAGTCCGCCGACCTGAACGGCCGGGATCGTTCTCGCCTCCCTACAGCCGTTCCGGCGGGATCTCCTCGTACTCTTTCCGGAGTGTCTCGAAAACAGGATGGTCGTCGGCCAGGTTCATTCCGTCGACGGCGCTGATCGCTCGCACGCCTATCGTCGTGTTCGTGGCGAACGCGGCCCGCATGACGGGGACGTCGCGGATGTTCACCGGTGCGGTCGTCGTGTCATCGTGAACCTGGTCCAGCAGTCTCATCGTTATCCCCGGCAGCATTTCCGCGTCCGGCCAGACGACTCGCTCCCCGTCGAAGAATCCGATGTTCCACGTCGCCCCTTCGGATACGAAGGAGGCGTCGTCGACGAAAAGCGCGTCGTCGTATCCCCGCATCTGAACCTGCCGCCGGTGCCACAGCGATCCCAGTAGTCCGACGTGCTTCACCCCCGGCAGGTCACGCCGATGGCCGACCGTTCTCACCCGAATCGGGGAGGGAGGCAGCGGCATGGCCGGCCGGGTGGTGACCAGCACGCTCGGTTCCGCGGAGGACACGGGGTGCCCAAGATCGAGAGCTGGGTCGAAAACGGTCACCCGGACCACGAACGCCCCTCGTTCCCCCCTGACGGCGTGCCGGACGAATTCGCGAACCCGTTCCCTGTCCAGGCTCACGTCGAACAGGAGCCGGCAGTCGTTCGCGAGACGATCCAGATGGTGGGAAAGTCCCTTTGTTCGCTGATCCTGAACACGCATGGACGTGAAGTGGCCGTAGTTGAGGAGGGCCAGCGACTGCAAGGCTTCCGAGGTCACCGGTGTCCCGTTGAGTTCCGCCATGTTTTGATTCTTACACCGGCGGCAATCGCGGGACATCGGCGAGTCCGGTGCCAGGAAATGTCAGTTCATGATCGTAGGCTTGCCGCTCATGACCGATTCTCGCAGCGTGTCGTTCGATCTGCGTGTCTCCTGCCGGCAGGCGTACCTCGCCGACGACACCGATGGCGCCATGGGCCCGGAGGACCTCCTCGATGACCGCCCCACGCGTCCTGTCGGGATCATACGGGTGGCTGGTCCTCCCCTCGTGTCGTGGAGGTCTGACCCGAGAGGGTCGGGACGGCGGCTCCGCTCGCCAACGGAAAGAGCGAACAGAGCCGCTCCCGAACGGCTTTCTACGTGTGCTCTTTCCCTTGGAGGCCCTTACCGCGAACGGCCGTGACCCCTGTCCGAGCTTTCGTATCCCCTTGAGTGCTCCCAGGAACCCCGGCCTTCTGACCTAGGAGTCTTTACGCGCGGCCATTCTCTGCTCGTCCTCTTGCAAGTCCAGCGACCGTACCTCTTGCAGCAGATTCGGCCTCTGTACCTCTTGCATTTGGTGGCGCTGTCGATGGCGGTGACTTCGGGTGATATCACGACCGCCGCTGTTTTCCCGGAACTCGAAGCGGCCGACGCCGGGGAGGTTTCCGACACCCCGAGAACCAGGCCGGCGACAAGCGCGGGGCCAAGCAGGGCCACGCGTCGCTTACCGTGCATAGGCACTCCTCTCAGGTCGGGAGTCGCCGCTGCTGATCACTTGGCAACTCAAGCCGACACAACGACGGTATCGTATGAATTGTCATGAATAAATATCATTTACACCTATTGTCTATTCCATGGGTAATCGATATGAAGCAAGCTGAGTTTTCCTGGTTTGCCTTTGTTGATTTTTGGGAAACCGAACGATTCCCGCTTGGCGCCGAGATGCCCTTTTGTTAAACGCGTGTGCATCATGCTCTCGTCGGCCGCCGCCAATCAAGATCAGACATGTGATGCCTGTGGACCTTTCGAGATCCTTTCGGGGAAGACCGTCGGCGAGTCGGGCATGGCGGATTCTCGTGATCGACACGCTTGTGGGTGTCACGTACTGCATGGGTGTACATCATCGCGTCCTCCTGGACCTGGGTGACTGCGCCTTTGGACCCCCTGCCGCGGAGAGGGCCGGTGATCCGCAGGTTGCATCCGGTACCCCGGTACAGGCTTACCGTCGGGGTGTGGGGCCGCCCGCGTCGGAGCCGGGCGCCTCGCCCCGGGAGGGTTCATGGAGTGGATACCGGCTGAATGCGTGCTTCCCACCGGGGAGCGGCCCCTGCGGGTGGCGGAGTTCGACGCGTTGTTCGCCTCGGCGCTGGACGGGCTGGAGCGGGTGAGCCCGACTCGCCTGCGGCTCACTCTGCGCGGTGGCCCCCGGGCGCACGACCGTACGGACCGGGTGGACCGGCTGGAGGAGAGCGTCCGGGACCTCGCGGCGCGGGAGACGGCGTGCTGTTCCTTCTTCACCTTCACGTTCACCCGCGACCGGGACTACCTGGTGCTGGACGTGGAGGTTCCCGCGGTTCACAGCGGGGTGCTCGACGGCCTGTCGGCCCGGGCGCTCGCGGCGGCGCCGGGGGTGTCCTCGTGAACGGGGGGTGGCTCCGCACCGGGGAGGTGGCGGAGGCGGCGGGGGTCGGCGCGCAGACGCTGCGTTACTACCACCGGCGCGGGTTGCTGGAGGAGCCCCCGCGCAGCAACGGCGGCCACCGGCTCTATCCGCCGGAGACGGTGACCGCGCTTCGGGTGATCAAGGTGGCGCAGCGCCTGGGGTTCACTCTGGACGAGGTGTCGGAACTCGTCGAGGTGGCCGGGCGCCGTCACGGCGCGGCGCACACCGGCCTGCGGGCGCGGGCGGGGGACAAGCTGGCCGAGGTGGAACGGAAGATCGCCGATCTCCTGTCGATCCGCGAGTCGCTGGTCCGGGCGATGGAGGCCGGGTGTGACGACCTGGTGGCCTGCGCGACCAGCCCGTGCTGTCCCCTGCCCTTCTCCGGCCCGGCGGCGGGGGGCGGGGACGTCGGATCCGGCTGAGCCGGGCCGCGGAGAACGTCGGTTTCCGGGTCATCCGCCTCGACGAGCCGTACTTCCCGCCCTTCGGTCCCGGCGAGGTGCGACCGTCCGGGCCCTGTCTCGCCCCGCCCGTACGAAGATCGTGATGGCCGGGCGGCGAGCGTGCATTTTTACCGATGAAATCGGGCTTTAGACCCCAAAAGACCCCATTCGGTATGACTAGTGGTGGGTACAGGCCCGACAATCCCAGGTATGAGTTCATCGCGACACGACCATCCCCTGCCTCCGGCGCGCGTCCAGGAGGTCTCCGACGGGATCTACACCTACCTGCAGCCCGACGGAAGCTGGTGGATCAACAACACGGGCTTCCTCGTCGGCAGCCGCGGAGTGATCAGTGTGGACTCCTGCTCCACCGAACGCCGCACGCTCGCCTACCGCGAGGCCATCAGGTCGGTCACCGACCGGCCGGTCACGACGCTGGTCAACACCCACCACCACGGTGACCACACCTTCGGCAACTCCGCCTTCCCCGAGGCGACGATCGTCGGGCACGAGCGGACCAGGGAGATGATCCTCGCCGAGGGGATCCCCGACTACCTGAAGCTGGCCTGGACCGAGGTCGACTGGGGCAACCTGGAGGCCCGTCCGCCGTTCCTCACCTACACCGACGGGGTGACCGTCCACTCCGACGAGCTGCGCTGCGAGGTACGGCACATCGGCGTCCCGGCCCACACGACCAACGACTCGATCGTGTGGATCCCCGAGCGGTCGCTGCTGTTCTCCGGTGACCTGGTGTTCAACGGCGGCACGCCGTTCGTGATGATGGGTTCGGTGACCGGGTCCATCGCGGCGCTCGACGAGCTCAGGGCGCTGGGCGCGGAGACGATCGTCCCGGGACACGGCGGGGTGTGCGGCCCGGAGATCATCGACCACGTGCAGGGCTATCTGCGGTTCGTGCTCGCCACCGCCGAACGCGGCAGGCAGGCCGGGCTGTCCCCGCTGGAGACCGCGCGCGAGACCGACCTCGGGGAGTACGCGGGACTGCTCGACCCCGAGCGCATCGTCGGCAACCTGCACCGGGCCTACGCCGAGCTGGACGGGCTGGCCCCGGGTGAGCCGATCGACCTGTTCACCGCGATGCTGGAGATGATCGAATACAACGGTGGCAAGCCCCTGACCTGCCTGGCCTGATCCTGTTCGTCCCGGCCGGCGCCGGGACCCGGCCCCACGGGTCCCGGGGCCCCGGGCTCACCGGCTCTCGTGCGCCGACGTCAGGACAGGTGGCGCGACCACCACTCCAGGACGGCTTCGAAGCGCTGCAGGCGGTGCCTCGGACGGCCGCCGCGCGTGAGCTCGTGTCCCCCGGCGGGGAAGAGCAGGAGCTCGGCGGGGACGCCGTTGCGGCGCAGCGCGACGAACATCCGCTGCGCCTGCTCGACCGGGCAGCGGAGGTCGTCCTCGGAGTGGACCACCGCGAACGGCAGGGTGATCCGGCCGGCCTGGTAGAGCGGGCTCATCGCCCGCTGGGCCTCCGGGTCGGGGCCGCAGTAGGCCTCGGCGAAGTACCAGCCGATGTCGGAGGAGCCGGTGAAGGAGTCCCAGGCGTTGACCGCGCGCTCGCTCCAGGCGGCCCTGAACCGCTCCCCGTGGCGGGCGGCCAGCCAGCTCGTCATGAAGCCGCCGTAGGAGCCGCCCATCACGCCCACCCGCTCGGCGTCGCACGCGGGATCGGCCAGCGCCGCGTCCAGCAGGGCGAGCACGTCGTCGGCGTCCACACCGCCCAGCGCGCCGACCACCGACCGGCCGTGCGCCTGGCCGTACCCGCAGGAGCCGCGCGGGTTGGGCAGGACCACCGCGTACCCGGCGCCCGCGTATATCTGGGTCTCGTCCAGGAACGCCCACCCGTGATGGTGGAACGGGCCGCCGTGCACGTTCAGCAGGACCGGGTGCGGCCCGTCGCCCTCGGGCAGGGCCAGCCAGCCGTGAACCGGGTAGCCGTCGGCGGAGACGGCGGTGATCTCGCGCAGCGGCCTGATCCCGGGAAGAGGGCCCGAGAAGTCGGTCAGCGCCCCGTCGGGGGTGACCACCTCGCCGGGGCTCGCGGGCGTGGACAGCACCGCGACGATCCGCTCTCCGCAGGTGGTGAACGCCTTGACGCGCGCCCGCTCACCCAGGACGAGGACGAGCTTCTCCAGCGGCGTGCCGACGGCGCCGGCGGGGACCAGGCGCAGCTCGACCGCGCCGCGCACCCGCACCGCGACCAGGACGCCGTCCTGCCGGGGTACGGGGGGCAGCGGCTCGCAGTCCACCGACTCCTCCTCGGTCAGCCGGGTCCCGGCCGCCGCCTCGCCGGAACCGCCGATCCGCAGCGGCGCGCGGTAGAGGCCCGCGTTGCGGGCGACCGCGTCGATGCCGGAGAACTCCGTACCGAGATAGAGCACCTCCCCTCCCGGCAGGGCGACGGGATGCTCGGCGGAGCCGTCGCTGCGCACCGCGAGGATCGGGGCACCCCCGCCGGAGGGGACCGCGTACACGTCCGTGTGCAGGCTCTCGCCGTCGAGGTCGCGGGGGGCCGAGACCAGCACGTGCTCGCCGTCCCGCGTCCAGGCGGGGGACTCCACGTCGTAGGGCCCCTCGGTCAGCCGTACCGGCCGCGGGACGTCGGCGAGGGCGTTGACCACGAACAGGCTCTGCGGCCGGTCGAAGGTGAAGCCGACCCCCTCGGTCCGGTGACGCAGTCCGGTGATCCGGCGGGGCGCCTCGGCCGCGGCGCTCACCCCCTCCTCGGTGCCGTACCGGCCGGGCTCGGCGACCCGGGCGACGAACGCGATCCGGCGCGAGTCCGGCGCCCAGGCCGGGACGCCCGCGCCCAGCGGCAGATCGGTGACCGGTCTCGCCTCGCCGCCGCCGGTGGGCATCACGTGCAGCTGCGGGGCGCCGTCGCCGTCGCCGCCGGCGCGCAGGAAGGCCACCCAGGCGCCGTCGGGGGAGATGCGCGGCGCGCTGTCGCGCTCACCGAAGGTGAACCGGACGGGCGGACCGTCCGGCGGCACCCGCCACAGGCTTCCCCGGTAGGCGTCGGCCTCCGGGTCGGGCCGGGCCACGTCGACGAGGAGGAGGTCGCCGTGGAGCGTGACACTGCCGGGGACGTTGAGCAGGGCGAGGTCTTCTGGGCGCATGGTCAACCACGTTATCACCCATTTAATCATTGATAAGGGCATTTAAAGCGCTATGTCGTCTCTGGTAGGAATGGCATACGTATTGCTTTATGTCCTTTTCGAGAAGGGAGTTATTTGTCCGGACCCTTCGAATATCTGAAGGTGCTGATACGGAACAACGGTTGAGTCATTGATGGGGGCGTGTCACTTTTGATAAGAACCCTCCGTTTCGGGAAGGTCCTGGTGAAGGGATGGCCGTGGTGTCCGTCAAACGAACGTTCTCGCGGGTCGTGTACGGCTCCCGCTACGACCAGGTCCCCTGGGGGCAGAGGGTTTATGTCCGCCCCGGGGAAAGGCTCGCCCGCGAGATCCAGTGGCGCCTGAGAATTCGCCGGGCCCCCGTCATGAGGTTCCAGGACTACCGGGAACGGATATCCCTGGGGGAGATCGAGGAGTTCGTCACCTGCCACCTGTGCGGGGAGACACGCCAGCAGCCGATGTTCCAGCCGGCCGGCGACGGGCGGGGGTGGAGTTACCGGGTGGTGCGCTGCCCGGCGTGCGGCTTCCTCTACCGCAACCCCAACATCCGGCCCGACCGGCTGGGCGACCTGTACGCCACCGGCTACAGCGGCTTCCTGACCGGGAAGTACGCGGCCAACCGGCAGCGGCGCTACCGGCTGACCATGGACGCCTTCGGCCCCGTCTTCTCCTCGGGGCAGGGGCGCAGGCTGCTCGACTTCGGCTGCGGCACCGGCCTCTTCCTGCAGCTCGCCGAGCAGCGCGGCTTCGACGCGGTCGGGATCGACCTCTCACCCGACTCCGTGGCCGCAGCCAACGAGCGCCTCACCGGCGCGAGGGCCCACCTCGGGGCCCCCGAGGACGTCCCGGAGGTCGCCGCGGGGGGCTTCGACGTCATCACCCTCTGGTCGGTCCTGGCCCACCTGCCTCGCCCGCTCGACGACTTCAGGCGCTTCCGCGCCCTGCTCGCCCCCGGCGGGGTGCTGCTCGTCCTCACCGTGAACGCCGCCTCCCTGCAGCTCAAGGCGTACGGCAGCGGCTGGAACGGCTTCACGAAGAACCACCTGATGTTCTACTCGGCCGAGACCGTACCGGCCCTGCTGCGCCGCACAGGATTCGCCGGGGTGGCCTTCGCCCCGTTCTACGGCGACACCATCGAGGCGAGCACCACCAAGCTGCCGGAGCCGCTGAGCCGGCGCCTGCGCCGCAACGTCGAGATCAGCGACGGGGGGAACATGCTCAGGGCCCTGGCCTTCGCCGACGACGAGGCCGTCGGCAGGTGGGGCGCCGGCCTCCAGGTCCGCCGCCTGACCTGACCCCCCGGAGAACCGAGGGCCCGGTGGACCCGTCAGCTCCGGGACGGCAGGATCATCGTGACCCCGGGGACGGAGCCGATCGAGGCGAGCGCGGCTCCCGCCTCGTCCAGGCCGATGGAGCGGGTGACCAGGGCGTCCGGGCTCAGGGTGCCGTCGGCGACGGCCTCCAGCATCGCCGGGTAGGCATGGGCGGCCATGCCGTGGCTGCCGAGGAGCTCGAGCTCGTAGCCGATCACCCGGCCCATCGGGAGCGGGGTGAGCCCGGGCAGCAGGCCGATCTGGACGTGGCGTCCCCGGCGGCGCAGGCTCTCGATCGACGCCACGCACGTCCCGGGACCGCCGAGGGCGTCGATGGAGACGTGGGCGCCGCCCGAGGTCAGCTCCCTGACACGCGCGGCGACGTCGGCCTCGGGCGGTTCGGCGCCGACGCAGGCGACGGCGCCGAACCGCCTGGCCAGCTCCAGGGCGCCCGCCGAGACGTCCACGGCGATCACCCGGGCCCCGGCCGCGGCGGCGATCATGACGGCGGACAGTCCCACGCCGCCGCAGCCGTGCACGGCCACCCACTCGTCCGGCCGCACCCGGCCCACGGCGGTCACGGCGCGGTACGAGGTGGCGAAGCGGCAGCCCAGGCCGGCGGCGGTGGCGAAGGCCATCTCCTCGGGGAGGCGTACCAGGTTCACGTCCGCGTGGTGGACGGCCACGTACTCGGCGAAGGAACCCCAGTGGGTGAACCCCGGCTGGGTCTGGCGCTCGCAGACCTGCTGATCGCCGGACAGGCAGGCCGCGCAGGACCCGCAGGCGCAGACGAACGGGACGGTCACGCGGTCGCCGGGCCGCCACGAGGCGACGCCGGAACCCACCGCCTCGACGACCCCGGCGAGCTCGTGCCCCGGCACGTGGGGGAGGACCCGGATGTCGGGGTCGTGGCCCTGCCAGCCGTGCCAGTCGCTCCGGCACAGCCCGGTGGCCTCCACGCGGATCACCGCTCCGCCGGGAGGAGGCTCGGGGGCGGGCACCTCCCGGACCTCCGGCTCGGCCCCGAAGGCGTCGAAGACCACCGCTCGCATCCGCGCACACTCCCTCGCTCCGGCCCCCGGCGCCTTCCGCCGGCAGGCCCGTCTGGCCGGTGAGCCTATTCTGCCGACGCGCCGGTCCGGACGGGCGGCCCCGGGCCGCCTCGGAGGCCGTACGACCTCCGGCAACCCCGTGAGCGCCGCCGGTGGCGGCAGGTTCTGATTAGAACGGGCACCCTGGGAGAGAGGGAGGGCACAAGGGTCAACGGATCGGACGGTGTGATGGGGCAGAAAGTCGACAAGGACCGCTACTCCGAGGCGGAGTTCCTCCGTTTCAGGGCGAAACTGGCGGAGCAGCTCGACACCCTCCGCGAGGTGCTCGCGAGGCCTGGCTTCGGCGCCGGTCCCGCGACCATCGGAGCCGAGCTGGAGATGTTCCTCATAACCCCCGAGGGGCGGCCGCTTCCCCGTAACCACGAGGTGCAGGCCGCCGCGGACGACGGCCGGCTCACGCTGGAGCTGGGCAGGTTCAACCTGGAGGCCAACCTGACCCCGCTGCCGATCGCCGGGCGGCCGTTCAGCGCCCTGGTGCGCGAGATGCGGGAGATCATGGCCGTGGTGGACGCGGCGGCCGCCACCCAGGGCGGGCAGGCCGTGGCGATCGGGATCCTGCCGTCGCTGAGCGAGTTCGACTTCACCCACGAGGCGCTGAGCGGCGAGGGCCGCTACCGGGCGCTGGCCAGGGGCATGCGGCGGCTGCGCACGGAGCCGTTCCGGGTGCGCGTCGAGGGCGTCGAGCTGCTGGAACTGGAGGTCGAGGGGGTGATCCTGGAGAGCGCCAACACCTCCTGGCAGGTCCATCTCCGCACGACCCCCACCGACTTCGCCCGCGTCTACAACGCCGCCCAGCTGGCCATCGGCCCGGTCCTCGCGGTCAGCGGGAACTCTCCCGGTTTCCTGGGCAGGCGGCTGTGGGAGGAGACGAGGATCGCGCTGTTCGAGGAGGCCGCCGACGACCGGGACGTGGAGCGGCTCGACCGCAGAGACCGCCGGGTGGGGTTCGGTTCCGGCTGGGTGCGGAGCATCGAGGAGATGTTCGAGACGTGCGTCCGCGACTACGAGCCGGTGCTGCCGATGACCTCGGCGGTGGAGGAGGCGCCGGGCGGCGTCCCCGCGCTGGCCGAGCTCCGGCTGCACCAGGGCACCGTGTGGCAGTGGAACCGGCCGGTCTACGACCCCGGTGACGGAGGCCACCTGCGGGTGGAGATGCGCGCCCTGCCCGCGGGGCCGAGCGCGCCGGACATGGCGGCCAACAGCGCGTTCCTGCTCGGGCTGACCGCCGCCCTGGCCGTCCGGCCGGTGGAGGAGTTCCCCTTCGCCGGGGCCTACCGCAACTTCTACCGCGCCGCGATCCACGGTCTGAACGCGCCGATGAGCTGGCCGGGTCTGAGCGAGGAGATACCGGCCGAGCGGCTCGCCCTGGATCTGCTCCCGGTCGCCGAGGCCGGGCTCGACAGGATGGGCGTGGACCCGGACGAGACCCGGTGGGCGCTGGACATCGTGCGCGAACGCGTCGTCCGCCGCCGTACCGGCGCCATCTGGCAGCGGGAGGCGCTGGCCCGCGAGGGCGGCGACCAGGCCGCGGCGGCGCGCGTGGTGAGCCGGTACCGGGAGCTGTCGCTGGCCGGGGAGCCCGTCCACACCTGGCCTTTCTAACTACAAAAGGGATTTGAGTACCGGCATACTCATGAACTCCGTATCTTGATCCGCCGATCCTGGCGGGACCGGACAGGGAGAGACCCCTCATGAGTCAGATGAAGGCCGTGTCGGCGGAGCCGTTCGGGCTGAAACGGGACGGTGGCGGCCTCGCGGCCGGGATCAAGATCCTGGAGAAGGAGCTCAAGCGGGTACCCCTCGACACCGTCCTGGCCAGGGCCAACCGCGTCATGGTCAGGAAGGGACCGGCCGGCGCCGGGGCGTTCGCCACGATGAGGCCGAAACCGGTCGACTGGTACAGCTTCGACGCCGGGGACAACGCCACCAGGGAGTGGTACCCGCAGGGCCTGACCTGCGCCTCCGACGCCGGGATCGGCGGGAGCGCGTTCGTGGTGAGCTGGTACCACACGCCGGAGTCGGGGGCCGAGCGGGGCGTGCGCCTGAGCTTCCTGAACACCGCGACGCTCCGCTACCGGCACGTCCTGCTCGTCCGGGCCGGCGCCGACGGGAACATCGCGCCGATCAACATCCACGCCGGCGGCGTCGCCTGGTACGGCGACCTGCTGTACGTCGCCGACACCACCCGGGGCCTGCGGGTCTTCGACACCCGGCAGATCTTCGAGATCGACGGGGACGGCACGGAGACCATCGGCAGGAAGGGCGACGTGTACGAGGCGTTCGGCTACCGGTACGTGATGCCGCAGACCGACGCCTGGACCACCACCAGCGGCACCGTCCGCTTCTCCTTCGCCGCCGTCGACCGCAGCACCGCCCCCGACACCCTGATCTCCGGCGAGTACGTCGACACCGCGGGCACGGTCGGACGGGTGGCCCGCTGGCCGCTGACCGAGGCGGGAATCCTGAACGCCCCCGCCGGCGGCGTCGTGAAGGCCGTGGACGCCCACGCGCTGCCGGCGGGCAAGATCCAGGGCGCGCTCTCCCACGAGGGCACCTGGTATCTCAGCCAGACCGCGGGCTCCACCGGGAACGGCACCCTGATCGTGGTCGGCGACACGGTGCGCAGGCGGCCCTACCCGGTGGGCCCGGAGGACCTGACCTGCGTCCGCGACAGGAGGACGCTGTGGAGCGTGAGCGAGTTCGCGGGCCGTCGCACGGTGTACGGCGTGCCGCTCTGAGGGGCCGCACGGCCGAACCGGGCAGGCCGGTACCGGGCACCCCGTCGGCGGCTCCCAGCGGAAGGAGCCGGCGACCGGGCGGAGGTCACCCCCGGCGCGGACCCCGGGGCCGGCCACCACGAAGGGCCTTCAGTGCAGGGAGCCGCCGACCAGGCGGAGGTCGCCGCCCAGGGAGACCGAGACGGCGGTGGTCGCGATCGCGGTGAGCGCCTGGGCGACCACCGCGACGGGCATGGAGGGCCTGGCGTCGTCCAGGACCTGTTCGGGGCTGAACGGCACGTGCACGAACCCCCCGCGGATCGCCGGCCTCTCGGTGGCGATCATGTGCATGAGGCCGTAGAAGAGGTGGTTGCACAGGAACGTCCCGGCGCTCTGCGAGACGCTCGCCGGGACCCCGACGGCCCGCGCGGCCGCCACGCACGCCTTCACCGGCAGGGTGGAGAAGTAGGCGGCGGGGCCGCCGCGCACCACCGGCTCGTCGATCGGCCGGTGTCCCGCGCAGTCGGGGATGCGGGCGTCGTCGAGGTTGACGGCCACCCGCTCCACCGTCACGTCCGGCCGCCCTCCGGCCTGCCCGACGCACACGACCACCGCCGGATCGTGCTCCGCCACCGCCGCGCGCAGGTGCTCCAGCGCCCCGCCGAACGCACAGGGAAGCAGCGCGGTACGCACCCCGGGCACGAGCCTGATCGCCTCCCACGACGGGTTGCCGGCGCCGTCGAGTGGCTCGAACCCGGTGAGCAGGACGCCCTTCATCGGTGCTCCGAAGGCGCGGGGGCCGAGATCACCGGGGAGCCGGCGGGCCCGGAGTGCGAGGGTCGCGAGGGCCGCGAGGGCCGCGAGGACAGGGCGCAGGCGGGGGTGCCGCCCGGCAGGCGGTGACGGTTGGCGGCGACGAGCCGGTAGATCCCCCGGGCCACCCACCGGAACGGCGGGATCCGCAGCACGAGCCCCAGAGGGCTCCACGGGAGACCCGCGGAGATCAGCAGCCTGGCCACCGCCTGCGCCCCGCCGTACACCCGGCCGTTCTCGACCCAGAGCACCTCGCGCTCGGCCCGCTCGCGGGTCACGCCCAGCGCCCGGAGGTCCGCGAACTGCCAGGGGACGACCCGGGCGCGCACCCCGACGCGGCGCTCGGCGAACCGGACGCTCGTCGTGCAGAAACCGCAGTCGCCGTCGAAGACCAGTACAGGTTGTCCCGTCATGCGACTGACATTACCCAGCGGAGCTCGATCAAGGCCCGGCGACCAGGGTGATCGCGACCGGACGGTGGTCGGAGTACGGGACATCCGGGTTGGCCTGGTCCTTTCCGGTGAAACCCGGGGTGACGAGCACGTGGTCGATCTGCTCGGCCGGACCGCTCAGGGACGGGATGGTGTTGAACGGCCTCACCGGGGCGAAGGGGTCGGTCAGGCCCGCACCGGTCAGCGCCCGCCAGGCGGGGTCACCGGGCTGGAGGTTGAGATCACCGGCCACGACCACCGGGGTGCCGCCTTTCGCGGCGTTCCTGACGATCCCCCCGAGCTGCTCGACCTGGTCGAGCTCGCGCCACCCCGGCGGAGGCTGCAGGTGGGTGCCGATCACGGTGATGTCCCGGCCCTGCCACCGCAGCCCGACCTCCAGCGCCTGGGCGCCGGTCGGGCCGCCCTGGACCAGCACGTGGTTCCTCACCGTGGTGATCGGCAGCGTGGTGAGCAGGGCGTCGCCCCAGACCTCGTCGGTCGCCGGGGCCCAGATGTAGTGCATGTCCAGCCGCTCGGCGATCAGCCGTACCCCGTCGTGGCCGCCGTTGAGCAGCCAGCCCCTGTCGGCCTCGCTCAGCACCACCACGTGCGGCCGCAGCTCCCTGATCGCGTCGGCCTGCCGCTCCAGGGAGAGCCTGCCGGACTCGCCGTAGCCCATCCTGATGTTGTACGCCGCGATCCGAAGCCCGTCGCCCGGCGCCTCCCAGCGGGGCGGGGTGCCCTGCCACAGGGGAACGGCCGCCACCAGCGCGACCGCGGCCACGGCGGACGCCGCGAACCGCCGGTCGTAGGAACGGCGCGGCAGGCCCGCGCTGCCCGCCACGCCCAGGAGCGCGACGACGAGCGCCGCGCAGACCGGCACCCACCCGTTGGGCAGGTAGAGGTCGTAGGCGGCGTAGTAGCCGAAGACGAACACGACGAACAGCAGCATCCCCCCGGCCGCCGCCAGCCCTCGCCGGGCCGGCCGGTCCCGGCCGAAGGTCGCCGCGGCGTGCGCCAGGCAGGCTCCCAGCGCGACCTGGCCGACGATCTGCGCGACGATCGTCCAGCCGGGCGCCACACCGTGGACACCGTCCACGGTGGCCCTGCCCAGCGTGAACGCCACCGCCGAGGCCACCAGGGCGACCGCGGGCAGGAGCGGGCGGCGCAGCACCGGCAGCGCGGCGGGCGCCGCCGACACCACCGCGAACGCCGCCACGATCACGGTGGCGGCCTGCTGGGCGGAGTCGGTCGCCGCCTGGGCGTGCGCGGTGTTGCCGGTGTAGAGACCCCAGAGCAGCAGGGCGGGTCCGACCGCCAGCCAGGCGCGGGGAGCCCCGGAGTACTCCTCGTCGGGGGGTTCGGCCCGGACCGTGAACGCGCAGAAGAGCAGGAGCTCCACCAGCAGCAGCATCCACGGGACCGCTCCAGGCCGCCACATCAGGTCGATGCCGTCCAGCGCCGCGTGGATCACCGTGGAGGCGGCCAGGCCGACGATCAACCCGCCCATCACCGGCCGGGCGTCGATGCCGCTCATCGCGATCGCCACCAGCCAGACCAGCCCGGCCAGCAGGCCCAGGCTGGCCACGTACAGCTGCGGGTCCCCGCCGCCGGTCAGCTGGAGCGCGAGCCTGGACAGGAGCAGCAGGCCCGCGGCGCCGAGGGCGATCAGCGGCGGCCGGACGGACCTGGCGAGCGGGACGGCGAGGAAGGCCAGCACGAACCAGGAGACGGCGTACAGGCCCATCATCTCCGCGGGGGTGCTTCCCGCCCGGCCGAAGAGTGTGATCAGCGACGGCAGGAAGACCCGGAGCACGTCGACGAGCACGACCACGCCGAGGGCCACATCCAGGCGGATCCGCATGCTACCTCCAAAGAACGCGAGCTATCCTCGCCTTCTTCGCGATCCATGACAAGGGCGAGGCCCGCCCGGACCGGCGCCGGGCCCCGAAAGGCCCCACCGCGGTGTCTCAGCGGCCCGGGGGTTCCGCCACGTCTCCGGGAGAAGACGGATCTCCGGGGGACGGAGGCGCGCCGGAAGGATCGGCGGGCCCGCGGGGGGAGGGGGCGGGAGATCCGTCCCCCCGGCCCTGAGGCCGGTCGGAGGGGGTGGGGAACCCGCTCGCGAAGGGCGCGGGACCGCCGGGGGGAGTGGCGGCAGGGCCGTCGAGGTGGCGGAACGCCTCGTGCGCCGAGCGGACGCTGTCGCGCAGCGCCTGCTCGAGGTGACCGGCGTCCTCGGCCAGCCTCCCTATCTCCGGTACGGCGAAGGCGTCCGCCCCGGACTCCGCCAGCAGTTCCTCGTAGCGGGGAAGCCGCGCGCGAAGCGCCTCGATCTGTTCGTGGGCGCGCAGTGCCCGCTCGGCGTCGGCCACGTGACCCGCGTAGCGTTCCAGGGCCTCCACCCTGGCGAGGACGGCGGCCTCGCTGGCGGCCAGCGCCCGCTCCAGCGGCGCCATGGCCGCGGCCACCTCGGGCGTGCTGCCGCCGTACACGAACTCGTGGTGCTCGTTGCGCAGCGCGGAGAGCTTGGTCAGCAGCCGGGCGATCTCCCACTCCTGGGTGGGGAGCATCACCGAGTTGCGCACGCTGTCGAGCATGCCCATCGCGTTGACCCGCGAGCGCAGGATGTAGTCGATCGCCTGCTGGGTCCGGTCGAGCAGCTGCCCGGCGTTGTAGTCGAAGTCCTCGGCGGGAAGCAGGTAGCGGCCCTCGTACCAGCGGGCCTCGCGGTAGAGCTCGTGCTCGATGGTCTCCGGCTCCGCCGGCTCGCGGGCGGCCAGCAGGCCGACGAAGACCACGAAGACGAGCAGCGCGAGCATGAAGAACAGCAGCTGCCCGACATCGGCGAGGAACATCAGGCACACCAGGAAGAGCGCGGCCACCCCTCCGCCGACGTTCAGGAACCGTCCGGGCAGGCGCGAGTTGGGCGGCGGAGGCTCGGGGCTCCAACCGGCGCGGATGCGTGACAACATCGACGCGTGCCGGCGGAACAGGTCGGCGGTCTTGGGAGGGACTTCAGGATCGACCACCACTCGCCGCACAGGCTCGGCCCTCCGTTCGATCACATTCACGTCAGCCGTCGAGATGGCGGAACGCCTCGTGCGCCGAGCGTACGCTCTCGCGGAGCGCTCGCCGAAGCATGTCGGCGTCGTCGCTGAGATGCCCGATCTCCGGTCCGGAGAATCTGGCGGCGCCCGTCTCGGCGACGAGCTGCTCGTACTCGGGCAGGTGCGCTCGCAGGACCTCGATCTGTCCCTGGGCGCGCAGTGCCCGCTCGGCGTCGGCCACGTGACCCGCGTAGCGTTCCAGGGCCTCCACCCTGGCGAGGACGGCGGCCTCGCTGGCGGCCAGCGCCCGCTCCAGCGGCGCCATGGCCGCGACCACCTCGGGGCTCCTGCCTCCCCTGGCGAGGCTGTGGTGCTTGGCCCGCAGCGCGGAGAGCTTGGTCAGCAGCCGGGCGATCTCCCACTCCTCGGCGGGGAGCATCACCGAGTTGCGCACGCTGTCGAGCATGCCCATCGCGTTGACCCGTGAGTGCACGACGAAGTCGATCGCCCGCTGGACCCGGCCGAGCAGGTGCCTGGCGTTGTGGTCGAAGTCCTCCAGGATCAGGAAGCGCCCCTGCCAGTGCCGCGCGTGCGCGTACAGGACCCGTTCGACGGAGTCGGCGGGCGAGGGCTTCCTCACGAGGTAGACCACCCCGAGGATGAAGAGGTACAGGCCGATCAGCGGGGTGAGCAGCAGGACGGCCGCCGAGAGCGGGGCGCCGAGGGCGAAGAGGCCACCCGCCGCGAGAGCCACCGTCCCGCTGAAGACCCCTATGAGCACTCCGGGGATCCTGGGGTCGTCCTGGTCCCTGGGCGGGCGTCCGGTGCGGAGGCGGTAGAGCAGCGGACCGTTCCGGCGGAAGAGCTCGGCGACATCCCTGGGCACCTCAGGATCGACCACCACGCGCTGCACAGGCTCGCCCCCTTTGCCGTGTTTCACGAGCATAGCGATTAACCATGTTTCGGGTCATGCGTCCTTACATGGTGCCTCTCCATCATCGAGTATCGCGTGCCAAAAAGATGATCCCGATGATTGCCCGGAGATCGTCCCAGGTGGGAGGGGGGTGGGCTCCGGAGGCCGGCCGCTACGAACGGGTGACGGAGTCGGTCAAGGGGTCCGTCCGCCGCCGGTGGCGCGCCGTGGCGAGTGGCTGGTGGTCGGGGGTGGCCCGCCGGGCGCTGGCCAGCGCGGCCAGGGCGGTGGTGATCGGGACGGCCGCGATGAGCCCCAGCGTCCCCACGACGCTGCGGACGATCTCGGTGGCGATGACCGGATTGGTCACCACCTCGCCGATGGGCTGGTCGCCGACGCTGACCAGCAGGAGCAGCGGCAGGGACGCGCCCGCGTAGGCGAGGATGATCGTGTTGATCACCGAGGCGATGTGGGCGCGGCCGACCCGGGCGGCGGCCCGGTACAGCTGGGCGAAGGTGTAGCCGGGATTGGCGTGCGCGAGTTCGGTGACGGTGACGGCCTGGGTGACGGTGACGTCGTCCAGCACGCCGAGCGAGCCGATGATGATGCTGGCCAGCAGCAGGCCCTCGGTGTTGATCCGGTAGCTGACGTCCAGGTAGAACGAGCTCTCGTCGGTGATCCCGTTGAGCTGGGCGATGCCGATGGCCGCGTACGAGAGCACGCCGGTCAGGCTGAGGCTGATCAGGGTGCCGATCACGGCCATCGAGGTGGGGACGGTGAAGCCGTGGGTGAGGTAGAGCACCGCGAGCATGATCGCCGCGGCGCCGACGATGGCGACCAGCAGCGGCTGCTGCCCGGTCAGGATCGCCGGGATGACGAACAGGAGAAGCAGCACGAACGTGATGGCCAGCCCGGCCAGCGCCATCACCCCGCGCCAGCGGCCGAAGGCGATCACCGCCGCCGCGAACGCGACACCGGCCAGCCACAGCGGGGAGGACCGGTCGTGGTCGGAGATCTGGTAGGGCGGCACCTCCAGCTCGCCGCCGGGGGTGTGGACCAGGATCACGTCGTCACCCGCGGCGAACTTCTGCGAGCCGGGCCCGCTGGGCAGGCCACTGGTGATGAAATGGCCGGTCTGTGGCCCGCTGGTCAGCTCGACCTTGGCGTCGCCACAGGTGGCGGGGTCGGCCGGCGGCTGCCGGCCGGGGGGTTGCCCGTCCGCGGGCGGCTCCTGCGGGCACGGGGTGAGGGTGACGGCGGTGATCGTCCCGGTCACCCGCTGCAGGCCGGCCGGCGGCCCGCCGGCGGAGGTGAGTTCAGGGGGCCACAGCCAGATCAGGGCGGTCAGCGTGGCCAGCGCCAGGGGAACGATGACGGCCAGTGTCGCCCACACCGTGCCACGGGAACTGGGGGCGGCCGGGCCGTGTGAGTGGTTGGCACCCATGGTCGAAAGAGCTCTCCTCGGACGGTGAAGGAGAAAGTACCGCACCGCGAAGGTGATCGTGCGGCCGTACGCCGGTGTGACGGGGATCCCCGTCACACCGGCGACACCCCGATGGCGTGTCGAGGGGCATCCGTCCGGGCCGGCGGCCGACCACTGCCGTTCGCCTCGCACTCCGGCATCGTGGGTGGGGCGCGGGTGAGGTTGAGCGCCGCACGCCGGCCACCCCGCCACCGCTGGGGAGGGGGCCGGCGTGCGGGCCGGGTGAGGGTCTCTTCCTGGGACGGGTCAGCGGTAGCCGGCGGTGATCACGTTGGCCTGGACGGCGTTCTCGGTGGCGTCGGTGGGGTAGCCGGCGACCATGGCACCTTCGTAGAAGGTGCCCGCGCTGAGGTTGGCGCCGCCGTCGGGCTTGCAGCAGTCGCCGCCGCTGCCCAAGATGATCGCCCCCTGCTTCTTCATCGGGCTGTAGCCGTTGGGGAGCTGGCCGTCGTACAGGGTGTACAGGCTTCCGGACTGGGCGTTGCTGCCCTTGATCGCGAACCGGGTCGTGCCGTTGTTCTTCAGCGTGGCGGTGACGAACTTGTGGGGGAAGGCCCGCTGGTTGGGGTTCCACGCCTGGCTGCCGCCGGGGAACAGACCCCATTCCAGGTCGGCCTGGACCCAGGGGCCGGTCCCGGAGCAGCCGCCGAACCAGCACTGGGTACTGAAGTTGATGGCGTCCATGGCACCGGCGGCGTCGGCCTTCCTGGTGGTCTCGCTGTTGCCGTAGTCGAAGCAGCAGCCGCTGTTGACGTGGGTGCCGCTGGTCACCATGTACATGCCCTCGGGCGCGCTGCCCGTGGGGACGCCGGTCAGGTGGCCGTCCCGCCAGTAGCTGTTGCCGGGGTTGATGTAGAGGGAGTAGGCCTTGTTGCCGCCGACGGTGAGCGACTCGGTGGTCGCGGTCGCGGGCCTGCTCTGGGGGGAGCCGGGGACCACGCTGGATCCCTGGTACCACAGGTCGTTGCCCCGCCCGGACTGGTCGTACAGGACCGTGATGACGCATGTGGTGCCGGTGCAGAACGAGTCCTGCGCCGCGGCGTTGGCGACGCCGCCCGCGGTCAGGACGCCGATGTTCCGGGTCGTGCTGTCGGAGGAGCGCCTGACCTGGTAAAGGTTGCCGGCGTAGGCGCCGTAGAGCGCCCGTGTCGTGCTGTGCGCGGCCACGCACGGCGTGCCGCCCGAGGCGTAGATGTCACACGGGCGCGCGCCGGGCGGAGGCGGCGTCGGGGTCACGGTCGGCGTCGGGCTGGGCTGGGCTCCGGTGCTCCATTTCTGGTTGGTGCCGCCGTGACAGGTCCAGATGTGCACCTTGGTGCCGTTGGCGGTGCCGTAGCCGGAGACGTCCAGGCACTTGCCGCTGCCGACCGCGGTGATGCTGTTGTCGGCGTTCAGGCGCCACTTCTGGTTGTTCTGGCCGTTGCAGTCCCAGATGATCACCGCGGCGCCGTCGGCGGTCCCGCCTCCGTTCACGTCCAGGCACTTGTTGCCGTACACCCGCAGCTCACCCGATGCGGTCGAGGTCCACTGCTGGTTGGGCCGCCCGTTGCAGTCCCAGATGTTCACCGCGGCGCCGTTGGCCTGCGAGGCGCCGGAGACGTCCAGGCACCGGCCCGACGCCGTGCCTATCAGCGGCGTGGTCGCCGCCGAGGCCGGCGCCCACCAGGTCAGGCCGGTGGCCAGGAGGGCCGTCAGCACCGCTACGACAGACGCGATGACGGCCGTTCGAGAGCGCCGTCCACGCGCCATGCGGCCCGGTAAGGGAATGGGGGGAACCTGCATTGTCGTGCTCCTTGGGAGTAGGGCCTGGCGGAGACAGACGCGCTCGGAAGACCACAGGGCTCGTCGGGAAGCCGGTCGCCACTACGAATGCGAATCGATTCGATAGGGTTCTGAATCCACCGGGAGAGGAGGAGGCGGTGGTGTACAGCGAAGCACATACGACGGTCGGACCGCTTGTCAAGACTCAGTTCCGCCCGGCTGCCTGCCGGATTCTCTTCCGGTGGGCTCTCGCCGGTGATGCCCGCGTTTCGCCGGGAGCCGGGGCCCGAAGAAACGTTCGCCCGTCCCGCTCGCCTGCTCACGACCCGTCCGAACGCGTTGGGAGCGAACCGGTTCGGGTTCCGTTGTGGCCGATGACCGGCCGGGGTCGGGGCAGGAGAAGAGGCGCTGCCGGATCTCGCCGCGGTGGTTGCCGAGGTCGCCTTCACGGCGGATCGGGCGGGCCCGATCAGTACGACACATGTGAATGTTTCATTCGGGAATGGTCGGTGCAGGCCGCCTACGGCGGACATCATCGCAGATGAAAGCGGGAAACAGCTAACCACGGCCCGAATCTCGATGTGCTCGTTGTGAAATAAGCAGGCTTAAGGCCTTGACGAGCACAGGTAGTCGGAACGTAATTGGTAGCGAGGTTCCGGGAGGGAGTGCTCCTTCCGGTGCCTCCACGGCTGGATCACATGAGCGGGATGTGGAGGCGCTTCGCGTTCGTGGCCGGATCTGCGCAGCCGGCCGCCGTCGTACACCTCCCCGTTCGACGACGGTCTCCACCTCGGGAAGGCGTCACCCCCTGAGGAGGGCGTGACCTGATCCACCCCCCACCCCCGAAGGAACCACCGTGCGACCACCTTCGCCCGCCGCGTCACCGGCCGTGACGCCGAACCGATCGGTCCTCCACGCGGCCCGCGACGGCACGTCGCGCGCCGTGCCCGCGGCTCAGACGCGGCCGGTTCGGGGGCGCGCCGGTCCGGTCGTCTCCCGCAGCGAGATCGGCGGCGCGACGAGCAGGTGGCGATGCGGGAGGCCGGGATCGGCGATGCGCTGGATGAGCAGGTCGACGGCGTGCGCGCCGAGCTCGTCGGCCAGGATGTCGGCGGCGGTGAGCGGCGGGTGCAGGTTCTCCGCCCAGTGCCGGGCCGCGACCCCGGTGATCGAGAAGTCGCCGGGTACGGTCAGGCGCGCGCTGGTCAGCGCGCGGTACATCCCGGGGATGGCGGCTTCGTTGACGGTGGCGATGGCGGTCAGCTCGGGGTGCGCGGCCAGCAGCTTCTCGACGCAGGTCTGTCCCGCCTGGGCGTCGTCGGCGCAGCAGACCTGCACGCCCTCCAGGCCGCGCTCGGCGACGGCGTCGGTGAAGCCGAGCTGTGCCCGATGGCCGGGGCCGTAGCCGGCGGCGACGAGCTCGGCCGAGCGGTTGACCAGGGCGATGTGACGATGACCCAGGTCGGCGAGATGGCGGACACATCGGGCTATCAGGGTCTCGTAGTCGATGTCCACCCAGGTCATCTCGTCGGGCCGGCTGGTGTGGCCGATGCCGACGAACGGCAGTCCGGTCTGCCGCAGGCGGGTGACCCGGTCGTCCTCCAGCCGGATCTCCATGAGGATGACCCCGTCGACGCGGGCACCGGTGACGACGCGCTCGAACGAGCGGTCGTGCTCGCCGCCGGACGGTGAGAGCAGGATGTCGAGGTCGGCGCGCGCGGCGGCGTCGACCACGCTGGCCACGAAGCCCAGCTGGACGTCGGTGAGGCGCCGGCTGGCCGGGGGGATGACCAGGCCGATGGTGCGCGTCCTGCCCTCCTTGAGTGCCCTGGCCGCGGCGTTGGGGCGGTAGCCGAGCTCGTCGATGACCGCCTGGATGCGCTGCCGGGTCCCTTCCGCCACCGGCCGCTTGCCGCTCAGCGCGTACGACACCGTGCTGCGTGACACGCCGGACCGCTTGGCGATCTCTCCGATGTTCACCGGCACTCCTCAGATGGACCGACCACGACGCTTCCACATATTAGATCGAATCGGTTCACCGCGAGGAGCCGTGAGGACGACCGGCGAGGGTTCGGCGAACACCCGCTCGCCCTGCGGCTTCACCGGCCCCGGCGACGCGGGCCGCGAGGCCGGCTCACTCCTCGTCGAATCGATTCGAGGAATCGATTCGACGATCGGAATCATTGCGCGGATCGGCGTAGTGCGATATCCCGATTCATTGTGATCGACTCGCGTCGCTACATTCCCCGGACCGATGCGGTCCTGGACGATCCCCGCCTCGCGCCGTTCGTCGCGCGCATGGGCCGTGATCGAGTGAAGGGGGCCGTCCAGGCCGCTCAGCGACGGGCGAGGGGCGGAGAGATCAGTCCCTCGGACGTCCCTGAGGAGGTGTTGCGGTCGTTGCCGGGCGACGGGCCCCGTGAGGTGATCAACGCCACCGGGGTGCTCCTGCACACCAACCTCGGCCGGGCCCCGCTCTCGGCGGCCGCCCTGGAGGCCATCCGTACCGCGGGCGGGAGCACCGATGTCGAGTTCGACCTCGAGACCGGCCGCCGGGCGCGGCGCGGCCGGGCGGCGCTGGCCGCGCTCGCGCGGGCCGTCCCGGACGCGGAGGCGGCACACGTGGTCAACAACAACGCCGCGGCGCTGGTGCTGGCCGCGACCGCGCTGGCCCAGGGGCGGGAGATCGTGATCAGCCGGGGGGAGCTGGTCGAGATCGGCGACGGTTTCCGGCTGCCCGAGCTGCTGGCGTCCACCGGCGCCCGGCTGCGCGAGGTCGGCACCACCAACCGCACGTCCGTGGCCGACTACGCCGGCGCGATCGGGCCCGCGACCGGCTTCGTGCTCAAGGTGCACCCCTCGAACTACCGGATCGAGGGCTTCGCGGCGACACCGTCCGTCGGCGACCTGGCCGGGCTGGGGGTGCCGTTGGTCGCCGACATCGGCTCCGGGTTGCTGGAGCCGGAGCCGCTGCTGCCGGACGAGCCCGACGCGGCGACCTGGTTGCGCGCGGGCGCGGACCTGGTCACGGCCAGCGGGGACAAGCTGCTCGGCGGCCCGCAGTGCGGGCTGCTGCTCGGGCGGGCCGATGTGGTGGAGCGGCTGCGCCGCCATCCGCTGGCCCGCGCGTTGCGGGTGGACAAGCTGACCCTGGCGGCCGTGGAGGCCACGCTCACCCACGCGGCCAACCCGGCCCGTGACGCCCTGCGCGCAGACCCGGCCGTACTGCGCCGCCGTGCCGAGGTCCTCGCGGCACGGCTGGCCGAGGCGGGCGTGAAGGCCGAGGCCGTGGACACCGAGGCGGCCGTCGGGGGCGGGGGAGCACCCGGCGTCGTGCTGCCCAGCGCGGCGGTGGCCGTGGCCGCCGCCCTGGCCGGAACCCTGCGGACGGGGAACCCTGCGGTGGCCGGCCGGGTGGAGGGCGGGCGCTGCCTGCTCGACCTGCGGGCGGTCGCGCCGGAACGCGACGGGGACCTCTTCCTCGCGGTGGTGGCCGCGTGCTCGTGATCGCCACCGCCGGGCACGTCGACCACGGGAAGTCCACTCTCCTGAGGGCGCTCACCGGCATGGAGCCCGACCGGTGGGCGGAGGAGCGGCGGCGCGGGCTGACCATCGATCTCGGGTACGTGTGGACCGGCGGCCTCGCCTTCGTCGACGTGCCCGGCCACGAGCGCTTCGTCGGCAACATGCTGGCCGGGGTCGGCCCGGTCCCGGCGGTGTTGTTCGTGGTGGCCGCCGACGCGGGCTGGGCCGTGCAGTCCCAGGAGCACCTGGAGATCATCGACGCGCTCGGCATCACCCGGGGCGTGCTCGCCGTCACCCGTTCCGACCTTGCCGACCCCGCGCCGGTGCTGGCCGACTGCCGTGACCGGCTTCGCGGTACCGGCCTCGCGGACGTGCCGACGACCGCCGTGAGCGCGGTCACGGGGCGCGGCCTTCCCGAGCTTCGGGCCCTGCTGTTCTCTCTCCCGTCACCCGAAGCGGCGCCGGCGGCGGACGTGCGCCTCTGGATCGACCGCGCCTTCACCGTCGAAGGGCGGGGAACCGTGGTCACCGGGACGCTCGGCGCGGGCGCGATCCGGGTCGGGGACCGGCTCCGGATCGGGACGGACCACGTGCGCGTCCGGGGCCTGCACAGTCTCAAGGAGGCTCGGGCCGAGGTCGGCGCCCCCGCCAGGGTCGCGGTGAACCTGCGCGGAGGCGCGCACCCCCGGCGCGGGGACGCGCTGCTGACACCGGACCGCTGGCTCGAGGTGCCGGTGGCCGACCTGCGAATCCGCGGCGAGGGCCGTCCACCGGAGCGCGTGACCTGGCACATCGGCACCGCGGCGGAACCCGCGCGCCTGCGTTCGCTCGGCGACGACACGGTACGGGTGACGCCTGCCCGCCCGTTTCCGTTGCGCGTCGGCGACCGGGCGCTGCTGCGTGATCCCGGCAGCCGCCGGGTATGGGGCGCGGTGGTGCTCGACGTCCGCCCGCCTGAGCTGCGGCGAAGGGGGGCGGCCAGGGCGCGGGCGGCCGAGCTCGCCGGGATGTCCGGCCGGCCGGACGGGATGGCGGAGTTGCGGCGGCGCGGCCTGGCCCGGCGGGACGAGCTGGCCGCCATGGGGACACCGGTGGCGGTGGAACCGGTCGCGGGGGAGTGGGTGGCCGATCCGGCGTACTGGGAGAGGCTCCGGGAACGGCTCGCGGAGGTCGTCGCCGCGCGGCCGGGGATGGCGGCGGACACGGCCCGGCGGTTGCTCGGCCTGCCGGACCGGTCACTGGTCGACGCCTTGGCCGAAGGCACCTCCATACGCCGGATGCGCGGACGGCTGGTCCCCCCGGCCGCCACACCCGCGGTCGCCGAACTGAGGCGGGACTGGGCGGCCAACCCGTTCGCGGCGCCGGACGCGGGCCGGCTCGCGGAGCTGGGCCTCGACCCGCGCGCCCTGGCGATGGCGGAGGCGGCCGGTGAACTGGTCCGCCTGGCGCCCGGCGTCGTCCTGCCACCGGGGGCGGTGGAGGAGGCGGTCACCGCGCTCGCCCGGCTGCCCCGGCCCTTCACCGCGGCCGAGGCGCGAATCGCGCTGAACACCAGCCGCCGGGTCGTCATCCCGCTGCTCGAACACCTCGACCTGCTGGGCATCACCAGACGCCAGGACAACTCTGGCTCCAGAACATTTATTTGATAGCGTTACCATCGGGGACGTGCAGGTGCCTGGTGGCCCTCCCGGTCTTCAAAACCGGTGGCGCCGAGGATCTCGGCGCGGCGGGTTCGATTCCCGTCCGTCTCCGCCACTCCCAGAGTCGGCTGGAGCTTCATGAGATTTCTCCTGCTCGGGCACTTCGAGATCCATCGACCGGACGGCAGCCATCTCGCCGTGACCCGGATCAAACATCGCCAGCTCCTCGCCCTCCTGCTGCTCGACTCGCCGCATGCGGTCTCGACCGACCGCTGCGTCGCCGCCCTCTGGGGGGAGGACGCCCCGCCGTCGGCGCGAAGGAACCTGCAGACGTACGTCGCGGACCTGCGTAAGGGCCTGGCCTGCTCGGGGGTCTCGATCCAGACCGTGCCCGGCGGGTACCGGGTGACCGACGTCGCCGACCGGCTCGACCTTTCCGACTTCGAGTCGGCGCGGTCGGCCGCGGCCGCCGCCCTGAGCGCGCGCGACGACACCTCGGCGGCCCGCCTGCTCAGGGACGCGCTCGACCTGTGGCGCGGCGCCGCGCTCCAGGACCTCGCCGACAGCTCCCAGGCGCTGCGGAACGCGGCCACCCAGCTCAACGAACGCCGGATGGCCGCGGTGAGCGACTTCGCGGGCGCGTGCGTCCGGCTGGGGGCGTACGAGGAGGCCATCGACCAGCTCCGGATCGCGGTCACCTGGGCCCCGCTGCGGGAGGACCTGCGCGCGCAGCTCATGCTGGCCCTGCACAAGAGCGGACGGAGGGCCGACGCGCTGCTCGCCTACCACGACTGCCGGGCGGCCCTGGTCGAGCGCATCGGTGTCGGGCCCTCGCACACGTTGACGATCCTGCACGACCGCATCCTCATGGAGGACGGCAGCTTGTGATGTGGCGGTCGTGTGGCGCCCGTATGGCGCCCGTGGAGACGGGTCGCTCACTCTGGGGCGGTGGCGATGTTAGCGCGAACACCCGATGGTCGGACCCTCACCGTCGACGGCAGCCCCCAGCCGTTCACCATGGGCTGGAGCTACATGATCTGGGCGCAGAGCGACAACGGCGCCCTGCGTTTCCATACCGGCGCGGCCGGCTCGCGCGAGCTGATCGCCCGCCACCTCGGTGAGTACGAGCGGTTCACCGTCCGCGAGGTCTCCTGGAACGGGGCCCGGCTGGTCTCCCACGAGGACCTGGAGGGCGGCGGCACGACGATGCTGTGGATCGGGCCGCACCACGAGGTCTACACGTTCGTCCCGGGGGCGAACGTGCCCTTCGAGGTGTTCATCGGATACCTCTCCCTCTTCGACATCCACGACGCCCCGGAGGGGGTCGTCCTGGCGCCGAGGCTCGGCGCGCGCGTACGCCTCGGCGACCTGCTGGCCGTCAACAGCCTGGAGGGCGTCTGCTCGATCCAGGTGAACCCGGCCGGGTCGCTGCCCACTCCGGGTGGCTCGGGCAAGCGGGTGCGCGGCGGCGCGTTGTGGAAACGCGACGAGAGGGCCGCCGACGGGCGGGTGCTCCGCTCGGCGATCCTGGTCAACGCGACGACGACCGCGATCCTCATGGCGCGGGAGGCCGACGACCCCCGGTTCGCGGCCGTCGTCGACTCCCTCACGTGCGGGCTGGTCTGACGGCCGTGCAGAACGTCGTCAACTCGCTGGCCGTGTTCGCCTTCCTCGGCATGGTGGTCGCGCTGTTCGCCATCTCCGCCCTGCTGAGGACCGTGCGCGAGCTGCAGCAGGCGGTGCTCGCCACCCCCGCTCCCGGCCCGGCCGCGGTCCGGCGCCTCGCCCGGTTCGCCTCCGCCGACGGGCGGCCGACCTTCGTGCTCGTGGTGTCCGAGCACTGCCTGAGCTGCCGGGACCGCGCCGGCCACCTGGCCGCGATCCCGCCCGGTGCGATCGACGGCCACCTGATCCTGCTGAGCGCGACCGAGGCCTGCGCGGCGTGGATCGGGCGGGTCCCGCACGTCAGCGCCGTCGCCGACGCCGAACTGCTGGGGTCGGTCGCGGTCGGCGCGACCCCCTCTCTCGTCAAGTACGCCCCGGACGGCGCCGAGGAGTGGCGCCGCGCGGTCGGGTCCGACCCGGACCTGGACCGGCTCCTCGGGGTGGATCAGCCCGAATCGTCGAACGTGAGGTGAGTGACATGACCGGCGACTACTGGGCCGACGTGCCGACGGCGGAGGAGGAGACCGAGGCGCGCCCCTCGGTACGGCAGAGGGTGTCCCGGCGCACGATGGTCAAGTCGGTCGGTGTCCTCGGCGGCGCGCTGGCGCTGAACGTGGTGGGCGCCCTGCCGCCCGCGCGTATCAGGAGCGCCTCCGCGACCGTCGGTTCGGAGTGGTCCGGCTGCTCCAACTCCGGCTACGCCAGTTTCGACGGGTACCGGGACGGCACCACCCAGCGGGTGTGCGTGGGCGCGGCGTACTCCAGCAGCTACTGCGGCAGCGACGGCTGGTTCCGCACCGACGGCAACGCCTACTCGTACTACACGCCGATCGTCAACTGCGGCGCGAGCGGGGTCACGAAGAAGAACGCCTGGCGCTGGACGCACAGCGGCACCCCCTACCGCTGCGCCGACGGCCGCTTCGTGGTGTACGGCGCGGGCAGCACGTTCTACATCTGCTCCAAGGCGAACCCGTGACCATGGCCGCCACCCGCACCGCGGGGCTCCTGTTCGCCGTGGCCGCCGCGATGGCCGTGGCCGGCGCGGTATGGCCGGGCCGGCTGGACCTCATCGCCTGGACGTTGATGGGGATCGTCGCCGGGTTCTCGCTGTCCGGCTCGGTTTGAAGCCTCAACTCGGCGGATCTGCTCACCTCGTCGGTCTGGCGGGGACAGATGACGGCGTTCTCGTCCGGGCTCGTGCTGGGCGGGCTGGTGTCGGGGACGGTCGTGGGGGCCTTCGGAGGCCTCGTGTCGGTGGTGCCCGAAGCCGGGCGGACCTGGGTACTGGTCCCGGTGGTGGCGGTTCTGCTGGTGTTCGAACTCGCCGGACGACCGCTCCAGCTGATCCAGAACCGCAGGCTCGTGCCACAGGAGATCATCCCGCGCGCCCGGTTCGAGGGCCCGTTCCAGTTCGGCTTCGAGATGGGCACCGGGGTGCGCACCTTCACCCCGACCGCGCTCCCGCACGCCCTGGTCCTCACCGTCGTGCTCGTCGGGGGCATCCTCCCCGGGGTGCTGGCCGGGCTCGGGTTCGGCATGGGCCGGGTGCTGATGCCGCTCACCCGCTCGCTGAGCGGCGACCCCCAGAGGTGGGATCGTCACCTGCTGGGGCGGTCGGCCCGGGTGGGCCGATGGTGCGCGGCCGGCTTCCTGCTCGTGCTGCTGGTTCTCCTCCTGGGCCGGTGAAGGATGATCCTGCTCGCCGACGTCGCGCTGGCCGGTGCGCTGCTCCTCGTGATGGCGGGCTTCGTACGGGAGGACGACGTCACGCGCGGGCACGGCCTGCTGCCCGCCTGGATGATCCGCGCCGCCGGCCTGGCCGAGCCGGTGGTCGGCGTCGCGGTGATCGCCGCCTGGGTCGTGGGTGACCCCGGCCGCCACGTCTGGGGGGCCGCGGCGGTGTGGCACACCGCCTTGGCCGGGTATCTCGTGGTCCTGTTGCGGGCGCGGGGCCGGGTGCCGTGCGGCTGCCTGGACGGGGTGAGTCCCGTGTCCCCGCTGAAGATCGTCATCGGTGGTCTGTGGGCCGCCGCGAGTGCCATGATGGCGGCGGGCACGGTCTCCCTTCCGGAAGACGTGGCCGTCCGCCTCATGCACCTGGCCGTCGCCGGGTTCGTGACCCTGCTGGCGGTCGTCGCGGCGTCGGTATCGTCCGTGTCCCCTCGAAGGAGGATCAGATGACCCGATGGACGCTGATCGCCGCCGTCGCCGTGGCCGGGTTGTCCGCCTGCGCCGCGGAAGGGGAGCCCGTCATCGTCAAGCCGACGGCGCAGGTGCTGCTCGACGCCTCGCAACTGCCCGGTGGCCCGTGGACGGCCGAGAGGACCGGCGAGGTGCGCTGGGCCGACCTCGACAGGGCGCTGGTGCCGTGCGGGAAGCGGGTCATCGCCCCGGGGGAGGCCCGGGTGCGGTTCCGGGTGTTCACCTCGGCGGACGGGGTGTCGGTCTCGGAGCTCGTCGTCTCCGGGATCGAGACCGTCCAGGCCTTCAAGCGCTTCTACGCCGAATGCGGCTCCGTGGGAAAGGTCGAGGGGCGGCCCGGCCCGACCAACGTGGTGCGGCGCGGCGACACGACGGAGATCGCCAATTTCACGGACGACCACCTGGTCGTCGTCAACGGTCCCAGCGCCATGGACGACCTCGGGACGATCGCCGACGCCGCGCGCGACCAGGCCGCGAAAGCGGGATGAAAGGCTGAGGCTCGCCTCCCGGCGACCCGTGAACAAACCTCGCAGGAGCTTCGAAGCCCCATCTGAACCGTGAAGATATGGTGGACGATACAGGGATTGAACCTGTGACCTCTTCCGTGTCAGGGAAGCGCTCTCCCGCTGAGCTAATCGTCCTCGGGTGAACCAGAGCGGAAGACGGGATTCGAACCCGCGACCCTCACCTTGGCAAGGTGATGCTCTACCACTGAGCCACTTCCGCGTATCCGCTTCGGGTTTCCCCTCCGCGCTCGCACTACTTTACCGGATCCCTGGGGGTCCGATGGTCGTGCGTTGAGGTGGAGACGGGATTTGAACCCGTGTAGACGGCTTTGCAGGCCGTTGCCTCGCCTCTCGGCCACTCCACCGGCCGGGCCCCTGAGGACCCGCCGGAGCGGAAGACGGGATTCGAACCCGCGACCCTCACCTTGGCAAGGTGATGCTCTACCACTGAGCCACTTCCGCGTGACTCCCGGAAACGTTCCGGGGCACGTGAAAACTCTAGCGCCTCCGCAGGGCTGATGTGCGCAACCAGGCGGGCCGCCGGAGATCCTCACCTGGTGACCGGCTGGACGTCGGAGGCCCGGACGAACATGATCCGGTGCCCGAACTGGATCTGCCGGTAGCGGATCTTTCCTGTGACGACATGGTGCTCGGACGGGTCGAAGGCGGCCGCCCTGAGGTAGGAGGCCCGCCTCGTCGCGCCGGAGCTGTACGCCTGCCCGGTGGGTATCGAGTACTGCAGCGGGGTCAGGGTCTGTACGGGAACGCCCCCCGGGTAGGCGGGCGCCTTCGGGTAGGCCCTGCCGTACACCCTGACCGGGGAGCGGCCCGGTCTGGGCGTCACCAGGGGGCCGGACGCGCGCACGGAGGTGGGAGCTCCGGCCGGATCGTGGAACCAGGCCTTCTGGCCGAGATACCAGATCGCGGTCCAGTCGCCCCTGCGCTCGGCGAGCGCGTACCGCTGGCCGGTGGAGGCGCGGGCGGCGTGGTCGTAGACGCTGTACGTGGAGCCGCCGGTGGGGTGCTTGCCGATGTCCCTGACCAGTGGCGCGGTGGCGGAGGGGCGCGTGCGCAGCCAGACCGAGGCGGCGCCCAGGCCGCGGCACCCCCCGGCGCAGCCGGTGAATCCCGGGCTGTTGGTGTCGTAGTCGGGCCTGATCAGCACCGAGCGCGCGTCGTCGCCGCCCGAGGCGCGCAGCGGCCTGCCGAGCAGCTCGAAGTAGTGGGCCCAGTCCCAGTAGGGGCCGGGGTCGTCGTGCATGCCGCCCACGGTCTCCGGGGTGGTGCCCGGCACGTTGTCGTGCCCCAGGATGTGCGCCCGGTCGAGGGGGACGTCGTACTTGGCGGCGAGGTGGCGGACCAGCCTGGCCGACGCCCGGTACATCGCCTCGGTGAACCAGGCGCCGCCCCTGGCCAGGTAGCCCTCGTGCTCCAGGCCGATGGATCGGGAGTTGACGTACCAGTTTCCCGCGTGCCAGCCGATGTCCCTGGCCCGCAGGTGCTGGGCGATGTGGCCGTCGGCGGAGCGGATGGTGAAGTGCCAGCTCAGGTAGGCGGGGTTCTTGACCAGGCGGGTCATCGCGTCGTAGCTCGTCTCCCCGTCGTGGATCACGATGTAGTCGATCCTCCGGGGGCCGGCGGAGCGGTCGTGGTTGCCGTACCCGCCGCCGGGGAGCCGCTTGTAGGCGGCCGGGAGCCACTCGCAGGAGACGCTCTTCGGGCAGTCGGGTCCCGGCGCGGGAGCGGGCCGCTTGGCGAGCATCATGGCGATCTTCGTGGCGGGGGTGGGGACGGGCGCCGGGGTGGGGGCGGGCACTCTGGCGGGCACCGCGGTGGGCTTGGTGGCGGGCGTCGCGGGCCTCGTGGTGGGCCTCGTGGTGGGCCTCGTGGTGGGCCTCGTGGTGGGCTTGGTGGCGGGTTTCGCGGCGGACCCCGTGGCGCGTACGGCGCGTACGGTGGCGGGTGCCGGGGTGGGCGCGGGGGCGCGGCGCCACGCCGCGGGGGCGGGCGGGGCGGGGGGCGTGGACAGGCCCGGCGTGGCGGGGAGGATCACCCGCTCGCCGTCGCCGGTCACCCGCGCGGCACCGGCCCGGATCGTCGCGTAGACCTCGTCGGCGAAGGACGGCGCCGCCTCCTCGGCCGCCACGCCCCCCTCCGGGGCGCCGGGGTAGCGGGCGACGGCGTCGTACCAGCTCGCCGGATCGTCGCCGGAGCCCTCGCCGCCGGTACGGCGCCGGTAGTCGGCGAGCAGCGCGGCACCGCCCATGATGTTGGCGGAGGCGTCCTCGCGCAGCCGGTCGGGGGACAGGCCGGTCAGCTCCGAGGCCCGCCGCAGGGTGTCCTCCGGCGGGTCCGCCGCCATGGGGGGAAGGGCGATCACGCGCGGCCGGGTCTCGTCGCCGCGCGGGTCCTCCCCGGCGCCGTGGGGGTGCCCGGGTTCGGCCCGGCCGTCGATCAGGTGCATCGGGCCGTACCCGGCGGAGACGCTGGGCAGCCCGTCGTGGCCCTCCCAGCGGGACTCCAGGTAGGAGACCGCGAGCAGCACGCTCTCCGGCACCCCGTACCTCCGTGCCGCCTCGGTGAAGGCGGCCTGCCTGCCGGACCGTGCCCCCGCTCCCGTCGCCGTGGCGGGCGGCGCGGTGGTCCCGGCGGGGGCCGGGTGCGTCTGAAGCCGGGTGGGCCGGTCCCCGGGACGTGCTGCCTGCGCCGGGACGACCGAGGCCAGGGCGACCGAGGCCAGGACGGTGAGAGCGGCGACGACGGTGGTCCCCGGCAGGCGGCGCATAGCGGTTCCTCCCCCTCTGGTAACTACCTAGAGTTATCAGAGATTACCGACTGTCGCGCATTGCGGCGGGGTTGAGATGTTGAAGAGATTCTCTGCCCGGAATCGGGCAGGAAACTTGGTGTGTTCTCTCCCGGATGCGTATGGTCCTGCTCTGTGTCCACGGCACGGAATCCACACGAGGATCTGATCACCCACCTGACCCGGACGAGCGCGCTCGGTCCGGGCGAGGCGGCGCGGGTCGTCGCGGATGTGCTGGCCTACTTCTCCGAGCCCGTCGACGAGTTCGTCCGGCGGCGCCACGCGGAGCTCAAGGCCAGGGGGCTGGTCAACGAGAAGATCTTCCCCAGGGTCGCCGCCGAGCTGGCGGTACGCCGTGTCGCGGCACCCGAACTCTCCCTGCGGCAGCTTCGCCGGATCGTCTACGGGTAGCGGACGACGGCACCCCGATCGTTTATGGACAAGGAGCGGTTACATGTGCGGAATCGTGGCCTATGTAGGGCCCAAGGACGCGGCACCCATCCTGCTGGAGGGCCTGCAGCGTCTTGAGTACCGGGGCTACGACTCGGCCGGGGTGGTGGTCTCCAACAAGGGCCTCAAGATGCGCAAGGTCAAGGGCCGGGTGGCCGACCTGGCCGCGGTCGTGCCCGCGCGGTTCAAGGGCGGCCTGGGCATCGGCCACACCCGCTGGGCCACCCACGGCGCGCCCAGCGACGTCAACGCCCACCCGCACCTGTCCACCGACGAGCGCATCGGCGTCGTGCACAACGGCATCATCGAGAACGCCGACGAACTGCGCGCCAAGCTGGAGGCCGACGGGGCGATCTTCCTGTCGGAGACCGACACCGAGGTGCTGTCGCACCTGATCGCCCGCACGGTCAAGGAGGCCGACTCGCTGGAGGAGGCCGTGCGGACCGCGCTCAAGCGGGTCGTCGGCACGTACGGGATCGCGGTGATCGACTCCGAGCGTCCCGGCGAGGTGGTCGTGGCGCGCAACGGCAGCCCCATCGTGCTGGGCATCGGCGAGAAGGAGATGTTCGCCGCGTCCGACGTCGCCGCGCTGGTCCGCTACACCCGCCAGGTGGTGCACCTGGAGGACGGCGAGATCGCCGTGCTGCGGGCCGACGGGTTCAACACCTTCGCCAGCGACGCGCGGGAGACGGCCAAGGAGACGCTGACCGTCGACTGGGAGGCCGGGCACTACGACACCGGCGGCTACGAGCACTACCTGCTCAAGGAGATCTCCGAGCAGCCCGACACGGTGGCCAGGACGCTGCGCGGGCGGCTGGACGACCGCTTCCACATCGCCCACCTGGGCGGTCTCAACATGGACGCGCGGGAGACCCGCTCGTTCCGCCGGGTGAAGATCATCGGCTGCGGTTCCGCGTACTACTCGGGCCAGATCGGCGCGCAGCTCATCGAGGAGCTGGCGCGCATCCCGGCCGACGCGGAGCCGGCCAGCGAGTTCCGCTACCGCAGCCCGGTGGTGGAGGCCGATACCCTGTACGTGGCGATCAGCCAGTCGGGGGAGACCTACGACACCCTCGCCGCCGTGCAGGAGCTCAAGCGCAAGGGCGGCCGGGTGCTCGGCATCGTCAACACCGTGGGCAGCGCGATCGCCCGCGAGTGCGACGGCGGCGTCTACCTGCATGCGGGTCCCGAGGTCTCGGTGGCGAGCACCAAGGCGTTCACCTCGACCGCCGTGGCCTTCGCGCTGCTCGCGCTGCACCTGGGCCGGGTGCGTGACCTGTCTCCCGCCGACGGCCGCAGGATCTGCGACGGCCTGCGGAGGCTGCCGGACCAGATCAAGGAGATCCTGGCGCTGGAGCCGCAGATCGAGGAGCTGGCGGGCAAGTACGCCGAGTCGCCGAGCATGATGTTCGTGGGCCGGGTCAGGGGTTACCCGGTGGCCCGCGAGGGCGCGCAGAAGCTCAAGGAGATCTCGTACGTGCACGCCGAGGCGTACCCGGCCAGCGAGCTCAAGCACGGGCCGCTGGCGCTGATCGGCCCGGACATGCCGACGGTGGCGATCGTCCCCGACGACGAACTGCTGGACAAGAACCTCACCACGCTGGGCGAGATCCGCGCCCGGGGCGGCCGGGTGCTCATGGTGGGCCACCGCACGGCCGACCCCAAGCTGGCCGACGACTGCGTCGTGGTGCCCAAGAACGAGACCGAGCTGGACCCGATCCTGCTGTCGATCCCGCTCCAGCTCTTCGCCTACCACGCCGCCGTGGCGCTGGGCAGGGACGTCGACAAGCCCAGGAACCTGGCCAAGAGCGTCACGGTGGAGTGAGACCCTCTCCACCTCTCTTCTACCTCTCTGCCTTCGCACCCCCGTCCCCGGCCTGCCGGGGGCGGGGGTGCGTTTTCCTGAGCCCTCGCGAGACGGTCGTCTTCGATATCCGGATTTCCAGTGTTTTCCGGTGATCCGTGCCCGAACGTGGATCACCGGAAGTTCCGGCATACCCCACTTCATCACAGAAAGTGAGGGGAAAGTAACCTATGGTATAGGGGGTTCTTGGGGGAAGGGGCGCTTATGCGCCGTAGGGGGTTTTTCGCACTGGCGGCGGGGGCCGTGGTCGCCGCGGGGTGCGGTGCGGACGGCGGCGCCGATCCGGCGGTGAAGCGCCTGTTCCTTCTCGAGCCGACCGCCGACGGCCACGGCTGGGACAGGATCGCGGGCAGGCTGGCGACCGTCCTGGTCCAGTCGGGACTGGCGCGCACCGCCATGGCCGTCGAGCGGGCGGGAGCCCTGGGCTCCGCCCCGCGCGACGCGTTCGGCGCCTTCCGCGGACCCTTCGCGCGCGAGGGCAGGCTGCTCGTCACCGCGATGCCGATGGTGGCCGCCGCGGAGATCGCCAACACCACGGCCGTGGTGAACGCCGCCACTCCCATCGCCCGCCTGGTCGGCGACTGGGCGGTCCTGGTGGTCTCCTCCGGCTCCCGCCTGCGCACCTTCGAGGACTTCGTCGCGCGGCTGCGGCACGACCCGGCGGGGCTGACGGTCGGCGGACGGTCGGAGGGCGGCTCCGACCACGTGCTCTACGGCATGATCGGCAAGTGCCTGGGGGTGGACATCCGGCTGCTGGAGTACGCCGGATACCTCGCCCCCGAGGACGCCGCCGAGGCGCTCCACGTCGGCCGGGTGGCGGCCCTGCTGGGATCGGCGCGCGCCCTGCGGCCCGAGATCGCCGCGGGCCGCCTGCGGCCCCTGGTGGTCTCCTCCGGCGGCCGGATCGACGGGATCGACGCGCCGACGCTCATGGAGGTCGACGTCCGCCTGGAGTACAGCGACTGGTGCGGCCTGCTGGGTCCCAAGGGCATGAGCCCGGGGGACCGGGACGCCGCGATCGCCCTGTGTGACAGGATCGACGCCGCGCCGCGCTGGCGTGCCCTGTGCGCGTCCCACGGCTGGAGCCGGGTCTACCTCAGCGGCGACGAGTTCCGCCAGTGGCTCTCCACCGAGACGGGCCGCACTCGCGGCGTGCTTCACGAGCTCGGACTGTTGAAGTCCTCCGACACAACCTGTTGGGGTAGTTGCGTCCGGCGCCCCTAGATGTAGGATCCTGCTCGTTGCTGGTTCGCCCCGCGAGGGGCGAGGCAAGAGGGAACCCGGTGAGATTCCGGGACTGCCCCGCAGCGGTGAACGGGAACGAAAGCCGTTATCGAGCACTGGGTGAACCATGCCTGGGAAGCGACGGCCGGTAGGTGTGTGCGGTGCGCCCGTGAGTCCGAAGACCTGCCGGTGACGTGAACGTCCAGGGCCTCGTGGGAGGGTCCGCGGAACGAGGCGATCCGGCGTGCCCGGGATCGCTCGCGGACGCGTGCCCATCCGGCGGAGCCGTACGGGGAAGTCCGATCGAGCGAGGGGCACTACGTGACACAGGCATTGGCGGAGACCGCGGCGGGGACCGCGTCGGACGACCGCAGGCTGGCCATCGACGAGGCGGCCGCCCGGGTGATCACCGATCCCGAGAACTCCAGGGTCGCCGCCGCGATGCTGGCCGAGCTGATCGCCGACGAGGCCGCCGAGCACGGCGTCCGCGACTTCTCCGAGTCCATCGCCGCGACCCACGAGGCGGGGTTGATCCAGGACGGGCTCGCGGAGTTCGTGGCCGCCCACGCCGGGGTCCTGGACGCGCTGGCCGATCCGGAGGCCGACGCCAGGTTCGAGTACTTCGGGCTGCGTACCGTCTACGACCGCTACCTGCTGCGCCACCCGAGGACCCGCAAGGTCCTGGAGCGCCCGCAGCACTTCTTCCTCCGGGTGGCCTGCGGCCTGTCCGAGACCGTCGAGGAGGCCGCCGAGCTGTACGCGCTCATGGCCACCCTGTCCTACCTGCCCAGCTCGCCCACGCTGTTCAACTCCGGCTCCCGCAGGCCCCAGCTCTCCTCGTGCTTCCTGCTCGACTCGCCCCGCGACGAGCTGGAGTCCATCTACGAGCGCTACGGGCAGGTCGCGCGGCTGTCGAAGTACGCGGGGGGCATCGGGATCGCCTGGACCAGGGTCCGCTCGCGGGGCTCGCTGATCCGCGGCACCAACGGTCACTCCAACGGCATCGTGCCCTGGCTGCGCACGCTCGACTCCAGCGTGGCCGCGGTCAACCAGGGCGGCCGGCGCAAGGGCGCGGCCTGCGTCTACTTGGAGCCCTGGCACGCCGACGTCGAGGAGTTCCTGGAACTGCGCGACAACACCGGCGAGGAGGCCCGCCGCACGCACAACCTGAACCTGGCCAACTGGATCCCCGACGAGTTCATGCGCCGGGTCGAGGCCGACGGCGTCTGGTCGCTGTTCGATCCCAAGGAGGTCCCGCACCTCACCGACCTGTACGGCGCCGCGTTCGACGACGCCTACCGGGCCGCCGAGGCCGAGGGCCGCTTCACCCGGCAGATCCCCGCCCGCACCCTGTACGGGCGGATGATGCGCACGCTCGCCCAGACCGGCAACGGCTGGATGACCTTCAAGGACGCCGCCAACCGGACCTCCAACCAGACGGCCAGGCCCCAGAACGTCATCCACCTGTCGAACCTCTGCACCGAGATCCTCGAGGTCACCGGCGACGCGGAGACCGCCGTCTGCAACCTCGGCTCGATCAACCTCGCCGCCCACCTGTCGGCGGACGCCGGGGAGGCCGTCGACTGGGCGCGGCTGCGCGCGACCGTCCGTACCGCCGTGCGGTTCCTCGACCGCACCATCGACCTGGGCTTCTACCCGACCCCCGAGGCGGAGGCGGCCAACCGGAAGTGGCGCCCGATCGGGCTCGGCGTGATGGGCCTGGCCGACGTGCTGTTCACGCTGCGGCTGCCGTTCGACTCGCCGCGCGCCCTGGAGCTGTCCACCAGGATCTCCGAGGAGATCGCGCTCGCCGCCTACCGGACCTCCTCCGACCTGGCCGTGGAGCGGGGCCGTCACCCGTCGTACGAGGAGACCAGGGCCGCCGCCGGGGTGCTCCACCCCGACCACTACGAGGCGGCGGGGTCCGCGGAGTGGGCCGAGCTCAGGGAGCGGATCGCCGGGACCGGCCTGCGCAACTCGCTGATGATCGCGATCGCGCCGACGGCCACGATCGCCTCCATCGCGGGCTGCTACGAGTGCATCGAGCCGCAGGTCTCCAACGTCTTCAAGCGCGAGACCCTCTCGGGGGAGTTCCTCCAGGTCAACCGCTATCTCGTCCGCGACCTCCAGGCCCGCGGCCTGTGGACCCCGCTGATCCGCGACGCGATCAAGCGCGCCGACGGCTCCGTCCAGGACATCCCGGAGATCCCCGCCGACCTGAAGGCGCTCTACCGGACGGCCTGGGAGCTGCCGCAGAAGGCGCTGATCGACCTGGCCGCCGCGCGCACCCCGTACATCGACCAGTCGCAGTCGCTGAACCTCTTCATGGCCACGCCGACCATCGGCAAGCTCTCCTCGATGTACGCCTACGCGTGGAAGTCGGGCCTCAAGACCACCTACTACCTGCGCTCGCGCCCGGCCACCAGGATCGCGCAGGCCACCGTGGCGGCGCCGGTGGAGCGGGCGGCGCCCGACCCCGAAGCCGTCGCCTGCTCCCTGGAGAACCCCGAGTACTGCGACGCCTGCCAGTAGCCGCCCCGGCTCCCCGAAAGCCCTCAGAAAGGCATTCACCCGATGTTGCTCGACCCCGGCATGGATCTCACCCTGCGGCCGATGCGCTACCCCGAGTTCTACGAGCGCTACCGGGCCGCGATCCGCAACACCTGGACCGTCGAGGAGGTGGACCTCACCTCCGACCTGGCCGACCTGGCGAGGATGACGCCCGAGGAGCGCCACCTGATCAACCGCCTCGTGGCGTTCTTCGCCACCGGCGACTCGATCGTGGCCAACAACCTCGTCCTCAACCTCTACCAGCACCTCAACGCCCCCGAGGCGCGCCTCTATCTCAGCAGGCAGCTGTTCGAGGAGGCGGTGCACGTCCAGTTCTACCTGACCCTGCTGGACACCTACCTGCCCGATCCGGACGAGCGGGTCAAGGCCTTCGCCGCGGTCGAGCACATCCCCTCGATCCGGGACAAGGCGGAGTTCTGCTTCCGCTGGATCGACTCGCTCGGCGGGCTGACCCGGCTGGAGACGCGGGAGGACCGGCGGGCGTTCCTGCTCAACCTGATCTGCTTCGCGGCGTGCATCGAGGGGCTGTTCTTCTACGGGGCCTTCGCCTACGTCTACTGGTTCCGCTCCAGGGGCCTGCTCAGCGGCCTGGCCACCGGGACGAACTGGGTGTTCCGCGACGAGTCCATGCACATGGAGTTCGCCTTCGGCGTCGTGGAGACCGTACGGGCCGAGGAGCCGGACCTGTTCGACGACAAGCTCGCCGAGCAGGTCACCCAGATGATCGAGGAGGCGGTGGCGGCCGAGCTGGCCTTCGCGGCCGACCTGTGCGGCGACGGCCTGCTCGGGATGAGCGTGGACCAGATGCGCCGGTACCTGGAGTACGTGGCCGACCAGCGCCTGGTCAGGCTGAGGATGCCCGCCCGCTACGGCACGGCCAACCCGTTCGCGTTCATGGAGTTGCAGGACGTGCAGGAGCTGGCCAACTTCTTCGAACGGCGGGTTTCGGCCTACCAGATAGCCGTCGAAGGGAATGTCACATTCGACGAATCCTTCTGATTAGCTGGTGATCCAGGGAAGAGCACGACGAGGATGACAGACGTCGAGGAGGACGCCTCAAGTGTCCGGCTGGATCATGATGATTGTCTCCGTGGCGGCCGCCGTCGTGGCGGTGGAGGTGGTACGACGGGTGTTGCGCTCGCGGCTGATCGGTGAGAAATGGGTTCTCGCCGGTCCGCTCATGCGCCGCTGTACCTGGCCGGGGTTCGCCACGGCCGCCGTGGTGACGGCCTACACCGCCTACGAGCCCCAGATGACGGCGACCGTGGTCGGCCGGCTGGTCTATCAGGGTCTCGGCCTGGCGATGATCGGATGCGCCACCTGGCTGGTCATCCAGGCCGCCTACGCGGTCACCGACGTGGTGCTGGAACGCCTGATCACCGTCGAGGGCGAGGCCAACCGCCGGGCCCGCCGCATCCGCACCCAGATCACCCTGGTCCGCAGGGTCGCCTCGGCGGTGATCATCGTGGTCGCGCTGGGCGCGATGCTCTTCACCTTCCCGCAGGTGCGGGCGCTCGGGGCCGGGCTGCTGGCCTCGGCCGGGATCGCCGGTGTCGTCGTCGGTATCGCCGCCCAGTCGACCCTGGGCAACATGCTCGCCGGGCTCCAGCTGGCCTTCAGCGACGCGCTCCGGCTGGACGACGTCGTCGTGGTGAAGGGGGAGTGGGGCCGAATAGAGGAGCTCAGCCTGACCTACGTGGTGCTGCGGCTGTGGGACGAGCGGCGGCTCGTCCTGCCGGTCTCCTACTTCACGGCCAACCCGTTCGAGAACTGGACCCGGCACAGCAGCCGGGTGATCGGCCACGTGATGTTCCGGGTCGACTGGTCGGTGCCGGTGGAGGAGTTGCGCGCCGAGCTCTACCGGGCCCTGCGCGAGCACCCGCTCTGGGACCAGAAGGACTGGACCCTCCAGGTCACCGACACCCTTCCCAACGGGCTGCTGGAGCTGCGCGCCCTGATGAGCGCCGCCGACTCCGCCAGTGCCTGGGACCTCAAGTGCGACATGCGCGAGCACATGGTGACCTTCATCCGAGAGAGGTACCCCGAGGCGCTGCCCCGCTTCCGGGTCGAGATCCCGCCCCCGTCCGCGACCGTTCCCGGGACGCTCACCGGGCTGATGGGCGCGGGCCTGATGTCGCGGGGCCTGGGGGGCGACTCCCGTGAGGACGGTTCTCGCGATCGGGACGGCGACCGGCGGGATCCGGTCTGAGGCGACGGGCCCGCCCGTCCGGTTCGTGAGGCGTGTTCGGGAGCGGTCCGCGACGCCCGGCGGGCCGCGCCCCGGAGCGTCAGGCGCCGCAGTCGCAGCAGCACCCGTCGCACTTGGTGCAGCACTTGCAGCAGTCGCAGCAGCCGTCACACCCGTCACAGCCGCAGCCGTCGCAGCGTGTCAGGTAGCAGCGGTCGTCCCAGGCGTTCCGCCTGCGGGAGCTCCACCGGGGCCGCCAGAGTCCGCAGGTCAGCAGGGTCCCCACCCCGGCGGCGGACTTGCGGACGAATCCGGGCCGCTCGTAGGAGTGCCCCGACTCCCCGGGGTGGGGCGGCGTCTCGCGGTCGTGCTCCCCGCGCGGCCGCGCGCACGCCTCGCCGGCGGGACCGTGATCCGGGCCGGAGGCGTGGCGGAACGTCCGGTCCACCGCCCGCCGCACCTCGGTGCCCAGCAGCACGTCCACCAGATGCCGGTCGGCCAGTTCCAGCTCCAGCAGCGCCAGCTCCAGGCCGTGCGCGGCGTCGTCGCACAGCCGCCGTGCCTCCCGTACGGAGGTGCCGGTGGCGGTCAGCGGGTTGAACGCCCCCCGGGCGGCGTCGTCCGCCCGGTCCTCCACGGCGTCCAGCAGGTGGGCGATCCGGCCGAAGAACCGGCCCGCCTCGGCCAGCGCCGCCGCGTTGCCCGGGGTGCCCGCGAGCGTCGCGGTGTGCGCGAACGCGGCGGCGACGGCCTCCTCGGTGGGAGCGGTCAGCTCCAGCAGCGTCACTCCCGAGGCGCTCTCCAGCTCGATCTGGCGTTCGGCCGTCGAGGCCAGCGAGGCGGTGTCGAACCCGATCCCGGCCCCCATCCGGGCCCCCGCCGCCTCCCAGCGGGCCGCCAGCACCCTGCGCGCCACGCCGGTGCCCGGCGCGGAGTCGCCGTCGGCCACGTGGTCGCGCAGCTTGCCCGCCGCGAGGACCAGCGACACCGTGGCGGCCAGCCGTACGCCCGCGGCCCGCGCGTCCACCACGTCCGCCGGCCGGAACCCGCGCAGCGCGCAGGGGCCGGCGGTCCGGTGCGGGGAGCCCGCCGGCCCCTGCGCCTCGGCCAGCACCGAGATGATCAGGCCGTCGTAGTTGGTGGCCAGCCGGGCCGCGTGCCCCTGCCCGTCCCTGAGGGTCAGGCACAGCCCGCACAGGTGTGCCATCCAGGCCCGGTGCAGCGTCGGGCAGGAGTGCTCGCCGCAGGGACGAATGATGCCGAACATGTGATCTCTCGTACCTGGGGGTCTGTCCGGAGGTCCTTGGGGCTCTCCGGGAAGTCGTGCAACGTATCGGGAGAATCTATCCCGTACCGATCAAGAAGTCGCGCGGAGAGGGGCAGGTACGTCCAGACGGTTACGCGAACGCGACGACGGCGTATCTCTCGTCCTCGATGGCCCGCCCCCACAGGGCGGGATCGAGCAGAGGCTCGACGCGGGCGGTCTCGACCAGCGGCCGCAGCGCCGCCAGGAGAAGCTCCACCCCGACCGGCCGGTGGCCCTGTTCGGCGAGCACCAGGGACAGCGAGCCGGTGCCGCACCCCAGATCCAGGACGTCGGCGGGAGAGGCGGGCATCCAGGAGCGCAGGCGCTCCGCCCAGGCGGCCCTGACCCGGGGGTCGCGAAGGCCGTGGTCGGCCTCCTCGTCGAAGGAGGCGGCGACAGCGTCCCAGAAGGACGCGATCGAAGCACTGTTTTCCGGCATCGCCGGATCATGTCACCCGCCACCGACAACGATCCGCACGCCGTCCCCCTTCGGACTCCTCATGACGGACGGTGACCGGCGAACCCCGGGGGCGTGCCGGTCGAAGTGGTTCGGGTGGCGGGGAGGTCGTGGAGGGTTCGGAGGTCGTCTCCTGGGGCGAGCCGGCGGTCGCGCTCGGTCTCGGGCGGCATCTCCTCCCCAGGTCCCGGGTGCGCTGCTCGATCGGCCCGGCCGGCACGCCCCTGCGACCCTGTTGAATCTCCAGGCGCATGACATGGCCGGAAGCCGCCCCGCGCTCGGGCTCCTGCATAGCCGTCAGCGTACCGTCTAAATTGCATTGACCGGTAGCACACACACGTCTACATTCATTTCCAGCAGGAAATTCTCGCGAGGCGACGTGAAGAAGCTACCTTCATCATCCCGAACGATGGTGAATCAGCCGAGGAGACCGCGTGCAAGAACGCTTCGGAAGCAAGTCGGCGATCGTCGCACTGACCGCCCTGACCCTGGCCGTGTTCATCTACGTGACCACCGAGTCGCTGCCCATCGGCCTGCTCCCCCTGATCGCCCGGGATCTCGGCACCAGTCCGTCAGCGGTCGGGCTCCTGGTCACCGGATACGGCCTGATCATCGTGCTGGTGTCCCTGCCGCTCACGCGACTGACTCGCCGGCTGCCCCGGCGGCGGCTGCTGTGCGTCCTGTTGGGCATCTTCGTCGTGGCGACCTGCCTGTCAGCCATGGCGGGGAACTACTGGCTGCTCATGGGCGCCCGGATGGTGACCGCGCTGAGCCAGGCGCTGTTCTGGGCCATCGTGACGCCGGCCGCCGCCGGCCTCTTCCGGGCCGAGGTGCGCGGCCGGGCCCTGTCCATTTTGTACGCCGGCGCCTCCAGCGCCGCGCTGACCGGCATTCCGGCCGGCACGTGGCTCGGACAGCAGACCAACTGGCGGGTGGCGTTCCTCGCGCTCAGCGGCCTGGCCCTGCTCGTCCTCGCCACGATCGCGGCCGTCCTGCCCGACACGCCCGCCGGGCAGGGCGCGGCGGACCGGGGCAGCGCGCCCGACCGCGGCCGGTACCTGTCGATCGTGGCCACCACGGCGGTCGCGGTCACCGGCGCGTTCACGGCGTTCACCTACATCAGCCCGTTCCTGAGCGACGTCAGCGGCTTCACCGAGTCATCGATCGGCCCGCTTCTGCTGGCACGCGGGATCGCGGGCCTGGCCGGCGTGTTCGTGGTGGGCTACCTCGTCGACCGCCACGGCTGGAGCACCATGACGGGGCTCATAGGCCTACAGGCGTTGGCGCTCGCCGGGCAGTACGCGTTCGGCGCCTCCCAGGTCGGGACCGTCATCGCGATCTCCCTGTCCGGCTTCACACTCGCAGGCCTGACCGCCGTACTGGGATCGCGGGTGCTCGTGTACGCGCCGGGCGAGTCGGTCATGGCGAGCGCCGCTACCTCCATGGCGTTCAATGTGGGCATCACCGCGGGCGCGTTCCTCGGCAGCGTGCTCCTCTCTGGCCCGGGCGTGCGCAGCACGGCACTGGCCGGGGCGCTGCTCAGCCTGGCGGCGTTCGCCATCGTGCTGGCCGAGCCGGTCCTGTCCAGCCGGCGGAAGGGCGCACCGGCCACGGCCGCCGACCTCCTGCCCGAGGGCGCCCGAGTCACGTGATCCGATGCTCAACGCACCGAACCGTGCAACCTCCTTGCCTGCCTTGAGTGGTAGCCTCAAGGGCATGTCACTCGACGTGGGACACCTTCCCCTGGTCGGCGGGCACCCCGCGCTCGATCTGGTCAACACGCTCGAACGAGGGGTACCGCTCGACGGCGGGCCGCCCCACGACTATCTGTCCGACGCTCCCGCATTGCTGCGCTGGGCGGCCAGGGCAGGCCTGATCAGCGACGCGGAGCGCGATCGGGCCGGCCAGGCGTGGCACGACGATCCCGCGTCGGCGCAGGCGGGGCTGGCCACCGTACGGGACATCCGGGAAGGGCTGCACCTCGTGGTGCTCGCAACGATCCGGCCCGCCGACGGCGGGCCGGCGGACGACGCGGGCGAGGGGGATCCGATCGCGGCCGGGGCCGCGCTGGTCGTGCTGCACGAGCGATGGGTCGGGGCAGCTGCCAGAGCCGCGCTGGTGCTCGACAGAGGCGACCCGCCGCAGGTGCGGCTCACCTACGGCACGATACCCGCCATGCTGATACCCGACCGGGTCGCCGAGGCCGCACTCGACGTCCTGCGGACGGCCGACCTGCCCCGGGTACGCCGCTGCCCCATACGCGACGGCGGCTGCGGATGGCTGTTCCTCGACCAGAGCCGCAACGGCTCCCGCCGCTGGTGCCGCATGGCCGACTGCGGCAACACGGCCAAGGCCCGGCGGCTCACCGAGCGCCGCCGCGCCGCCCGGGGCGGAACCCCGTAGGACTCGTACGCGATCTCTACCTCGACTACTGACTCCCGACGAACTTCCGGGCGGGACCACTGAGGCTCGGGCCCGGCCGGTACGGGGGGTGCCCCGGCCCCGCCGTCACGGCGGGGCCGGAGAACCGGGGACAGGTCCCTCGGTCAGCGTTCGACGATCTCGTTCTTGCCGATGACGACGATGCCGCCGCTGGTCACCGCGAAGCGGCTGCGGTCGTACTCCAGGTCGAAGCCGATCCTGGCGCCGTCCGGGATGATCACGTTCTTGTCGATGATGGCCTTGCGGACGATGGCGCCGCGGCCCACCTTCACGTTGCCCATCAGGACCGAGTCCTCGACCTGGGAGTGGGAGTGCAGCACCACGCCGGGGGAGAGGATCGAGCGCTCCGCCAGCCCGCCGGAGACGATCGCGCCCGCGGAGACCAGGGAGTCGATCGCCCTGCCCACCCGGTCGCCGTCGTTGTGCACGAACTTGGCCGGGGGAAGCGGGTCGTGACCGGTGTAGATGGGCCACCGGCTGTTGTAGAGGTTGAAGACCGGGTGCGCCGAGATGAGGTCCATGTGGGCCTCGTAGTAGGCGTCGAGCGTCCCGACGTCCCTCCAGTAGCCCCGGTCGCGCTCGGTGGAGCCGGGCACGATGTTGTCGGCGAAGTCGTAGACCTCCGCGCTGCCCGACTTCACCATCATCGGGATGATGTTGCCGCCCAGGTCGTGCTTGCTCGTCGGGTCGAGCGCGTCCTCCCTGAGCGCGTCGATCATGGACTGGGTCTTGAAGACGTAGTTGCCCATCGACGCGTACACCTGGTCGGGAGCGTCCGGCAGGCCCACCGCGTCCTTCGGCTTCTCGCGGAAGGCGACGATCCGCCGCCCGGCCGGGTCGGCCTCGATGACCCCGAACTGGTCGGCGAGCGACAGCGGCTGCCGGATCGCGGCCACCGTCACCTCGGCCCCGGACTCTATGTGCTGCTCGACCATCTGCCGGGGATCCATCCGGTAGATGTGGTCGGCGCCGAACACGATGACGTGGTCCGGCATCTCGTCGTAGATGAGGTTCAGATTCTGGAACAGCGCGTCGGCGGAGCCGGAGAACCAGTGCGGCCCGAGGCGCTGCTGGGCGGGAACCGGCGTGACGTAGTTGCCGAGCATCGCCGACAGGCGCCATGTCCGGGAGATGTGCCGGTCGAGACTGTGGTTCTTGTACTGCGTCAGCACGACGATCTGCAGGTAGTGACCGTTGGCGAGATTGGACAGTACGAAGTCGACGAGCCGATATATCCCCCCGAAAGGCACCGCGGGCTTTGCTCGATCAGCTGTCAGAGGCATGAGCCTCTTACCTTCTCCACCGGCGAGCACGATCGCGAGGACTCTCATAGATGGACCCTAACCTGATGAACAGGGATGAAACACTAGGCTGATCGCATGCGAGTGGATCTGCTGACCCGTGAATATCCCCCCGACGTGTACGGAGGGGCGGGAGTTCACGTCGAATACCTCGCCCGGGAGCTGCGCAGGCTCGCCGACACCCGGGTCCGCTGCTTCGGAGCGTCACGACCGGAGGAGGGCGTCGCGGCCTACCGGGTGCCCGGCGGCCTGGAGACGGCCAACGCCGCGCTCCAGGTGCTCGGCGTCGATCTGGAGATGGCCGCCGGGTGCGAGGGCGCCGATCTGGTCCACAGCCACACCTGGTACGCCAACTTCGCCGGCCACGTCGCCAAGATGCTGTACGGGACGCCCCACGTGGTGACCACCCACAGCCTGGAGCCGCTGCGGCCGTGGAAGGCGGAGCAGCTGGGCGGCGGTTACACGCTGTCATCGTGGGCCGAGCGCGGCGCGCTGGCCACCGCCGACGCGATCATCGCGGTCTCCGAGGGGATGCGCCGCGACGTGCTGGCGAGCTATCCGGAGATCTCGCCGGAGAGGGTCACGGTGATCCACAACGGGATCGACACCGGCGAGTACGCCCCCGACCGGGACACCGACGTCCTGGAGCGGCACGGCATCGACCCGAGCAGGCCGTACGTCGTCTTCGTGGGCCGCATCACCCGGCAGAAGGGCCTGGTCCACCTGCTCCACGCGGCGCGCGACTTCCACCCCGACGCCCAGCTGGTGCTCTGCGCGGGCGCGCCCGACACGCCCGAGATCGCCGCCGAGGTGACCGCGCTGGTGCGCGGGCTCGACCGCGAGGGCGTCGTCTGGATCTCGGAGATGCTTCCCCGTCCCGAGGTGATCCAGATCCTCACCCACGCGACCGTGTTCGTCTGCCCCTCCGTCTACGAGCCGATGGGCATCGTCAACCTGGAGGCCATGGCCTGCGAGACCGCCGTCGTGGCCACCGCCACCGGCGGTATCCCCGAGGTCGTGGCCGACGGCTCGACCGGCCTGCTGGTCCCGATCGACCAGGCCGCCGACGGCACCCCGCACGACCCCGAGGCCTTCGCCGCCGGTCTCGCCGAGCGGGTCAACCGGCTGCTGGCCGACCCCGCCCTCGCGACCCGGATGGGCGAGGCCGGGCGGGTCCGCGCGGTGGAGCACTTCTCCTGGGAGCGCATCGCCGAGCGGACGATGGAGCTCTACCGGCGGGTCGCCCGCGGGGAGGCGCCGATCTCCGCCGGGTGACGGTTCCCGCTCCCGGAAGGGGGTCCCAGGCGGTGATCGAGGGAGTTCCTAGGCGGTGATGAAGTGCAGGATCACGTTGTGCACGTGGTGCGCCTTGTTGTCGCCCCGGAACTCCACCTCGTACGTGTGGGTGCCCACGTGGATGGCGATGGCGCCCGAGGAGAAGAAGGAGCCCGCGATCGACTTGTTGCTCACCACGCTCACCGCCGAGACCTTGTTGTAGGGGATGCTCGTGATGGCGATCCTTTTCCCGACGAACGACTTGTCCTGCACGATCACGCGCCTGTCGGTGAGCCCCAGGAAGCCGGTGCCCGCGCCGATGGCGTCGTAGACGGCGATGATCTGCTCGCCGGGCATCAGGCCGCTCTCGATCTGCTGGTACTGCTCCTTGCGGTCGTACACAACCTGCGCCATGACGCTCGCAATCTCTAGGGGGGTCTGTGTCCTTGTGAAACGAACGTCCGGGGGACCGGGTTCCTGGGCGGGTAAGGTCGGCCCGTGAACTTTCAGATGAGGATCACCGATCGTCATGGTGGTGTCAGCGCCGATCCGTACGGCAGCCGCAACCTCGGGGGCATGTGCGGCGACGAGCCGGACGCGGTCGCGGCGAACAGGGCCAGGACGGCCGCGGAGTTCGGCCTGGAGCGGGTCGTGTTCATGCGGCAGGTCCACAGCGCCGACGTCCGATACGTCAGGGAGCCGTTCGGCGACGACCCGCCGCCGCTGGACGGGGTCTGCACCGACGTGCCCGGTCTCGGCCTGGCGGCGCTCTGCGCCGACTGCGCGCCGGTCCTGCTGGCCGAGCCGGAGGCCGGACTGGTCGGTGCCGCGCACTCGGGGCGGGTCGGCACCATGTCCGGCGTGGTCACGGCCCTGGTCGAGGAGATGGCCGGGCGCGGCGCGGACCCCGCGAGGATGACCGCCCTGATCGGGCCGATGGCCTGCGGCACCTGCTACGAGGTCCCCGCCGAGATGCGTGACGAGGTCGCGGTGATGCTTCCCGAGGCCTGGTCGATCACCCGCCAGGACACCCCGGCCCTCGACCTGCGGGCCGCCATCACCTCGCAGCTGGGCAAGGCGGGCGTCGGGGAGATCACCCACGACACCCGCTGCACCATCGAGAGCGCCGACCTGTTCTCCCACCGCAGGGAGGGGACGACCGGCCGGTTCGCGGGCTACGTCTGGCTGGAGCCCTGACCGGCTCGCACCGCTCGCCGGGCCCGGCCGTGCCGGCTTCCGATCATGGCGGGATCCCTCCGGCCGGCATGGCGCCGATCATGACGTGACCCGCTCCAGCACGACTACGGGGATCTCCCGCTCGGTCTTCTTGGTGTACTCGTCGTAGGCGGGCCAGGCCGCGGTCATGATCGACCACATCTCCGGCTTCTCCTCGGGCGTGGCGGTGCGGGCCCTCGCCCTGAACCGGTCACCCAGCACCTGCACCTCGACCTCGGGGTTCTCCTGGAGGTTGAGGTACCACAGCGGCGGCTCGTCGGAGCCTCCCTTGGAGGCCACGACGAGGAGGTCGTCGCCGTGGCGCTGGTAGATGAGCGGGGTGGTCCGCGGCTCGCCGGACTTGCGGCCGGTGGTGGTGAGGAGCAGGGCGGTGGTGCCCTGCCACTCGTGTCCCTCGGCTCCGTCGGTCGCGCGGTATCGGTCGACGTGCTCTTTCCCGAACAGCATGATCTATCCCCTCTGATAACTACTCGGGTCATTACCCGTCAGAGGGGACAGATCACATTGGGTCGCTCAGTCCGCCGACAGGACGCTTCCGTAGGCGCGGGCGGCCAGGTCAGCGATCAGATCGTGCGCCCCGAGGACGTCGGCGCACTCGGCCCCGATCTCCTCGGCCGCCGCGCCCGCGAGCCCGGGGGCCGCCTCCGGACCCAGGACGCAGGGCGACAGGGCGATGCGCTGGGCGCCGATGCCGCGCAGCCGCCCGGCCGCGTCGGCCACGGCGGGCGCGCTGTCGAGGGAGGCGACCAGGACGGGCAGGGTCAGCCGCGAGGCCAGCAACACCGCCGTCGGCTGAGCCTCCACCGCCGCGTTCTCGCCGCCGACGGTGGCGAGGATGACCGCGTCGACCGGGCTGGAGACGTTGAGCAGCCGCATCCGGTCGGCCCGCGCCAGGCTTCTCTCCGACAGGCGGATGTGCAGGGCCTCGGCGAGCAGCGGATGCGGCCCCAGGGGGTCGGTGACCGTCACCGAGACCTTGCTGGAGGCCACGGCCTCGGCGATCAGCCGGTCGGCGACCGGGTGCGGGCCGGTCAGCAGCGGCACCACGACGGCGGCCGTGGCGTCCTGCGGCCGTTCCCTGGCCGCCGCCTCCAGCTCGGAGGTCAGCTCCTTGCCGTCCTCGCCGAGGGCGGCCAGGCGGACCTGGATCTGTGGGTTGTCCCCCCGTATGAGGGCCGCGAGCTCCGCGGCGGTGCCGGAGGCGTCGCCGAGCGCGGCCAGCACCAGCGCTGGTGCCTCGGGCGGGAGCTGGGAGGGTACCGGCCTGCGGTGCCTTCCGGAGGGTCGCACCGGGCGCCCTCGTACGGGGAGGATGGGACTTTCGCTCACATGCGCGGACTCTAGGGCCATTTGACACTTCCTGTGACCGGAAACGGCAGCATTCCCGTCACAACATTCTGAAAAGGGGAGGTTCAGGGGTGGATTCTCCCGCGTCCGAGGCCGGTTCACGACCGGTGCGCGGGCGGTTCACGGCCGGCTCGTGGCCGGTTCGTGGTCGGTTCGTCTGGCTCGCGGCCGGCGCGCGTCCGGTTCGTGGCCGGTTCGTGGCTGGGAGACGCCTTGGGTCAGACGTCACGGTGGCCCTCCCACTCGTCCTCCAGCGCCGAGTGCACGATGGAGTCGCGCCAGGCCCCGCGGGCCCGTACGTGGTGCCTGATCCTGCCCTCCTCGACCATCCCGGCGACCAGCATCGCCAGCTGGGCGGCGGTGTTGGCGGGGGAGCGGGCGCCCCAGATGCGGTGCAGGCGCAGGTCGCGGAAGCCGAACGTCAGGATCAGCCGGATCAGGTCGGTACCGATGCCCCGGCCCCAGTGGTCGGGACGGAGTCCGAGGCCGATCTCGGCGCTGTGCGGGTGGTCGGCCTCGATGTGCAGCCGGGCGACGCCGAAGGCCTCGCCGTCGTCGAGGTCGGTCACCGCCAGCACGTAGAGACGCCGGGGCTCGACCTCCGAACCCTTGATCGCCTCGATGATCGTCTCTTCGACCTCCTCGCGGGTGCGGGGGTCGAACGGCAGGTGCTCGGTGGCCGTCGGGTCGCCGTACACGGCATGCAGGGCGTCCACGTCGCCGAGGGTGATCTCCCTGAGCCGGAGTCGCTTGCCCGAGATCTCAACGTGGCGCATGCGCAGACGTTAACGTCTCGGAGGTTCCACGGCTAGAGATCTTCCCGGTAAGCGGACATACCATCATTTTAGTGATCTTATATGCACGGCTTGGTGCGTGCCCAGGCCTGGAGAGGCCTGTGCCCGGACTCAGGCGAACCCGGCCTCGCATGCGGGGGCCGGGTTCACCTCGCCGGGACGAACCGGCCGTCCTGGGGGCCTGCGATCCGGGGAGAAGCCGCGTCGAGGACCGGGCTCACTTCGCGGGGACGACGATGTCGGAGTTGCCCGGGGCGTAGACGGTGATGCCCTCGGGGAGGGCGTTCAGCTTGTCGATCTCGACGCAGGCACGGCACTTGCGGTAGCTCTCCTGGAGCTGCCTGTTCGCCTCGGCCTCACCCTTGGCCAGCGCGACCGACGCCTTCGCGTCCGCCTCGGCCTGCCTGATCTTCGCCTCGGCCTCGACGTCGGCCTGTGACGCCTTCGCCTTCGCCTCGGCGATCCCCGCCTGGGCGACCTGGGTCTTGTTCACCGCGGCCTGGATCTCGGACGGCAGCGTCACCCGGACCAGCGTGAACCGCAGGCCGGTGAAGAAACGACCGCCGAGCAGCTGCTCCAGGTCGCGCTCCAGGATCTGGTTGATGCCGTTCTGGGCGCGGATGATGGAGGCGTTGCTGTCGATGACGGCCGGCAGGGCCTTCTTGTTCGAGGTCGTCTGCACCAGCGAGCAGGAGGAGAGCAGCTCGGCGCACTCGGCGGCGCCGATCTGGCTGCGCAGGGCGTTGTAGATCACCGGTCGCACGGACTGGATGAAGAACGCGTTCCATCCCTCGTCCCCGTCCCAGGCGGAGCGCGACTCGCCGTCCTGGCCCAGGTAGGTGCGGGTGCCGTACCTGTCGTCGAAGCGCTTGAGCATCTCCTGGTCGAGGTTGAGCGTGAAGTAGAGCGTGCCCTCGATGCCGAGGTTCACCCCGTCGGAGCTCGGCACGGTCACCTCGTCCACGCCGCTGGAACTGGCCCGCTTGGCGTCGGTGGTGATGGTGTAGATCCGCTGCTGGGCGGGATAGGAGTGCACCGACGACCACAGGCCGACCCAGGTGAGTCCCGAGTCCGGCGGGATGACCTGCCGGATCCCGGAGTCGTCCAGCGGGCCGCCGTCCCTGACGACGGCCACCTGGCCCGGTTCGGTGCGTGCGAAGCCACCTCCGACGCTGATCAGGACGATCACCGCGATGACCGCGAACACCACGGCGGCGACGCTTTTTCCGATGGGCATGCCGATCCTCCTTTGGGCGGGCACCGGAGGGCGGCGGCCGGGGATGGCCGTCCCCGGCCGCCGGCCCGACCGGCTTCCCTTCGTGGCGGGCTCTGATGGTTCCTCACGTGCTCCAACCGGGTTCGACGAGCCGGTGGGCCGGTGAGTTCGATGAAATGTCCGAAAAATCAGGCGATTTCCGGCTTTGGGGAGAACCGCGGCCACCGGGGAGGGCCGGTGACCGCGGCCGGGAGGTCAGGCGTCCCGGGAAGCGGTCCCCGTGCGCGTTCCCGGGTCGCCGTCGGAGAGGCCGCCGGGGTCTCCGGCGGGGACGTCGCCGGGCGTGCCGTCGAGGGGGGCGGGCAGGTCGTCGTCGTGCGCCCCGGGGGCCATGGCCAGGCCCACCGCGGTGACGGCCAGCGCGGCGACCACGTAGAGCGAGACGGCGAGGGTGCTGTCGAACCGGTCGAACAGCCACAGCGCGATGATCGGGGCGAGGGCGCCCCCGAAGATCCCGGCGACCTGGTAGCCCATCGAGGCGCCGCTGTAGCGCAGGCGGGTGCTGAACAGCTCGGCGATGAAGGCCGCCTGGGGCCCGTACATCGCGGCGTGGCAGGCCAGGGCCACGATCGAGGCCAGCGCGATCACCGGGAAGGATCCGGTGTCGAGCAGGGGGAAGAAGGCGAACACCCAGACCGCGGCTCCGACCACGCCCGCCAGATAGACCGGCCGGCGGCCGACCCTGTCCGACAGCGCGCCGAACAGCGGGATCAGGAAGAGCTGGAAGGCGGAGCCGATCAGCACCGCGTTCAGCGCGACCCCGCGTTCGAGCCCGAGGGGGCCGGTGACGTAGGCCAGGATGTAGGTCACGAAGATGTAGAAGGCGACGTCCACGCCGATGCGCGCGAAGCCCGCGGAGATCAGCGCGCGCGGGTGCGTGCGCAGCACCTCCACCAGCGGCATCCGGGCCTTCGCGCCGGCCCGTTCGACCTGGGCGAACAGCGGTGACTCCACGATCCGCAGGCGGATCCACAGGCCCACGACCACCAGCGCGCCCGACAGCAGGAACGGCACCCGCCATCCCCAGGACAGGAACGCCTCCTCGGGAAGCGCCGCGGACATGATCCCGAGCACGCCCGCCGCCAGCAGGTTTCCCGCGGGCACCCCGACCTGCGGCCAGCTCGCGTTGAACCCGCGCCGCCGGGGATCGCCGTGCTCGATGGACATCAGCACCGCCCCGCCCCACTCGCCGCCCAGGCCGAGCCCCTGTACGAAGCGCAGGGTGACGAGCAGCAGCGGGGCGGCCACGCCGATGGTGGCGTAGCCGGGCAGCAGGCCGATCAGGAAGGTGGCGACGCCCATCAGCAGCAGCGTCACCACCAGCACGTTCTTGCGGCCGACCCGGTCGCCGAAGTGGCCGAACACGATCCCGCCGAGCGGTCGCGCGACGAACCCGATCGCGTAGGTGAGGAACGCCAGCAGAGTCCCGGTCAGCGGCTCGAAGGTGGGGAAGAAGAGCTTGTTGAAGACCAGCGCGGCGGCCGAGCCGTAGAGGAAGAAGTCGTACCACTCCAGGGAGGTGCCGACCAGTCCGGCCACAATGACCCGCCTGGTCTGGGAGCTTGCCATCGCGTGCGCTCCTTAGCTTCTTGTGAGCTTCTTGTGGGGGGATGTCCCGTGGACTAGCTTCGTGGTGAGTCCCTATCAACATAAGAATCGTTGAACAATTCGACAATAGGTTTGTTTGATGATTTCTTGGAGCCGTGGAAAACGTCACCGCGGCGCTACAGCGCGACCGCGGCCGCCTCGGACGCAGCAGCGCGGCCGAGGTGGTCGCCGACATCCTCAGGGACCGGATCGCCGAAGGGCTTTTCGTCCCAGGCCAGCGCCTGTCGGAGGAGAGCATCGGCGCGGCGCTGGAGGTCTCGCGCAACACCCTGCGCGAGGCGTTCCGGCTGCTCGGTCACGAACGTCTGCTGGAGCATCGGCTCAACCGGGGGGTGTTCGTCCGCGTGCTGTCGGCCGAGGACGTGGCCGACCTCTACCGGGTGCGCCGGGTGATCGAGGGTGCCGCGGTGCGGAACGGCGCGCACGCCCCCCGGGAGGCCCTGGCCGCCATCAAGGAGGCCGTCGCCGAGGCGTCCCGCGCCGCCGTCGAGGGACGCTGGCAGGACGTCGGCACGGCCAACATCCGCTTCCACCAGAGCCTCGCCGCCCTGAACGGCAGCCCCCGCCTGGACGAGGCGATGCGCCAGCTGCTGGCCGAGCTCCGCCTGGTCTTCCACGTCATGAAGAACCCCCGCGCCTTCCACGAGCCGTTCGTGGCCCGCAACCTGGAGCTGGTCGAGCTCATGGAGGCCGGACGCGCGGCCGAGGCCGAACGGGCCCTGGAGAGCTATCTGGGCGACGCCGAGAAACTGCTGATGCAGGCATATATCCCCGAGCCGTAAACATGGCGTAATGGGGCAGAATAATCGGATGTTTCCTCCGAATTCGCATGTGCTGGTGCTCACCGGTCCCGGGCTGGTCGCGGACCTTCGCCTGCTCACCGAGGTGGCCGATCGCGAGTTCGCGGCTCTCGGCGTCAGCGGGACGGTGTCGGCGGCCTCGGACCTGTCCGGCTTCCGGGCGGGGCTGGAGTCACCGGACGTCCTGGTCGTCCTGCCCGGCCCGGATCCGGAGGCCCGCGCCCTGTTCGCCGAGCGTCCCGACGCGGTCTGGCTCGACCTGACGAAGGCCGACGCCCCGCTTCCCGCCTCCGTGGACGGCGCGGGCGGCACGGGCTCTGCGGGCGGTGCGACGTTCGCGGGTGGCGCGGGGTCCCCGGGCGGTGCGGTGGACACGGGCGGCACGAGGAGCACGACGGGAACCCACATACACGGGCGGGGGGTCTGGGGGCTGACCTGGGCGATCAGGCACGCCGTGCACCGCCTGCGCCGGCCCGCGCACCGGATCGCCTATGGCGACCACCCCGACCAGTGGGCGGAGGTGCGCCTCCCGTACGGGTCCGCCGGTCAGGCGCCCGCCTCGGTTCCGCCGCGTGAGACACCCGCCGGGGCGCCGCCGTACGAGGCCGGCGGGCAGGCGCCCGCGGTGACGGCGGCGCGCGGGACCGGGGAACGGACGCCCACCGCGGTGCTGCTGCACGGTGGTTTCTGGCGGTCCATCTGGGGGGCGGACCTGATGGACGCGCTCGCCGTCGACCTCGCCGAGCGCGGGTTCGCCGCCTGGAACCTCGAATACCGCCGCCCCGACCTGCACGGCTGGGACGCGACCACCTCGGACGTCGCCCGGGGCGTCGCCCTCGCGGCGGAGAGCGCCCGGGGGCCGCTCGTGGTGATCGGCCACTCGGCGGGCGGGCAACTCGCCCTCCGCGCCGCCGCCGACGACCACCGGATCACCCTGGCCGTCTCGCTGGCGGGGGTACTCGACCTGGCCGAGGGGGACCGCAGGCACATGAGCTCCGGCGCGGTCGCCGTCGCGCTCGGCGGATCCGCCGCCGAGGCGCCCGCGGCCTACCGGCGTTCCGGGCCGCTGGAACGGCTCCCCCTCGGGGTGCCCCAGCTCATCGTGCAGGGCGGCGGGGACGACCTGGACCTGGTCGACTTCGGGCGCCGCTACGCGCGAGCCGCCCAGGAGTCAGGCGACCAGGTGACGTATCTCGAGATGTCGGGCGATCATTTCGACGTCATCGATCCCGCGTCACCGATCTGGCGGGCCACCGCCGGGGCGGTCGCCGAGCACCGCAGACCCTCCTGACCCGCCTCCGCCGGCGGGCCCTCCGCCGATGGTGGCGGGTTCGCCGGGCGAAGGCCCTCTCGAAGGCCCCGGCAGAGGACTCTCGGAAGGCTTCTCAGGTGGGGGACAGCGGGCGCCAGGGGACGGGGCTGGACAGCACCATCATGCTCGACGGGTGACCGTACGGAGCGAGCCGGTCGATCATCTCCTCGAAGGCCGTCATCGAGGAGGCGGCCACCCGCAGCAGGCAGCACGCGTCGCCGGTCACCCGGTGCACCTCGAGGATCTCCGGCCAGGCCAGCGCCTGCTCGTCGCGGAGCACGCAGCGGGGCCCGTAGCACGACATCCTGATCAGGGCGGCCACCCCGCGCCCGGCTCGCGCCGCGTCGATCCGGGCGTGGTAGCCGGTGATCACCCCGGTCTCCTCCAGCCGCCGCACCCGCTCCGCCACCGCCGGAGCCGACAGGTGCACCCGGCGCGAGAGCTCGCTGTACGACAGTCGCGCATCGCCCTGCAGCTCGGCCAGCAACGCCCAGTCCATCGCGTCCACGGTCACGCTCCGTCACGTCGTAACTTGATCCGCTCGATGCCTTCCGTTCCGAAGGCCCAATCCAATAATTACCTTTCTCCCATTATTTCCGTACAGACCGATACAGACCACCATGGAGGTAGACCGACGAAGGAGGAGTGATGACCGGCATCAAGCAGCTCACGGAGCAGGACCGTAAGGCGCGCGCCGAGGCCAACGAGGGGCTGCCGACGCTGGGCTTCGAAACCGGTACGCCCTACGACGACTACGTGGGCACCGCCACCCTGCACGGGCTCCAGCGCACCGTCACCGACGTCCCGGAAGAGCTGCCGTTCCTGGTCACCACCCAGGTGATGGAGCTCTATTTCGGACTGCTCCGCACCGAGTGGCGCCTCGCCCAGCGGCAGCTCGACGCGGACGACGTCACCGCCGCGACCCTGACGATCAGGCGTACCGTACGGCACTTCGAGGCGCTCAACGCCGCCTGGGCCGCGCTGAGCTGGCTGACCCCCGCGCAGTTCAACTCCTTCCGCGACGCCCTCGGCGAGGGTTCGGGCTTCCAGTCGGCCTTCTACCGCCACGTGGAGTTCCTGCTCGGCAACAAGTCCGAGGCGCTCATCCGGCCGCACCGCCGCAACCCCGAGGCGTACGAGGAACTCGTGGAGGCGCTGCACCGGCCGAGCCTCTACGACTCGGTCCTGGCCTTCCTCGCCCGCGCGGGCCACGCGGTTCCCCGCTCGGTGCTCGATCGCGACCCGGCCGCCGAGTACGGGCCCGACCCCGAGGTCGAGGCGGTCTGGGTCGAGGTCTACGGCGGCCCGTTCGCGCCGCTGGCCGAGGCGCTGACCGACCTGGCCGAGCAGTTCTCCGACTGGCGCTACCGGCACCTGATGGCGGTACGGCGCTCGATGGGCGCCAAGCCGGGCTCCGGCGGGTCGAGCGGCCTGAGCTGGCTCGAGCGGAGCATGCGGCGGGAGATCTTCCCCGAGCTCTGGACGGCCAGGACGCTGATGTGAGGCACTCTCCGGTGCCGGTGCCGGTGCCGGTTTCGGGGACCTCGCCTCGCTTCGATGTCCCGGGCCCGCGCGGAGGTCAGCCGACCTGGCAGACCGGGCACCAGAAGAGGTTGCGCCCGGCGAGCACCTCCGTGCGGACCTCGGTGCCGCACAGGAAGCAGGGCATGCTGGAGCGCCGGTAGACGTAGACCTCGCCGCCGTGGCCGTCGACGCGGGGCGGGCGGCCCATCGCCTCCGGCGTGTGCTCGGGCCTGACCGTGTCGATGCGGCCCACCCGGACGCCCTCGGCCATCAGGAGCACCAGATCCGCCCAGATCGCCTCCCACTGACCGTGGGTGAGGGCGCGGCCGGGCCGTGACGGGTCGATCCCCTGGCGGAACAGCGCCTCGGCCCGGTAGATGTTGCCCACGCCCGCGACGACCGACTGGTCCATCAGCAGGACCCCGACCGAGACGCGGCTGCGGCTGATCCGCCGCCAGGCGACCTCGGGATCGGCGTCAGCCCGTAGCGGGTCGGGCCCGAGCCTGGCGTGCAGCGCCGCCTTGCCCGCCGGGTCGAGCAGCTCGCAGGTGTTGGGGCCGCGCAGGTCGGCGTACTCGCCCGCGTTGCTCAGCCGCAGGCGCACCAGCCCCGTCGGCGGGGGCACGGGTGCCTGGCCGAAGGTGTACCTGCCGTAGATGCCGAGGTGGACGTGCAGCCAGCGCTCGTCGTCGAAGCCCAGCAGCAGGTGCTTGCCGTGGGCGTCGGCCTCGGTGAGCACCCGGCCGTCGATCCGCAGGGCCCCGGCGGCGAACCGCCCCTGCGGGCTCTCCGCGCGCACGGCCCGCCCGCCGAACGCCCGCCGGTGCTCTCCGGCCAGGCGATGGATGGTGTGTCCTTCAGGCATGGTCTGAAAATCATATGATCCGCCCGGCGATGCTCAGGGCGCCGCGAACGCCCGTTCCCGCCGCCGGGAACGGCGCCCGACCAGGGTGTGGGCCGACGCGGCGAGGACGGCCCCGGCCGCGTACGCCACGAGGTCGGCCGCGCCGAACGTGCTGCCGAGCACCAGCCTGGCCACCACGCTCGCCTCGGAGAGAGCGGCGGGAACCGGCGTCAGCTGGGCCAGCTCGACCGCCCAGCTGAACGCCAGCGCGCCGACCGCGGCCCGCACCGGGGTGACCCGGGGCCACACCAGCACCACCAGCGCGTACGCGAGCACGGTGTAGAGGGCGTCGCCCGCGTACTTGCCGAACCAGCCGCCGGTGACCGCGCGGACGGTCAGCCCGGCGGCGACGGTCACCAGCGCCGCGAGCACGGCGAGCAGGCGGGTGCGGAGGACGCGGGGCGGGTGGTCACCGGGGACGGGAGGCACCCGCCCACGATAGCGACCACGCCGCTCCGCGAGCCGTGCTCCCGGCCGCCCGTACCCAGCACCCGCTCCCGTCGCCCTCGTCACCGCCGGTTCCGCTCCGTCACCCCGGCCCACCGTGGGCCGGGGTGACGGAGCGCCGGCTACGGGGTCAGGACGATCTTGTTGCAGTCGTTCTGCTTGTTCTTGAACATCTCGTAGCCGCGCGGGGCGTCCTCGAGCCGCATGCGGTGGGTGATCACGAAGCTGGGGTCGATGTCGCCGTCGCGGATCTTCGCCAGCAGGGGCTTCAGGTAGCGCTGGACGTGGCACTGACCGCTCCTGAGGGTCAGTGACCGGTTCATCAGGGAGCCCATCGGGAACTTGTCGAGCACGCCGCCGTAGACGCCGATCACGGACACGATCCCGCCGTTGCGGCAGGCCATGATCGCCTCGCGCAGCGCGTACGGCCGTTCGGTCTCCAGCCGGGTCGCCTGCTTGACCCGGTCGTAGGCGTACATGGCGGGGGTGGGGTGGTGGGCCTCCATCCCCACGGCGTCGATGCACGCGTCCGGGCCGCGGCCGGCGGTCATGTCCCGCAGCGCGTCGAGGACGTCGACCTCCTCGTAGTTGAGCGTCTCCGCGCCCGCGCGCTCGGCGATCCTCAGCCGGTTGGGGAAGCGGTCGATGCAGATGACCCGTTCGGCGCCCATCAGGTAGGCGCTGGCGACCGCGAACTGGCCGACGGGGCCGGCTCCCCACACGGCGATCGTGTCGCCGGGCTTGATGTCGCACATCTCCGCGCCCATCCAGCCGGTGGGCAGGATGTCGGACAGGAACAGCACCTTCTCGTCCGGCAGGTCGTCCTCGATCTTTATCGGTCCCACGTCGGCGAAGGGCACGCGCGCGTACTCGGCCTGGCCCCCCGGATAGCCGCCGAGCATGTGGGAGTAGCCGAAGATGCCCGAGGGGGTGTGACCCATGAGCTTCTCGGCCATGCCCGCGTTGGGGTTGGAGTTCTCGCACACCGAGAACATGCCGTGCTCGCAGGAGGTGCAGTTGCCGCAGGCGATCGGGAAGGGCACGACCACCCGGTCGCCGACCTTCAGGGTCGTCACCTTCGGGCCCACCTCCACCACCTCGCCCATGAACTCGTGGCCGAGGATGTCGCCCTTCTTCATGGTCGGGACGTAGCCGTCGTAGAGGTGCAGGTCGGAGCCGCAGATCGCGGACGAGGTGATACGGACGACGGCGTCGCGGGAGTTCAGGATCCTGGGATCCGGAACCTCCCGGACCTCGACGGTGTTGCGGCCCATCCAGCAGTTGGCCTTCATGGGATTCTCCTCACGTCACGGCTTCAGAGCGGCACGGGCTGGGCGGGACGCTGCATGGCCTGCCGCAGCGCGCGGGTGCCCTCCGGGCTGCCTTCCGAGCGGACCACCTCGCCGGTCTCCAGGACCTGCTTGAACCGGCGCAGGTCGTCGCGCACCTGCTGCTCGGGATGCTCGCCCAGAATCCTGGCGAAGGCCAGGCCGGCCCTGCCGCCCGGCGGGTCGTACGCGAGGTTCACCCGCACCTCCGTGCCGCGCCCGCCGGGGGCGTCGGCGAAGCGCACGGAACCGCTGTTGCCGACCAGGGCGCCCGGCAGGGACCGCCAGGCGATCAGCTCGTCGGACCTGTCCTCGACGATCTCCGCGTCCCACTCGACGGGCTTCAGGGGCCCCCTCGCCTTCCAGTGCGAGTGCCCGTCGCCGGTCGTCTCCACCGAGTCCAGGTGCGTCATGAAGCGGGGAAGGTTCTCGAAGTCGTGCCAGTACCGGTACACCTCCGGGCGAGGACGGTTGATCGTGATGGCCGCGCGCAGGCTCATCGGGCCCTCGCGCCCTCGATCCGGGCGGTGCCGGTTCATCCGTACCGCGGCGTATCCCAGCCCCAGCCCCAGACCTGCCCAGCCCAGCGCGCGGGCGAGCCGGTTGGTCGTGCGATCGTTCTTTCCGCTCATTTCGCCTCCGTAGGGTTGGCCGCCCCTCGGCCCCACCCGCCGGGGCCGTTCCGGTCGCCCGGGGCCTCTCCGGCGTTCGGCCCGCCGCGACCATGCCCGGCGTGCGGTGAGAAATCCGGCCTTTTCAGGCTGTCATCAATGCCGGGCACGGAAAAGAGGCGGGGGGAGATATCTGTTCAAGTTCCGTGCCGCCCGATCAGCCCGGGTCACCGGCCGGCCATCATCGTCAAAACATCGTTCTACGATCACCTCAGGCGAATTCAATGAAAGACCGTCGCGCTGCCCGCCCGATGTGGCCGATGAGGGATTCTCTGGAAATCCGCCGCCGGTTCGAGGGGTATGTGTTTGCCGATTCTGGGATGACCGTGCCTTGAAAGGTTCCGGGCTTCAGGGGTATCGTAGCCCGCCGCGATCCTCCGAAGTGCTTCACATCGTCGCTGCTCAGTGCGTGTGCCCTGGCTTCGTGGCGGATGCCGCCGCCACCCTTCCGCTGCCAAAAAATCGGTTATACCGTGGTTCTGACGGCCAGGGAGGTACGGCATGCCCGATGCTCGCGATATCAAAGACAGGCTGTTCGACGCGCTCAACGAGCATAAAATCGACAAGCTGATGGATTTCTACAGCGAGGACGCCGTCTTCGTCACACCGGCGGGCATCGCCGAAGGTCGTGAACAGATCTTCTGGTACTACCAGCATTTGCTGGAAGGTTTCCCGGACATGCACGTCACCCCCTGGTACAAGGTGCACTGCAGCGACCCCGCCGTCACCGAGTGGACGTTCACGGGCACCCACACGGGGTCCTTCCTCCTGCCCGACGGTCACGTGGCGGAGGGAACCGGCCGTAAGATCATCTTTCGGGGGTGCGGCCTGTGCACGATCGAGGACGACAAGGTCGTCACTCACCGGGATTACTACGACCAGCTGGAGCTGTACAACCAGCTGGGCTTCTGTCTCGCGACCGAGCCGGCGTGACCTCGTTTCCCTGACAGGGGCTCAGGTCCTCCCGGGAATCCGGACCGGACAGGCCTCAGGTCCTTCCGGAGATCCGGAGGGGTCCCGGGGCGCCTCCGGCCTTCCCGAGGGGAGGCCTCGGGCTTTCCGGAAAGGCGTCAGGGCAGCCGCCACACCGCCGGGAGGCCCTTGCCCGCGCCCTCCCCGGAGTAGTCGTGCACGACCTCCAGCAGCTCGGCCATCCTGGCCTGCCAGGTGATGTTCACCGGCAGGTCCGCCAGCGACGACAGCAGCGCCTCGTAGTCGTCACAGTCGATCACGTGGAACAGGTCCTGGCCGCTGCGCCAGATCGTCCACTCGTGCGCGCCGCCCCTCCTGATGGCCTCGGTCAGCTCGGCGGGCACCTCCCGGTGCGCCCGGTCGTACTCCGACTCCCTGCCCGGCTTGACCCGGGTGTGCAACGCGACGCGCATGCCGTACCTCCACGAAGTTGTAGACCGTTATAGCAGTCATCCGATGTGTGAAGGTCAGGGGAGGGCGGGCAGGCGGCGGTCCCGCAGCCAGCCGGCGAACAGCTCGTCCAGCGGCCGCGTGGTGCGGCCCGCGGCCAGCGCGGTGAACGCGCCGGTGGTGACGGTCCCGTGGCGGTGCCCGGCCGTCCACTCCCTGAGCAGCGCGAAGAAGGACTCGTCGCCGACGGTGCGGCGGAGCGCGTGCAGGGTGAGCGCGCCTCGTTTGTAGACCCGGTCGTCGAACAGCCGTCGCGGCCCCGGGTCGGCCAGCACGAAGTCCTGGGGGAGCGCGGAGAGTCGGCGGTGCCAGCGCTGCGCGTGGTCATCGGATGACAGGCCGCCGGAACTCTCCGACCAGATCCACTCCGCGTACGAGGCGAACCCCTCGTGCAGCCAGATGCCGCTCCAGTCGGCCACCGTCAGGCTGTTGCCGAACCACTGGTGGGCCAGCTCGTGGGCGACCAGGCGCTCCTCGCCCCGCCTGCCGTCCACGTGGTTCACCCCGAAGATCGACATGCCCTGCGCCTCGACCGGGATCTCCAGCTCGTCGTCCACGACCACCGCCGTGTAGGAGCCGAACGGGTAGGGGCCGAACCGCTCGCGGAAGACCTCCATCATCCGGCCCTGGCGCTCGAAGTCGTGGCGCACCCGCGAGGCGAACCTGGTGGGGAAGACCAGCCGCATCCCCGGGCTCGGCTCGGCCTGCTGGTAGCGGCCGATCTGCACGCTCGCCAGGTAGGAGGCCATCGGCTCGGCCTGCTCGTACACCCACGTGGTCGTCGAGGCCGCCCGCCGTTTGGAGGTCAGCTCCCCGTTGGCGACCACGTGGTACGCGGAGGCGGTGGTGACCGAGATCCGGTAGGTGGCCTTGTCGTCGGGCCGGTCGTTGCACGGGAACCACGAGGGCGCCCCGATCGGCTGGCTGGCCACGATCACGCCGTCGGTGAGCTGCTCCCAACCGAGCCCGCCCCAGTGGCTGCTCACCGGCTGGGGGGTGCCCGAGTAGCGGATCTCGACGGTGAACCGGCCGGGCCGCAGCCCCGGCGGCGACAGGTGCAGCTTGCCCCCGCGATGGGTGAAGCGCACCGGCGCGCCGTCGACCAGCACGCCGCTCACCCGGAGGGCGCCGAGGTCGAAGGCGACCCGGGTGAGCCGCCGCAGCGCGACCGCGGAGATCCTGGCCACCCCGCCCAGGCGGTTGGGGGTCACCCGGTAGTCGAGGGTCAGGTCGTAGTGCTCCACCCGGTAGCCGTCGTCGCCGTGCATGGGGAAGTACAGCTGAGGGATGGAGGTCGTGCTCAGGGTCACACCGGCTTCCTCTGTTCTTCGTGCGCTATCCCCGCCGGGCCCACGCCGCGATCGGGTTGCCGAACCAGCGGGTCCCGGCGGGCACGGACTCGCCGCGCATCACCAGGGACGCCGGTCCGACCGTGGTGTTCTCCCCGATCGTCGCCGCGGGCAGGACCACCCCGTGGGGTCCGAGGGTGGAGCCGTCCCGCATGACGACAGTATCGATGCTCATCACACGGTCGTGGAACAGGTGGGTCTGCAACACGCATCCCCGGTTCACCGTCGCCCCGTCGCCCAGGCTGACCAGGTCGACCTCCGGCAGCCAGTAGGTCTCGCACCACACCCCCCGGCCCACGCGGGCCCCCAGGGAGCGCAGCCACAGGTTCAGCGGCGCGGTCCCCAGCCAGCGCTGGGCGAACCAGGGCGCGGCCAGCACCTCCACGAAGGTGTCGGCCAGCTCGTTGCGCCACACGAACGAGCTCCACAGCGGCCGGTCGCCCACCGCGATCCGGCCCACCAGGACCCACTTGGCCACGGTCGCCGTCGCCGCGGCGAGCACCCCGCCGCCCAGCACCGCCACGCCCGACAGGGCCGCCGCCGCCGCGAAGCCGTACGCCCCCGCCAGCCACTCCAGGGCCGCCGCGACGAGCACGGCCACCGCGACCGTGCACATCACCGGCACCACGCGGCACACCTCGACCGCGGCGCGGGCGAACCTCAGCCTCGGCGGCGGGTCGTAGGTGCGGCTCCGGTCGCCCTCCTCGGCGGCCCTGCGCAGCTCCACCGGAGGCATCCCCAGGTACGACGAGCCCGCCTTGGCCTTCTTCGGCGCCGCCGACAGCACCGCGACCAGCCCGTCCTTGGGCACCTTGCGCCCCGGCGCGGTCATTCCCGAGTTGCCGAGGAACGCGCGCTTGCCGATCCGCACGTGGTCGACCCGCAGCCGCCCGCCCTCCAGCTCGTACGGCGCGACCATCGTGTCGTCGGCGAGGAAGGCGCCGTCGCCGACCGAGGTCATCGACGGCAGCGCCAGCACCGTCGACAGCTCCACGTCCCGGCCGACCTTCATGCCCAGGGCGCGCAGCCAGGCGGGGGTGACCATGCTCGCGTACAGCGGGAACAGCCAGACCCGCGCCATCGACATCAGCAGGCCCGTCGCCCACGCCTGCCAGGCCTGGCGGCTGTGCACCGGGTGCTGCCCGGCGTGCAGGCCGGCGGACAGCAGCCGAACCGAGATCACGGTCAGCAGGGCGAGGGTGGCCGTCGAGGCGACGGTGGCCGCCGGCACCCCGTACAGGACGGACGTCAGGGAGGGCGCGCCGCCGCGCAGCAGGACGGCGAGGCCGGGCAGCGCGGCGATCACCGGGAAGGCGCTCAGGACCAGCGCGGACAGCCCGTAGGCCGTCGCCCAGTGCCACGAGCGCGGCGGGCGGCCGGCCGACGGCGGACGGGCCTTGCCCATCCGGCTCGCGGGCACGCCCGCCCAGCGCTCCCCGGACGGCACCGAGCCCGCCACCGCCGAACCGGGCGCGACCTGGGCGTTCTTGCCGATCTTCGCGCCGGGGAAGAGGGTCGTCCTGGCGCCGACCGTGGCGGAGGCACCGATCTTGATCTCGCCGACGCGCACCTGGTCGCCGTCGATCCAGTAGCCGTTCAGGTCGACCTCGGGCTCGACGGCCGCGTACCGGCCCAGCTTGAGCATCCCGGTGATCGGCGGCATCGAGTGCAGGTCCGTGTCGTCGCCGACCTGGGCGCCGAGCGCCCGCGCGTAGTGGGTGAGCCACGGGGCGGTGGACACCTCGCCCACCCCGAGCCGCTCGGAGAGCTGCTCGGCGAACCACAGCCGCAGGTGCGTGCCGCCGCCCCTGGGGTACGTGCCCGGTCTCAGGCCGCGCAGCAGCAGCCGGGCGCCGCCCGCGGCCAGCGCGATCCGCCCCGCCGGACTGACGAACAGCAGCGCGCCCGCGAGCACCCACCACCACGAGACGACCGGGGCCCAGGGCAGGCCCACCAGGTTGTTCAGCGCGGCCAACGCCACCACCCAGCGCAGCGCGCCGACGCTGAGCAGCGGCACGGTGAGCGCCGCCTGCGCGATCGCGGCGCGGCGCGGCATCGGCGTGACGATCCGGTCGGTGGTCACGACCTCCGGCGCGTCGAGCGCCGACAGGTGCCTGCCCAGTTGAGGCAGCGTCGGGTTGTCGTAGACGTCGCCGACGGTGACCGCCGGGTAGCGGGTCCGCAGCGCCGAGACCAGCCGGGCCGCCGCGAGGCTGGTGCCGCCCTCGGCGAAGAAGTCACCCTCGGTGCCGCCCAGGACGTCCGTCCAGCACTCGGCCACCCACGGGTCGACGTCCGGCACCCCGGTGTCGGGCGTCCCGGCCTTCTTGGGCAGCGGCCAGGGCAGGGCGTCCCTGTCGATCTTCCCGGAGGTGCGCGTCGGAAGCTCGTCCACCAGGGCGATCCTGGGGACCAGCGCGGCGGGCAGGGAGTGGCGAAGACGGTCCCTGGCGTCCTCCTGGTCGAACCCCTCACCGGGCACGACGTAGCCGACGAGCAGCTGGTGCCCGCCGCCGGTCGTGCGGACCGCCGCCGCCGCCCCGGCGACCCCCGGCAGCGCCCGCAGCGCCGCGTCCACCTCGCCCAGCTCGATCCTGCGCCCGCCGAGCTTGATCTGCTCGTCGGCCCGCCCGACGAAGATCAACCCTTCGGGTTCCGCCCGCACCAGGTCACCGCTGCGGTAGGCGCGCTCCCAGCCGAGCGAGCCGAGCGGCGCGTACTTCTCGGCGTCCTTGACCGGGTCCAGGTACCTGGCGAGCCCGACCCCGCCGATGACCAGCTCGCCGGTCTCACCCATGGCCACCGGCTCGCCGTCCTTGCCGACGACGGCCAGGTCCCAGCCCGCCAGCGGCAGCCCGATCCGCACCGGGCCCTCCCCGGTCAGCGGCGCCGCGCACGCCACCACCGTCGCCTCGGTCGGGCCGTAGGTGTTCCACACCTCGCGCCCCGGCACGGCCAGCCGCTCGGCCAGCTCCGGCGGGCACGCCTCGCCGCCGAAGATCAGCAGCCGTACGTCGTCGAGCGTCTCGACCGGCCAGAGCGCCGCCAGGGTCGGCACGGTCGACACGACCGTGATGCCCATGTCCAGCAGCCACGGCCCCAGGTCCATGCCGGTGCGCACCAGCGCGCGCGGCGCCGCCACCAGGCAGCCGCCGTGCCGCCAGGCCAGCCACATCTCCTCGCAGGAGGCGTCGAACGCCACCGACAGCCCCGCCAGCACCCGGTCTCCGGGCCCGATGGGCTCCCCGGTGAGGAACAGCCGCGCCTCGGCGTCCACGAACGCCGCCGCGTTGCGGTGGGTCACCGCGACGCCCTTGGGCCTGCCGGTGGACCCGGAGGTGAAGATGATCCACGCGTCGTCCTCGGGACCCGGCCGGCCGCTGCCCCGGTTCCGCTCCCGCTCCCTGTCCCTGACCTCCCCGCCGCGGGCCGTGGGGGAGACCGCCGCGAAGGTGCTCCAGGGGGCGCCGCCGCCGCGCCCGTCGCGCGGGCCCGCGCCGTGCAGCTCCGCCGCGTAGTCGAGTTCCGACCCGCCGGTGGACGGGGGCTTCGAAACGGGGCGCCCGGGGCCGGAGTCCGGGGTGCCGGGGTGGTGAATCTCACATTCGGCGGCGTGATCGCCGGGATGCCCGCCGTGGCCGGTCCCGCGTGCCGCGTCGTCGCCGGGAGAGGAGGCGCCCAGACGCTCGTACGGGTCGCCGTAGGGGGCGATCTTCCCGCCGTCACCGATGACGGCGCGGACCCGTGCCTCGCCGAAGACCAGCTCGGCCCGCTCGTCGGGGTCGTCGGCGTCCACCGGGACGTAGGCGGCCCCGGCGGTGAGCACGGCGACGATCGCGACGTACAGGCCGACGGTGCCCGAGGGGATCCGCACCCCGACCCGGTCGCCGCGCCCGACCCCGGCCGCTCGCAGCTCCAGGGCCATCCGGCCCGCCTCGGCCCGCAGTCCGGTGTAGTCGAGACGGGTCCGCCCGTCGTCCAGGGCGAGTGCGTGAGGATGACGTCGCGTGGTCTGATCGAGAATGTCCAGCAACGTCCTGGCCTGCGGCGCGGGACCTCCCGGCAGGAGTGCTCGCGACGGTGTGCCGGTGTCGGCTGGTAACGGAATCACTGTCTCCCCCATGTGTACGGCGCCCCTGTGAGCCCGGGACAGCCTACGTGCACGGGGTTAACGCGATTCACCCATGCCGTCATACCCCCATGAACCTTCCCTTTCGGGCACCTTTCACCCGGATGGCCAGGCGGGGGCGTCACGCCGTTGACGCCCCTCCGGCTCGAACCTAAACTCAACGCACAATGAATTAATCGTCTCCGGTGACGGCCGTACGCCTCCGGCGGCCACGACAGGGGAGTGTGACGCGATGCGCAGGACGCCCGCCGCCGTCGGGACCACGATCTTCTTCGCACTGGCGCCGGGCACCGTCGCCGGGCTCCTGCCCTGGTGGATCACCCGCTGGGAGGCGGGGGACCTCCTGCCCGCGGCACCCTCCTGGATCACGGTGTCACTGCGCCTCGTCGGCGCGGCACTCGCCCTCGCCGGGACCGCGGTGCTGGTCAGGGCGTTCGTCCGGTTCGTCGTGGAGGGCCTCGGCACCCCCGCCCCGATCGCCCCCACCGAGCACCTGGTCGTCGGCGGGCTGTACGGGCACGTCCGCAACCCGATGTACGTGGCGGTCCTCGCGATCATCGTCGGGCAGGTGCTCCTGCTGGGCCGCCCGGTCCTCCTGCTGTACGCCGTCGCCGTGGCCGTGCCGGTCGTCGCGTTCGTCCGCTGGTACGAGGAGCCGACCCTGCGCCGCACGTTCGGCGCCGACTACGAGAGATACCGCGCGGCGGTGCCCGGCTGGTGGCCCCGCCCGCGCGCCTACGAGGCCCCGCGCTCGGGTCCGTGCCACCGGCCGCAAGGTGGCAAGGCCCCGGAGGGCCCGTAGACGGGACGCGGTGTCGGCAGGTCGGCCCGCTCGGGGGTGGGCCCCGGTAGGGGCCCGAAGCCGACCGGTGGAAAAAATGCGGAATCGAGATGTAAGTAAGCCTTCCTTCGGACCACTTGCTCTATGAACGTTTGTCCCCGACCGAAGGAACCGGCGTGCCAACCCCCCATGAGCGCTTCACCGCGCTCTACAACACCTACCAAGCGCGGGTGTACGGCTATGCGGCAAGTCGCGCCGGACATCAACTCGCGGAGGAAGTGGTCAGTGAGACCTTCCTGGTGGCCTGGCGGCGTCTGGACGGCATTCCCGACCACGCGCAGTTGCCATGGCTCCTCCGCGTCGCCCGCAACATCCTGCGCGACAACTTCCGGCGGGCCGCCCGGCGCGAAACCCTGGAAACCGAACTGAGGACGTGGGTGGAGGAGGCCGTCGCCGACGCGGGCGAACACGCCACCGAGCGCGTCGCCGTCCTCCGTGCCCTGGCCGGCTTGTCCGAAGCCGACAAGGAGCTCCTGACCCTGACCGCCTGGCATGGCCTGTCCACCGTGGAAGCGGCCAAGGTGCTCGGCTGTACCAAGGCCGTCTTCTTCGTCCGCCTGCATCGAGCGCGTCGTCGGCTGCGGTCGGCGATCGAAGCCACCGGTACCGGCACATTCCAGAAATCCGTGACCGTTCCAGGAAGGAAGCTGCGATGAGCCGCAAGCCCGACGCGATGGACCTGCTCGCCATGGCCCGCCCGGCTTCGCTGGACCGCGGATCACGCGTCTCCGCCGACGACATACTGCTCATGGCCACAGCCGAGGCGCCAGGAGAATCCTCGCGCGGGCCGTCGCGCCCGGGGCCGACCCCGTCGCGGCCCCGGCCCCGGCTGTGGGCGCTGTGGGCGCCGCTGGCCACGGCGGCGATCGTGGCCCTGGTCTTCACGCTGGTGACGAACCTGGCATCGGCCCCCGCCGTGCTCGATCCGCCGAGGACCAACCAGGAACTGTTCGACCTGGCCGACAGGATCGGGAAGCTCCCCGCGGAGAGCGGCGCCTACTGGCGAGAGGTGACGATCCGCGGCGGCCACGTGTCCAGCGACGGCTACGGGATCATGCTGGTCGAACGCATCGAGATCTGGCAGCCGCGCGACCCCGCCGATCCGGTGCTCACGAAGCTGTGGGAGCCAGGTGCCCGTCCGGCCACGGCCAGGGACGAGCGCGCCTGGCGGGCGGCGGGAGCTCCCACCCGGGTCAAGGCCTTCTGCCAGAACGGCGGAAGGTGCAGCTGGATTCCGATCGTCGACGAGCCGAAGGGCTGCCAGTATTCCTTGAAGGTGGATTCCAAGGATGTTCACCCCGAGAAAAAAGCCGGCATGCTCACCATGGCGGATCTGGCGGCGCTCCCCACCGATCCGGCCGGGCTCGTGGAGCGGCTTCGCGCCTACCACGAGAGCCGGAAAGGCCCTGGTCTGATGGAGCAGCCTTTCGAGAAGTCCCTGCCCATCACCACTAGGTACCTCCTGGGCATGTCGCTCAGCCCCGCCCAGCGCGCCGCCGTCATCCGCGTCCTGGCCGGCCTGCCGACCGTCAAGGTCGTGGGCACGGTGACGGATCCGCTGGGCAGAAAGGGCCTGTCCGTGGACTTCGGGGAGAGGGGAGACTACGGCAAGTTGCCGGCCTACTACAGGCAGATCCTCGACCCGGGGACGGGAAGGACGCTCTCCTCCGTCACCTACGCGTCCCGCACGGCTTCGGGGGTGACCAAGGGCGAGGTCGTGAACTACAGCGCCGACGGCCCCGAGTCGGGATGGACCGGGCCGCCGCCTTCCCCCCCGAAGGGGTGCAAGAAGGAGGGCCGGTGAAAGAGCGCGGACCCCGGCGGTGACGGACGCGCGGCCGGGGTCCGCCCCTCGGGGGGTGCCGCCGTCTCTCCGGTCAGCCGGTCACGGCGCCGAGCGCCGCGACGAGATAGAGGCCGCCGGCGAAGGAGACCACGACCCCGGCGGCGGCCGGAGCCCAGGCCAGCGCCGTGGAGGCCCGGGACCGGCCGAGGGTCCTCCGGGTCAGCAGCGCGTACCCCCGGATCGTCGCGACGCCCACGCCGGTCAGGGTGAGGGCCATTCCCAGGCCGAAGGCGGCGACGAGCACGACGGCGTCGAGGGCCCGGCCGGTGAGCAGCCCGCTCATCAGGACGACGAAGGCGGACGGCGAGGGCAGCAACCCGCCGGAGAGGGCGAGCGCGAGGAGGCCCCGGCGCGACCAGGGATCCGTCCCGGCCTCGACCTGGTGCCCGTGCCCGTGCCCGTGCCCGTGTCCATGGCCGTGGTGGATCCGCGGCCGGTGCCGGTTCCGTTCCCGCAGGTGGCGGTAGGTGAGATGGGCTCCGACGCCGATCGTGACCAGTCCGGCCGCGACCTGCATCCAGGCGGTGACGTTCTTCGTGCCGAAACTCGCGGCGCCGCTCAGCCCCACCCAGGCGAACGCCAGCACCAACACCGAGAAGGTGTGCATCAGCGCCACGATGACCCCCAGGCGCAGCGCGTCGCGGTAACCGCCCCGGGTACCGACCAGATAGGCCGCCGTGACGCTCTTTCCGTGGCCGGGGGCGACGGCGTGCAGGGCTCCGGCGACGAGCGCGACGGCGAGGACCGCCCAGAAGACGCCCCTGTCGTCGAAGAGCGAGACGAACCGGCTCTCGAAGCCGCCGAACTCCGTCACGACCGCCCGCCCGTCCCGCGTCGCCTCCACAGCGCGGCGAACACCCCCGCTCCGGCCAGCAGTACGGCGGCCCAGACGACGACGGCCGTCCCCGGGGGCATGCCACCGCCGGCCGCGCCGGAGAAGGTCAGGCGCCGGGTGCTCTCGGCCTCGGTGAGAAGCGTCCGCCCGGGGGTCGCGGGGGTCTCGGCGACGAGCATCGTCCGGTACGCCTTGTTGAGGTCGGTCAGGGCGGCGACGGTGACGTCCACCTGCGTGATCGGGCTCCGGCAGTCGAAGACGAAGCGGGCGCCGTCGGTGACCAGTGCCCGGAGTTCCTCCAGCCGGCTCTCGCACCGCCGGCCGCCCTGGGCGACCGTGACCCGGTCCAGCAGGTAGTCACGCAGGGCCGGCGACCGCTCGAGTTTCTGCTCACCGGTCAGCTCCGTCGACACGGCACCGCCGGCCGGGTCCTCGAACGCCCCGATCGACTGGCCGAGGGCGACCCAGTCGTCCTCGGCCGCGAACCACGAGATGGTCACGCGCGAGCCGTCGGCCCCGATCCGCGCGGTGGACGGCGGCCCGAAGGGGTGGGCGGCGGCCGGTGCGGCCCAGCCGCCCAGGGCGCAGACGAGCAGCGCGCCCGCCAGCACGCGGGTGTGGATTCTCAACGGATCTCCTGTTCGCACGACTTCGGCACGGCTCCGGCACGACTTCGGCGCGGCGCCGACCTGGCGCCGACCTGGCGCCGACCTGGCGCCGGCGTGGCTTGGCGTGGCGCCGGTACCTCCGGGCGCGGGGCCGCCGTCACGGCCGCCCCGCGCCCGGAGAGGTCACTACCTGGTGACGGTGATGACCGGGCTGGTGATCTTCTGGTTGGCGCTGTCCAGGTACACCACGTAGGTGTCGTCCTTCTTCGCCTTGCCCGGCAGCCTGAAGGTGTAGGTCAGGCGGCCCAGCTCGTCCGCGGTCCGGACGCCGATCGAGTCGTCCCTGTCGTGCCCGTTCCCCCTGTCGCGGTCGCCGGCCTCCCTCAGGAAGACGGACACGCGCTCGTCCGGGTCGTAGCCGTACGCGGAGATCTTGAGCTCGCCACGCGTCTCGACGGTGGTCCTGTCGACGGTGACCTGCTCGCCGACGGTGTTCTCCGGCGTGCGGATCTCGTTGACCGTACGCTCGCCCGCCTTGTTCTTGCGGATGACGAAGCCGTCGTGGTGCTCGCCGTTGGCGTAGCGGGCCTCGAACGTGATGCGGTCGGCCTCGACGTCGATCAGCTGGTAGAGCTGGGTGTTCTGGCTCCGGCTGACGACCTCGGCGCCGTTGCCGGTCCAGTTCTCGCCGTTGTTGAGGTCGTACATCTTGCCGCCGGAGACGGACACGACGTAGGCGACGCCGTTGTTGACCGTGACCGACTTGCGGGCGGTCGCCACGTTGCCCCGGCCGTAGGAGTGGTCGTGGCCCTGCAGGACCAGGTCCACGCCGTACTTCTCGAGCAGCGGGCCCCACTGGGCGCGTACGACGGGGTTGTTGCGGGTGCCGGTGGTGGAGTAGACGGGGTGGTGGAAGGTCACCACCGTCCACTTGTTCGGGTTGTCCTTGAGCAGGCCCTCCAGCCAGGTGGCCTGCGCGGCCATCAGGGCCGGGTTGCCCTGCACGTTGGAGTCCAGGCCGATGAAGCGCACGCCCTGGTAGTCGACGGTGTAGGCGGTCTGCTTCAGCTCCGGGTTACCCGGCCCGTTGTCCGGATAGGGGAACTGCGGCCGCCAGAAGGTGGACAGCCCGCCGCTGTACTCGTGGTTGCCGGGGATCGAGATGTTGTTGACCTGGCCGTCGATGAAGCCGGCGGCCTTGTACCACTGGCCCCACTGCTCCTCGCTGTTCGCGGAGTCGATGAGGTCACCGGCGTTGACGATCATCTTGGCCTGCGGGCGGTCGGCGAACGCCTGGCGGAAGACGCGCGGCACCGCCGAGTCGATGTAGTTCTGCGCGTCGCCGTAGTAGATGAACGAGAACGGCCGCAGGTCGGCCGCCGCGGTGGTGAAGTCGCTCCACTCGGCCCAGTTGGTGCCGTCGCCGACCCGGTAGGTGTACCGGGTGTTCGGCTTCAGGCCGGTGAACTCCACCGTGTGGTAGGTGGAGGCGTACCCCAGGGTGGTGTTGACCGGGGTGCTGACGGCCGCCTTGACGTTGACGACCGCGCCCGCGGCGGGCGCGACCTCGCCGAGCGCCCGCGGGGCCTCGAGGATCTCCGCCTGCGCCGACTCGGCGTCGGCCACGGCCCGCCAGGTGACCTTCTGGCTGGTCGACGGGGTGGTGGTCGGGGTCAGGATGACCCGGTCGGGCATGGGGGAGGGCTTGTGGATGTCGGCGGCGGGATACTTCGGCGGCGCGGCCGCGCCGAACGCCACCGGGCCGAACGCCAGGCCGCCGAGGAGCAGCACGCCCGCGCCCGCCGCCGTCAGCTTCGTTCGCCGGGGTCCGGCGGGCCGGGGCATGTTGACTTCGCCCATCATGAGCTCTTTTCAGGGGAGGAATCACATTCCACCGAGGGAGTGCGGTGGACGTCCGTATTGATCCAGAAAAGATCATCAAATGCCCATATGGAGCATTGCGCCCGGATGAACATGCTCTCTCGGAAACCTGTGAACCCGGCCGTACCGCCGATGTCGCCGGAAGTCCGCGCGCTCGCCACCCTCCGTTGCCCGCGCGTTCCGCGGATCACGCCTATGGTGTGGCCGACCAGCCGTCGAACAGCGGAATCGCTCCCCGGGTGAAGAGCCGCTTCCCGAGGAAGAGGACGCCCCGTTGACCGTCACCCGCCAGGCCGGCACCCGGCGGCCCGCCCGCCGCCGGACCCTGCTTCTCGGCCTCGTGGCGCTCGGGACGCTGTTCCCGCCGCCGACCCCGGCGGCGGCGCCGACGATCAAGGACGAGACCTTCGTCACCGCGCGGACGAGCGGGATCCTGCACATCGAGGCGGGGGAGTGCTTCACCGATCCGGCGTACTCCGGGGAGGCGGCGGAGGTCGTCGTGCTGTACACGCCCTGCCACGAGCGGGCGGCCAACCAGTCGTACGGCTTCGTGCACGCTCCCGACGGCGAATGGGATCCGGCCGCGCTGGGCGCCTTCGCGTGGCGGAGCTGCCGGCGGGGATTCGACAGCCACTGGAGCGGCGAGTCGGCCTCGGGGCTGAACTTCTACCCGGTCCTGCCGACCCGGGAGACCTGGGCCGGCGGTGACCGCGACGTCATGTGCGTGGTCTACAGTCCCGACGGCCCGATGGACGGCTCGGCACTTCCCGCGGCGAGCTGAGCCCCGTTCACGCCGGAGCCGGTCCCTCGTGCCGCGTCGCCTCCGGACGAGGGAGCGCCCAGGGTTCTCGCGGCGTGGTCACAGGCAGGACGGCAGCCATCCCCTGGCGGTCGCGAGGTATCCGGCCTGGAACCGGCTGCGAGCGTCGAGCCGTTCCATCAGCTCGGCGGTGACGCGCCGCAGGGTGCGGACCGAGACGTCGAGCCTGCGGGCCACCGCCTCGTCGGTCAGCCCCGTCGAGAGCAGGCGGAGCACCTCGCGTTCCTGGTCGCTGAGGCCCTTCTCGTCGCGCCTGCGCTCCTCGCCGAGAGGGGCGGCGGCCCCCCAGGTCTGCTCGAACAGGGCGATCAGGGCGGCGACGACGCCCGCCCCGCGCAGCAGGACCGCTCCAACGCTGCTGTCGGCGGGGTCCGTCGGCAGCAGGGCCGCTCGCCGGTCGAAGATGAGCATGCGAAGCGGAAGGCCGGGGGTGGTGCGGACCTGGCCGCCGTTCCCGGTGAGCCAGGCCGCGTATCCGGTGGTCGCCTGGTCGTTGCGGACGCTGTCGGGGTAGACGATGCGGATCGCCACGCCGCGGTCGAGCAGAGCCTCGTCCAGCGGGCGGCTCGCCATGATGTTCTCCGGGGTCTGGGCGCTCTTGGGCTCGAACCCGAGCAGCTCCTGCCGGCACTCGGCGACCAGTTCCTCGATCCTGCTGCGGATCGTGTCGATGCCGACGAGCGCCTCGGAGCCGTCGTCCTGGCGTGCCGGGTGCTGGTCGCCGTAGGCCGCGATCATCTGGGCGACGGCCGTCCGGCTCCGCTCGATCTCCTGCTGCTTGGCGAGCAGCGCGGCCTCCTCCCTGGCCAGCAGCGCGGCCAGCCCCACCTCCGGGCGGACCAGGCGCAGCACGTCCGGCTCCTCCCACGAGGGGCGCAGGAGCGACAACCTGGCCAGCTCGTCCAGGGTGGCGCGGATCCGGTGGACCGGCCATCCCAGCTCCAGGCTCAGCTCGGTCACCCCGTAGGAGGGGTTCTCCAGGATGGTGCGGTAGACGGTTTCCTCGGCGGACCCGATGCCAAGCAGCATGAGCACGACCCCTCCACGGTTCGAGCATGACCGAGACGCGATCCGATGGGCGGGGCCCACGACGATCGCAGTCTGAAACTAACCGGGCGCAGTGATGACCGGGTTACGCGACCGCCCCCGCTCCCTTTGGGGCACACCGGTTCACGGGGGTTCGCGGGGCGTCGCCAGGGGGCCGGCCGGAGCCGGGACGCGAAAGCGCGGCGCGATGGCATGATCCTGCCACGCCATGGACCTGCCAGGGGAAACACCTGGTGGATTCGCCGCGCGCGAACCACGGTCGATTCATGTATCTCATCAACGCGCGCCTACGCGCCCCCGAGATCGAAGGCCGCCCGGCCCCGGCCGGCGGGCGGATACCCGCGCGTGAGCTCCGGCGCCTGCTCCTGGCGCTGGCGGAGCCCGCCGACGGGATAGAGCACATCTACGGCGAGGAGCATCCCGCCGGAATCCGTCTCGGGCTCTTCATCCGCAGGCCCACCCTCGACGAGGCCGAGAGCGCGGCGGCCCGGCTGTGCCTGCGCGCCCTCGACGGCGTGCCCGAGCTCTCCGGCTGGTCGCTGGTGGCCTGCGGAACCGATCTCGACCTCGCGCTCGGGCGCCTCGAGACGTTCGACGAGGAGGCCTGTCAGCGTCCTGCCATTGCAGCGCGCTGACAGGCTCCGGGGCTTCCGGAATCCGGCTGGGTCGACCAAGAATCGAAGTGTCAGAACGAAGCAGGAAATGTCCGGAAAAGTTAATCCGGGGCACGCCTGCGAAACAGGAAAAGGGCGCCGAGAATCGCCGGTCGAAAGGAAAGAAGAACAATGAGCACCACGGTCCGATCCATCGCCCCCGCCCTCGGCGTCCGCTCGCTCACCGCCGTCCCCGTCACCGCGGCCGTGCCCGGAGGGAGGGCCGGCCTCGCGGCCACCGCGTCCCTCGTCGCGGCCCTCGCCCCGGCCGGCGGAGCCGGCTGGCAGTGAGCCGACCAGGAGAAACCCAGCAAACCATTCGTCACGGGCACCGCGCCCGAGAAGTCGTCCGGGAGGCGACCACCGTGAAGCACCAGGAAGTCGAGTTACTCGCCCTCGGCGCAGGGCCGTCCAACCTCGCCCTCGCCGTTGCCCTCGAAGAGCTCGCTCCGGAACTGGCCACCAGAACGCTGATCATAGAACAGCACGGGGACGTGGTCTGGCAGCGCGGAATGCTGCTGCCCTGGACCCAGAGCCAGGTCTCCTTTCTCAAGGACCTGGTCACGCTGAGAAATCCGCAGAGCAGATTCTCCTTCGTGAACCACCTGCACTCCGTGGGAAGGCTCAGCGAATTCGTCAATCTGGGCAGTTTCACCCCGTACAGAATGGAGATCTCCAATTACCTGCTCTGGGTGGCGCAGTCGCTCGCCCAGGTGCGCATCGAGTACGGCCGGCGCTGCGTGGCGGTCGAGCCGGTCATGGCCGAGGACGGCGGCGTCGAGCGGTGGGTCGTCCGGCTCGCCGACGGCTCGACCATCGGCTGTCGCACCCTGGTGGTCGGCGCGGGCCGTGACGCGCACGTCCCCGAGGTGTTCGACACCCTCCCCCGCGAGCGGATCATCCACAGCACCGAGTACAGCCGGAAAATCGCCGGGCTCGACCACGACGCTCCGCACCGGGTCGCGGTCATCGGCGGCGCGCAGAGCGCGGCCGAGATGCTGTGGGCCACCCACCAGAGCATGCCCAACGCCCAGTGCACGATGATCATGCGCTCCATCGGCCTCAACGGCTACGAGAGCAGCAAGTTCACCAACGAGCTCTTCTACGCCTCCTTCGTCGACGAGTTCCACCGCTCGCGCCCCGAGGCGCGGCGCCAGCTCCTCGGCGAGATGCACCGCACCAACTACGCGGGCCTGTCCCCGGGCCTGCTGGAAAACCTCTACCGGCAGATCTACTTGGAGCGCCTCACCGGACGGGAGAGGATCCAGATGATCACGATGGCCGAGATCGCCGGGGCCAGGCTGGAGGGCGACGAGATCGTCCTCACCCTCCAGGACAGGAAGAGCGGCGGCTACGACGAGCTGCCCTGCGACGTCCTGCTGCTCGGCACCGGCTTCGACCGCCGGATGCCCGCGCTGATCCGCGACCTCGCCGCCAGGGCCGGTCTCGGCGAGATCGGCGTCGACCGCTTCTACAAGCTGTCCCTGCCCGCCGGTTCGGGCGCCTCCTGCTACCTGCAGGGCGTCAACGAGGACACGCACGGCATCGCCGACTCCCTGCTCAGCACGCTGGCCAACCGGGCGGAGGAGATCGTCCACGACATCCGGGACAGCGCCGCCGCCGCCGAGCTCCTGGCGCCGTTCGCCCTCCCGATCGCCTCCTGATCCTCTCCGAACCCTTCGAGGAGAACCCCCGTGGACCTCCGTACCTATGACCCCGCCCACCTGCGCCGGGACAACGGCCTGCTCGCCAAGCGGCTGATGCCCTGGCAGACGCTGAACGCCCCCTTCGAGGGCGCCTGGTGCGTCATCGAGCCCGGCACCGCCTCGACCCGGCACGCCCACCACGAGTACGAGATCTTCATCGCCGTCTCCGGCGAGGCGGTCCTGGAGAGCGAGGGTGAGCGCGCCCCCTTCTCCGCCGGGGACGTCGCCTACTTCCCGCCCGGCACCGACCACCGGGTCGTCAACGACGGCACCGCCTCCTTCGAGATGTACGGCATCTGGTGGGACCACGACATGACCCGCGTGTTCGAGAGTCGTCACCAGGAGGAGACATGACGGAGACGATCGTCATCGCCGCGACGCCGACGCCCAACGGGGACCTGCACGTCGGCCACATGGCCGGCCCCTACGTCGCCGGCGACGTCTACGCCCGCTACCTGCGGGCCGACGGCCGCCCCGTCAACTACAACACCTGCACCGACGACAGCCAGTCGTACATGATCTCGACCGCCCGCAGGCACGGCACCACGCCCGCCGAGCTGTGCTCGGCGTCCACCGCCGCCATCCAGCGGTCGGTGGAGGCGATGGGCATCTCCCTGGCCCCGATGCCGCCCATCGACGACACCTACCGCCGGACCGTGCTCGACTTCGTCACCGCCCTCCACGAGCGGGGCCGGTTCGAGCCGCGGACCGTGCGCATGCCGTACGCGCAGAACGCGGGCACCTACCTGTTCGACGGGCTGGTCAAGGGCGAGTGCCCGGCCTGCCTGACCGAGAGCTGCGGCGGGTCGTGCGAGGGCTGCGGCCACCCCAACCACTTCGACGACCTGGGCGACCCGCGCTCGGTCCTCGACCCCGCCGACCCGGTGACCTCGCGCGAGGTCACCGTCCTGGTCCTGCCCATCGAGAACTACCGGGAGGAGCTCACCGCCTACTACGCCGCCCGCGAGCACACCTGGAGGGGACACAGCAGGCAGCTCATCCGCGAGATCCTGGCCCGGCCGCTCCCGGAGATCCCGATCACGGTGCCGTCGCCGGGCTGGGGGATCGACGCCCCGTTCGCCGAGACGCCCGGCCAGATCCTCTACCCGTGGGTCGAGGCGATGCCCGCCTCGATCTACAGCACCTGGAAGGCGGCCGGCGAGCCCGAGGGCCCCGTCGACCGGGCCTGGCGCGCGGAGAGCGGCAACAGCCTCGTCTACTTCCACGGGTTCGACAACGTCTACTTCTGGGGCATGGTCGACCTGGTCATGCTGCTCGCCCACGGCGACCGCTACCTCACCCCCGACGCCAACGTCTGCAACGAGTTCTACGAGCTGGAGAACGAGAAGTTCTCCACCAGCCGGGGCCACCTCATCCGCGGCGCCGACCTGGTCGCCGAGGTGCCGCGCGACCTCGTCCGCTTCTACCTCGCCCTGACCTGCCCGGAGGACCAGCGGGCCAACTTCACCAGGGAGGGGCTCGACAAGGTCACCGCCCGCAGGCTGCGCGAGCCGTGGAACGCGCTCGCCGACCGCCTCGACGCCCTCGTCACCGACCCGGAGGAGGAGTTCAAGGTCACCGACGCCGGGCGCCGCCGGGCCGCGGTCGTCGTCGAGAGGTTCAGGCTCTGCTACGACCTCACCTCGTTCAGCCTGACCAGGGCGGCGGACGGCATCGTCACCCAGCTCGCGAGGCTGCTGACCGCCGAGCGCGACGAGCCCGGCGACCTCCTGATGGAGGTGCGCGCCTTCCTCTCCTGCGCCGCTCCCATCCTCATCGACGTCGCGGCCGAGGCCGAGGCGGCCGGTGTCGAGCTCACCCTCGACACCTCCGCCGAGACGATCGACGCCTTCCCGCTACCGCGACTGCCCGGGAGCCCCCGATGAAACTCCTCGCCATGGAAGCCCGACAGAACGCCACCTACTACCGCTCCCGCTACCAGCAGGTGCAGGACTACGGCGCCGAGCTCTACGTGCTCAACGGCATCGGCACCCCGGACTTCTGGCCAGGCGACCACTACCGCGTCGTGGGCTCGCAGAACATCGACGACCTCATCACCGAGGCCAAGGAGTGGCACGAGCAGGAGCGCTTCGACGGGATCATCACCTTCTCCGAGTCGGGCGTGACCACGGTCGCGGCCGTCGCCGAGGCGCTCGGCCTGCCGGGCGTGGGCGTCGAGGCGGCCAGGACCAGCCGCAACAAGCTGCTGATGCGCGAGGCGCACCGCAGGCACGACGCGCCGCACCCGGACTTCCGCTTCGTCACCGAGCTGGACGCGGCGCTCGGCGCCGCCGCCGACTTCGGCTACCCGGTCATCCTCAAGCCCACCCTGGGTGCCGCGAGCAACTTCGTGTTCAAGATCGACGACGCGGAGGAGATGGCGAAGCTGTTCCCCCAGGCGCTGGCCGGCATCGAGGGGATGTCGTGGTTCGAGATGGAGGCGCACGGCCTCGACCTCGGCCCGCACGGCCTGCTGGTCGAGGCCTTCCTCGACGGGGACGAGTTCCTCATCGAGGCCGTGGCCTGGGACGGCGAGGTCTACCTCGGCTCCATCGTGGACCGCATCACCGTCGAGGGGGGCACCTTCGACGACGACGTGCACCACGGGCCGACCTCGCTCACCACCGAGCAGGTGGCCGCGGTCCACCGCGTGGTCAGGGCCGGGGCGCACTCCCAGGGGCTGCGGCGCAGCGTGCTGCACGCCGAGGTGCGCTTCCACCGGGGCGAGCCGTACCTGCTGGAGATCGCGATCAGGCCCGGCGGCGGCGGGCTGGACCTCATCGCCGGGATCACCGCCGCGCACAACCCGATCCGCGCCGTCATGGACGTGGCCAGGGGCGCCGCGCCGCGGGTGCGTCACTACCGGCCGACCGGCGTCCACGTCACCGCGATGTGCCTGATGTGCGACGCGGGCCGGATCACCGCGATCGACGTGCCGGCCGAGGTCTCCGAGTCCGACAAGGTCTTCTTCCTCAAGATCACCGCCAGCCCCGGGGACGTCGTCCGGCGCCCGCCGGAGGGCAACAGCATCCTCGGCTTCCTGGGCACCACCGGCACCTCCCTGGAGGACGCCAGGGAGACGATGCTCGACTACGCCTCCAAGATCAACGTCACGCTCGCCCAGGACGGAGAAGTGTCATGACACAGCTGATCGAGGAGGCGCCGTCGCGGACCCTGCGCGTCGCCCGCACCCGCCGCTACCTGATGTGCCCGCCCACCCACTTCGACGTCGTCTACTCCATCAACCCCTGGATGAATCCCGGCAAACCGGTCGACGGCGCGCTGGCCAGACTCCAGTGGGACGGCCTGCTGCGCGCCTTCCGCGCCCTGGGCCACCAGGTGGAGTTCATCGAGCCGCTGCCCGGCAACCCCGACATGGTGTTCGCCGCCAACGGCGCGACGGTCATCGACGGCAAGGTGCTGTCGGCCAGGTTCCGGTACGAGGAGCGGGCCGCCGAGGGGCCCGCCTATCTGGAGTGGTTCCGCGCCCGCGGCTACAAGACCCGCGAGGCGGTGTACGTCAACGAGGGCGAGGGCGACTACCTGCACGCCGGAAGGTACCTGCTGGCCGGCACCGGCTTTCGTACCGACATCCGCTCGCATCGCGAGGCGGAGAGGTTCTTCGGGATCCCGGTGGCGGGGCTGCGGCTGGTCGACCCGCGCTTCTACCACCTCGACACCGCGCTGGCCGTGCTCGACCGCGACCAGATCATGTACTACCCGGGGGCCTTCTCCAGGGAGAGCCAGGGCGTGCTGCGCGTCCTGTACCCCGACGCGATCATCGCCAACGAGGCCGACGCCGAGGTGTTCGGGCTGAACGCCGTCTCCGACGGCCGCCACGTCCTGATGCCGCCCGCGGCCACCCACCTCATGGGCGAGCTGCGCGAGCGCGGCTACGAGCCCATCGGCGTCGAGCTCTCCGAGCTGCTGAAGTCCGGCGGCAGCGCCAAGTGCTGCACCCTCGAACTCAGGGCGGCCCACTCATGATCGACTACAACGGGCGCCGCTTCACCACCGGCGGCGTCCCCTCCGGGGAGAGGCACCCGGTCGCCCTGTACCGCCAGGACGGCGACCTGCTGTGGGGCGAGTTCTCCGGCGGCCACGCCCGCCGGGGCAGCCTCACCGGCCTCTGCGCCCCCGACGGCACCCTCGACTTCGCCTACACCATGGTCCTCGACACCGGAGCCGTCGTGTCGGGCCACTGCCGCAGCACCCCCGAACTGCTCCCCGACGGCCGGGTCCTGCTCCACGAGACGTGGGAGCGCTTCGGCGCCCACGCGAGCAGCGGCGTCTCCCTCCTTGAGGAGATCGACCCCGACACCTTCACGCTGCCCCACCAGAGGATTGAGAGCCGACCATGACCCTGAACACCATCGCCCGCCCGAACGTTGAGAAGCCCGTCAAGGGCGGCACGGTGACCTGGGCCTGCGCCCCCGGATTCCCCCCGTCGATCATCTTCCCCTTCACCCCGCCCGAGCGCTTCGGCACCCGCAACCTGCTCGAGTTCCAGATCCTGATGTACCGGCCGCTCTACTTCTTCGGCACGCACGGCACCCCCGAGGTCGACTACGACCTCAGCATCGGCGAGCCCCCGCAGTGGAGCGAGGACGGCCTCACCGTCACCGTCACCGTCAAGCCCTGGAAGTGGTCCAACGGCGAGACGATCTGCGCGGACAACGTGCTGTTCTGGGTGAACATGATGGCGGTCAAGGGTGAGCGCTACGGCGAGTACGTCCCGGGCTGCTTCCCCGACAACCTTGTCTCCTACGGCAAGCTCGCCGAGGACAAGGTCTACTTCACCTTCGACAAGGTGTACTCCAAGCGCTGGGTGCTGATGAACCAGCTCAGCACCATCACCCCGATGCCCAAGGCCTGGGACCGTACCGCCGACGGGCCCTCCGACGCCTCGTACGGCCTGGAGAACGTCGCCGCGGTCTACGACTTCCTGATGGGCGAGAACGGCGGCGTCATCGAGGAGGACAACTCCGACCGCGTGCACTGGGCGACGAGCCCGGTGTGGAGCGTGGTCAGCGGCCCGTGGCGGCTGAAGAGCTACACCATGGAGGGCGTCGTCACCTTCGTCCCCAACGAGCACTACTCCGGGCCGAACAAGCCGCACCTGGACGAGTTCCGGCAGGTCCCCTTCATGTCCGACGGCGAGGAGTACCGGAAACTGCTGGAGGGACCGGACGGGCCCGACGGCATCCAGGTCGGCTACCTGCCACTGAGCTTCAGCACCGAGCCGACCGACGACCCCACCAAGGGCGGCCCCAACCCGCTGGGCGAGCACTACACGCTGGTCCCGCAGGCGGCCTTCTGCATCCGCTACATCCCGCTCAACTACAACAACCCGACCGTCGCCGGCAAGATGCTCGCCCAGACCTACATCAGGCAGGCGATGCAGCACGCGCTCGACCAGGACCGGGCGGCCCGCGACATCTACCACGGCTACGCCTACCGGCAGGACGGGCCGGTGCCCCGCTACCCGGTGAGCGACCTGGTCTCGCCCACCCTGCAGGGCGCGCCGATCCTGCCCTTCGACGCCGGGCGGGCCCGCGAGCTGCTGGAGGCCAACGGCTGGGACACCAGCACGACGCCCGCCGTCTGCGTCAACCCCGGAGAGGGCCCCGGCCAGGCGGGCGCGGACATCCCCGGCGGCACGAAACTCAGCTTCTCCCTCAGGTACGCCGAGGGACGCCCCGCCCTCACCCGCCTGATGGAGCAGTTCCGCGACGACGCGGCCAAGGCCGGCATCGAACTGCGGCTGCAGGAGGTCTACGGCTCGGTCCTGGTGGCCGAGGACGCCCCCTGCGTCGTCGGGCCCGACAGCCCCTGCCTGTGGGAACTGAGCACCTGGGGCGGCGGCTGGGTCTACCACTACCCGAGCGGCGAGATCCTCTTTCGGACCGACGCCGGCGGCAACTTCGGCCACTACACCGACCCGAGGGCCGACGAGCTCATCGACCGCACCCTGACCAGCGACGACCCCGCCGCCCTCTACGAGTACCAGGACTACATCGCCGAGCAGGTGCCCGTCATCTTCATCCCGAACTTCTCCCTGCGGCTGTTCGAGGTCTCCAACAGGCTCCGCGGCTTCGAGCCGATCAACCCCTTCGGGATGATCAGCCCGGAGAACTGGTACTACGTCGAGAGCGGTGACTGATCCCCATGCCGATCGCCGCGGCTCCCGTCGCCGTCATCCCCGCCCACGACCTGATGATCCTCCTGCTGCAGCTCGGGCTGCTCCTGGGTCTGGCCACCGTCCTGGGCCGTCTCTCCGTCCGCTTCGGGCTGCCGGCCCTGCTCGGTGAGCTCAGCGCGGGGATCCTGGTCGGGCCCTCGCTGCTCGCCAACGTCGCCCCCGAGTTCTCCGCCTGGCTGCTGCCCACCGACCCGGCCAGATTCCACATGATCGACGCGGTCGGCCAGGTCGGCGTCCTGCTGCTGGTGGGCCTGACCGGCATGCACCTCGACCTGGGCTTCATCCGCCGCCAGGGCAGGAGCGCCGCCTGGATCAGCGGCGCCGGGCTGGTCGTCCCGCTGGTCCTCGGCGTCGGGCTCGGATTCCTCGCCCCCTCCGAGATGATCGCCGAAGGCGTCGACCACACCGTCTTCGCCCTCTTCCTCGGCGTCGCGCTCTGCGTCAGCGCCATCCCCGTCATCGCCAAGGTGCTGACGGAGATGCGCCTGCTCCACCGCGACATCGGCCAGCTCATCCTGAGCAGCGCCGTCATCGACGACGTGGTCGGCTGGTTCCTGCTCTCGGTGGTCTCCGCGCTCGCCACCGCCGGGGCGCGCACCGGGCAGGCCGCGCTCACCGCGATCGCGCTGCTCGCCGGCCTCGTGGCCGTGTCGGTCCTGCTCGGCCGCAGGGTGGTCGCCAGGGTGCTGCGCGCCGCCGACCGGGGCGGAAGCGCCACCACGATCGCCGCGGTGACGATGATGATCCTGCTCTCGGCCGCCGCCACCCAGTCGATGGGCTTCGAGGCCATCCTCGGCGCCTTCGTCTGCGGGGCGCTCGTCGGCTCCTCGCCGGACCTGAAGGTCGCCAGGCTGGCACCCCTGCAGACGCTCGTCGCCGCGGTGCTCGCACCGATCTTCTTCGCGACGGCGGGCCTGCGCATGGACCTGACCGAGCTGGCCAAGCCGCCCGTGCTCATCGCCGGGATCGTGGTGCTGACCGTCGCCATCGCCGCCAAGTTCGCCGGGGCCTACCTCGGGGCCCGCATCGCCCGCCGTACCCGCTGGGAGGCCCTCGCGCTCGGCGCCGGCCTCAACTCCCGCGGCGTGATCGAAGTGATCATCGCGATGGTGGGGCTGCGCCTGGGCGTGCTCACCACGGCGTCCTACACGGTCATCGTCCTGGTCGCGGTCGTGACCTCGATGATGGCGCCGCCGCTGCTGCGCCACGCGGCCGCCAGGATCGCCCCCACCGAGGACGAGGCCGTCCGCGAGGAGTTCTTCGACACCCTGCAGGGCACCGACGGCACCGACGGCACCGACAGGCAGCTCGTGACCACCGCCAAGGAGGCGTGACATGACCATCGACACCAGACCGCTGATCCTGGTGGTCGCGACGGGGATGCGGCACTACCGCGAGTACCTGCTGCGCTCCATCGCCACCGAGTACCGCGTCCACCTCATGGTGACCGCCGAGCCCGGCTGGGAGCGGGAGTACGTCACCGGCTGGACCGTCGTCGCCGACCTGGCCGACGGCCCCGCGATGGCGGCCGCCGCCCTGGAGCTCGCCGCCCGCGAGCCCGTGCACGGGGTGCTGTGCTGGGACGAGGCCACGATCCTGGCCGCCTCGCACGTCTCGGCGGCCCTCGGCCTGCCGGGCGGCGACCCCGAGATGGTGCGCCGCTGCCGCGACAAGCACCTCACCCGCGTCGCGCTCGACGCGCTCGGCGTCCCGCAGCCCAGATCGCTGGCCGTCTCCACGCTCGACGAGGCCCTGCGCGCCGCCGAGACGGTCGGCTACCCGGCCATCCTCAAGCCGCGCGGCCTCGGCGGCAGCCTGGGCGTCATCAGGGTCGAGGACCCCGCGGAGCTGGCCGAGCGGTTCGCCTTCGTCCACGACCTGAAGGTCCCCGGCGGGGCGACGTTCGAGGTGCCCGTCCTGGTCGAGGAGTTCGCCGACGGTCCCGAGGTCAGCGTCGACGCCGTCGTCCAGGGCGGCGTGGTGACCCCGCTCTTCCTCGGCAGGAAGGTCCTCGGCTACGAGCCCTACTGCGAGGAGATAGGCCACTTCGTCGACGCCCAGGACGAGCTCCTGCAGGATCCCGGGTTCTGCCGCGTCCTGCAGGACACGCACACCGCGCTCGGGTTCACCGACGGCTTCACCCACACCGAGGTCAAGCTCTCCTCCAGGGGACTGCGCGTCATCGAGGTGAACGCGCGCCTGGGCGGGGACATGATCCCCTACCTCGGGATGCTCACCACCGGGATCGACCCCGGCCTGGCCGCCGCCGCGGTGGCCTGCGGCCGTACCCCCGACCTCGCCCCCGAGCGCAAGCTCGTCGGCGGCGTGCGCTTCTTCTACGTCGCCGAGGACGACACCACGATCGAGTCGATCGCGTTCGACGAGACCGGCCTGCCCCCGGAGATCGACCGGGTCGTCCCGGTGGTCGCCGCGGGCGCGACCGTCTCACCACCGCCCAAGGGCACCCTGTGGGGGCGTATCGCCTACGCCACCGCGCTATCCCCGACCGTCGACGAGTGCCGGGCCGCGCTGGACGCGGCCGAGGCGAACCTGAAGGTGAAGGCAGCCACATGACCGCCGTTATCGAGAACGAGAGCAACCTGTCCTCGACACCCCCGGACAAGCCGGACGACGGGGTGTTCGCCACCCTGAGGGAGTCCCCGCGCGCGGTCAAGGCGCTGCTCTTCGGAGGCTTCATCAGCAGGCTGGCCGCGTTCATCCAGATCTACCTGGTGCTGTTCCTGACCGACCGGGGCTTCTCCGCCACCCAGGCGGGGCTCGCGCTGGGCGTGTACGGGGCCGGCGCGGTGGTGGGCTCGCTGGCCGGAGGGTCGCTCTCCGACCGGCTCGGCGCCCGGACGGTCACCCTGATCAGCATGGGCGGCTCGGCCCTCCTGATCGTGTCCATCCTCTACGCCCCGTCCTACGCCATGATCCTGGCCGCCGTCTTCATGGTCAGCACGGTCGGCCAGTTCTACCGGCCGGCGGCCCAGACGATGCTCACCGAGCTGACACCGCGACACCGGGTCGTGATGATCACGGCGATGTACCGGCTCGGCCTGAACCTCGGCATGACCGCCGCCCCGCTGATCGGCGCCGCGCTGCTCGCCGTCTCCTACAACGCGCTCTTCTGGGGCGAGGCCGCCGCGGCACTGATCTTCGGCGGCATCGTGATGTTCGCGCTGCCCCGGCGCGCCCCGCGCGCCGCGCGCGCCGCGGCCAGGCAGGCGGAGGCGTCGGAGGCGTCGGCGGCGTCTTCATCGGAAGGCCGCTCCGGCTACCTCGCGGTGCTCGCCGACTGGCGCTACAGCGTCTACCTGGTCGCGATGCTGCTCACCTCCATCGTCTACTGCCAGTACACGGCCACCCTCCCGCTCGACATCTCCGCCGCCGGCATCAGCCTGTGGTGGTACGGCGCTGCCGTGTCGCTGAACGGCCTGATCGTCATCACCTGCGAGCTGGCGATGACGAAGGTCGTGCAGAAGTGGCCGATCCGGCTGACCGCGCTGCTCGGCCTCGGGCTCGTCTCGGTCGGCTACGCCATCTACGCGATCTCCCCGCTGCCGATCTGGTTCATGCTCGGCACCCTGGTCTGGACGCTCTCGGAGATCATCGGCGGGCCCACCACGTTCGCCTACCCCGCCCTGGCGGGTCCCGAGCGGCTCCGCGGGCGCTACATCGGCGCCATGCAGAGCGTCTTCGGGCTCGGCACCGCGATCGGGCCGGTCATCGGAACCCTGGTGTGGTTCCAGGTGGGGCGCTCGGTGTGGCTGTGGGCGGCCCTGGTCTCCGCGATCGCGACCGTGGCGGGCCTGATCGGCATGCGGGACCCGAACAAGGCCGACGAGTCGCGGACCGCGACCGCCTCGGCGACATGAACGGAGGAGTGCCATGATCAGAATCGCCGTCGTGGGCGGCGGGATCGCCGGGGCCATGCTGGCCTGGCGGCTGTGCGAGGTCGTCAGGGGGAGCGCCGTCCACCTGTACACCGGAGAGCCGCACAGGAGGGCCGACGCCAGCGCCGCCTCCGGAGGCCTGACCAGGGCCTTCGAGCCCGACCCCGCCCTGTGCCTGGAGGCCGCCGACAGCCTGGCCGAGCTCCACTCGAACCGGGAGCTGCGCGAGTGGGCCTCCTACCGGGAGACCGGCTCGGTGTACCTGCTGCCCGGCCTCGGACCGGGCACCGAGGGCCTGGTCGAGCTGGTACGCAGCCGCCTGCCCGGCTCGATCTCCCTGGTCAGCGGCGCGGAGCTCAGCACCCGCGGCACGTTCCGCGAGCTGCCGGAGGGGAGCGTGGCCGTCGTCGAGAAGCGCGCCGGATACCTCTCCCCGAACGCCTTCCGCGACCGGCTCCTGGTCGAGCTCGCCAGGTCGGGCGCCTTCGTCACCGAGGGGCAGGTGGACGGCATCACCGCCGAGGCCGAGGTCCGGCCGGCCGAGGGCGGTCCGGCCAGGTTCGACGCCGTCGTGGTGGCCGCCGGGGCGTGGACCCAGGGACTTCTCGCCCGTACGGGCCTGACGGACGCGGGGCTGCGCACCAAGGTGATCCAGTACGTGCTCGGTCCCTCGGCGGGGAAGAATCCCGACGCGTTCGTGGACGAGACGTCGGGGCTGTACGGCAGGTCCTACGCCGAAGGACGGGTCCTGCTCGGGCTGCCCACCGACAGATGGGACATCACCCCTGGACCCACGCCGACCGACCCGGTGCTCACCAGCAGGATCCTCGACGTCGCCGAGGCCAGGATCGGATACCGGCCATCCGGCGGGACGGTCAGGGCCGTCACCGCGGTCGAGTGCTACCACCCCACGGGAGGGCTGTCGCTGCGTCCCCTGGCCAAGGGCGTCTACACCTTCACCGGGGGGAGCGGCGGCGCGGGCAAGACCGTGCTCGCCGCGAGCCGCACGGCCGCGCGAAGCCTGGTCAGGTCGCTGCGATGAGCGCGGGGACGCGACCCGTCCGGGTCGCGTCCCGGTGACCGTCGCCGGTCGCGAACGCCGCCGTGCGGAGGGAGCCCGGCCGGGTCGTCCGTCCCCGCGGCCGTGAAGGCGGAGCCCGGCGACCGGTCAGGTCGCCGCGGTGAACGCCAGGTAGCAGTAGTCGTCCAGCATCTTCGCCAGCGGGCGCCCGGGGCGGCCCAGCCGCGCCGCCAGCTCCCGCTCGCCGACACCCGCCTCCTCCAGCAGGCGCCGCGCCCACTCCCGGCCCAGCCGCAGGTGCGCGCGGTAGGCGTCCGGCGTACGGGACCCGTGCAGGGCGTCGGCGATGGCCGCGTCCCAGGGCATCAGCGCCGCCGGGCGCAGGGCGTGCAGCATCTTGGTCGCGGCGGTCGGCCCCAGGGAGCGGGGCCTGGCCCCGGGGGCCGCGCGCATCGCCGACAGGTCCGCGTAGCACTCGCCCAGCACGTCGATCTCCGCGTCGTCCAGCGCCGCGAGCGTGGCGTCCCGGCCGGGGAGGCGCTCCCGCCAGCGGTCCCACCAGGCCGCGGTCTCCGTGCCGAAGACGTCGGGCTCGCCGTCGCGCGGATAGCGCAGCCGGCACCCCCACGCGTTCAACCAGGTCAGCAGGGCCCGGCGATGGGCGGCGAGTGCGGGGTCGACCCACGGGCCGGTCGCCAGCAGCAGCCGCTCCCACGACCTGTCGGCCGCGCCGTAGCGGGCGAACTCGCCGACCGCCGCGCGCAGGCGTTCCAGATCGGGCCCCCGGCCGGGGGGCGTCACGGGCGCCGTCACGGGCGCCGACCGGTCAGGGGCGGCCGGTTCCGGCCCCGCATGAGCGTGGCCAGCAGCCGCTCGGTGCGCTCGCTCGGCTCCACGTCGAGGTCGGTGCGCAACCGGTGGCGGCACACCTCGTACCAGCTCAGGACGCGGCCGAGCTCGCCGAGCTCGCCGTGCATCATCATCAGGGTCTGGTAGGTGGTCTCGTGGTGGGGATCGACGTCGAGGGCCCTGCGGCACCAGTGCATCGCGGCCGGCCAGTCCTCGCGCTCCAGCGCCTCGGTGCGCAGCGCGGACAGGGCGCGCAGCGCGGTCCCGCGCATCCACTGCCGCTGCTCGTTGATCCAGTCGCCGGTCTCGCCGGAGAGGAAGTCCCCGACGTACAGGTCGGCGGTCCGCTGGAACCACGCGATCGCGGTGTCGTGGTCCTTGGCCACCCACGCGCTCCGGCCCCGGTCGAAGGCGCGCTGGAACTCCTCGATGTCCACCCACGCGCTGTTCGTCCGCAGCACGTACCCGTGGTCCTGGTGGAGCAGGGTGAAGCCGTCCCTGTCCTCGAACTCGTTGAGCACCCGCCGCACGCCGTGCACGGCGACCTTGAGCGAGCTGGAGCGGTGGTCCTCACGCTCCGGCCACAGCACCTCGCGCAGCCGGTCCCCGTGGACGAACCGCTCACGGTTGACCAGCAGGTACTGGAACAAGGCCCTCGACTTGCCGGCCCGCCAGTGCGAGACGGCCCGCCCGTCGACCTCCAGGCGGAAGTTGCTCAGGCATCGGGCGATGACCGAGGGCGTGCCCTCGTCCCGCCCGGGGTCGCAGGGGCCGGCTTTCGCCAATTGTTGAACGGGCATGTTCGCTTCCCTTGGAAGGACGGACTCCGCCGCTCGCGGACTCACCCGCGGACGCCGAAGCACGTCGAGTACGAGTGTGGCGCCAGCACGACCTGGACGTGATACGGCATGCGCTCGTCGTGCATCCGGAACATGACCGTGATCTCCGGGTAGGAGGTGGTCATGCCGAGCCCGGCGAAATAGTGGTCGGTGGCGAGGACGAGACGATAGAGCCCGCGCTCCATGAATTCGTCCGTCCATTCTTTGACGTTTCCATCGGTGTCGGTCTCGCCCTCGGAGACCGGCTCCCAGCCGGTGCCCGAGGCGCGCTCCAGGCGAGCTCGGACACCGGCCGCGGACCGGCCGTAAACGCCGTCAAGTGCCTGCGTGGCGATGCTCATGTGAGGTTACCCATCTGCTGGTCGGGGCCGCGTGACCCTTATCGCGCGGCCTCGGTCCCATCAGGTTCCAGGGGAGGGCTATCCGTCCGCTATCCATCGGCTACCCGAGCCTATTCTTTCGTGCCGGACGGCTCGGATGCCGGATCAGAAGGGATCGGATAAGGGGCGGATAGGGGGGCTATTTACGTTTTGAAGCAGACAGGCGGACAGCAGTGAACGGCCTGCGAGACACGAAGAAGAGGTACAGGAAATGCGGGAATTCGCGAGCTTCACCACCCTCCGGATCATCGTCTCCGCCGTCGCGGTCCTCGGGTGCCTCGGTCTCGCCGCCGTCGTCCCCTCGGTCGCCGACGGGGCTCCGACGACCACCGTGCTCGCCAGCAACACCCCCTGGGGCTGAACTGCACCCCCGCCCGGAGAGGTCGCCGGCGGCGGGGGTTCGCCGAAGCGGTCGGAGCCGTCCAAGCTCCGGCCGCTTCTTCATGTCTCAAACCCGCCCGTTAGTCGCAAATCGGGCCAGACCTTTACAAACCCCACTGGTTCTCCCACCAGCGACGTTGTATGATCCCGGGCAGACCACGTTTCATGCATATAAATTGCCCACCGTGATCGCTGGGTTATATGTCCAGAGATCAAGGAGGGTGGGGTTGAGTCTATTGTTGCCTGGTTTTAAGGCAGCGTTTAGATCCCTGATGTCTCTCTTACACCGACCGTGCGGTGAATTTCTGGACAGGCCGCGACTCTGTAAGGAGATTCGGTGGAGTATCGGATCCTCGGCCCCCTGGAGGTCGTCGCCGGCGCCCGGCGCCTGGATCTGGGCGCACCTCGGCAACAGGTCGTCCTCTCCTGCCTCCTGCTGGAGGCCAACCGGATGGTCACCATCGGGCGGCTGACAGACGCGATCTACGGTGAGGACCTCCCCAGCACCTCGCGCGCGCAGGTGCAGATCTGCATCTCCTCGCTGCGGCGGCTGTTCGCCGCCAACGGCGGGCCCGACGTCATCGCGACCCACTCCCAGGGATACACGTTGCGGGTCGCCGAGGGGGAGCTCGACTCCCACACCTTCGAGAGCCTGCTGAACCAGGCCCGCCAGGCTCGCGAGGGCCACCGTCCGGAGGACGCCGTCAGGCACTACCGGGACGCGCTCGCCCTCTGGCGGGGACCCGCCCTCGACGGCCAGGAGAGCCGGCTCGTGCAGGGGGCGGTCGGCAGGCTGAGCGAGCGCCGGATCACCGCGAACGAGGACTGCGTCGAGCTCGAGCTGGAACTGGGCAGGCACCACGAGCTGGTGGGCGAGCTCAGCGAGCTCGTCGAGGAACACCCGCTCAGGGAACGGCTGCGCGGCCAGCTGATGATCGCGCTCTACCGCTCGGGACGCCAGGCCGAGGCGCTGACGGTCTATCGCCGTGCCCGCCAGACGATGATCGACGAGCTGGGCATCGAACCCAACGAGAGCCTCCAGCAGCTCGAGTACGCCATCCTCACCTCCGACGAGAGCCTCGACCCGCCGGGCCGGCAGCAACAGCACCAGCATCAGCCCCAGCGCCACGCGGAGACGCAGGAGGAGCCGACCGCCCGGCGGACGGTCCCCCGCCTGCTTCCCACCGACATCGCCGACTTCACCGGCCGGATCAAGCTGGTCGAGGCGATCCGCCGCCAGCTCACGTTCGCCGCGGAGGACCGGCAGCGGCTCGCCGTCCCCGTCATCGCCGTCGTCGGCAAGCCGGGCATCGGCAAGTCCACGATCGCGGTGCACGTCTCGCACAGTGTCGCCGGACGCTACGAGGACGGCCAGCTCTTCGCCGACCTGCACGGAGGGGAGTCCCATCCGGTCGGCTCCGGGCAGGTGCTCGAACGGTTCCTGCGCGCCCTGGGCGTGCCGGGCAACGCGATACCCGACGGGGTGGACGAGCGGGCGGAGATGTACCGCGGGCTGCTCTCCGGGCGCAAGATGCTGATCGTCCTGGACGACGCCAGGAGCGAGAGCCAGGTGCTGCCCCTGCTGCCCGGCAATCCCGAGGCCGCGGTGATAATCACCAGCCGCAGCCGGCTCGCGGGCCTGCCGGGCGCGGCCCATCTCGACGTCGGCCTCTTCGACTCCAGGCAGTCGGTGGACCTGCTCGCCCGCATCGCCGGCGTCGAGCGGGTGCAGGCCGAGCGGGAGTCGGCGGCCGAGCTGGCGGACCTCTGCGGCCATCTGCCGCTGGCGCTGCGCATCGCGGGCGCCAGGCTCGCCGCCCGCCCGCACTGGACGATCGACCAGCTCGTGGGACGGCTGGAGGACGAGACCCGCAGGCTCGACGAGCTCAAACACGGCGACCTGGGCATCAGGGCGAGCATCTCCCTGACGTACGAGAGCGTCAGCGAGGACGCGCGCCGCCTGTTCCGGCGCCTGGCCATCCTGGAGTCCCGGCACTTCTCCGGCTGGGTCGCCGCCGCGCTGCTCGACTGCCATCCCTCCGACGCGCAGGACCTGCTCGACGACCTGGCCGACAGCCAGCTGGTCGAGACGACCGACGCCGGGTACGGCGTGCACAGCCAGTACCGCTTCCACGACCTGATCCACGTGTTCGCCCGCGAGCGCCTCGCCGGCGAGGAGGCGGTCGCCGACCGCAACGCCGCGCTGGAGAGGGTGCTCGGCGGCCTGCTCTTCCTGACCGGCGAGGCGCACCGCCGCGAGTACGGCGGAGACTACGTGCAGGTCCACAGTGACGCGCCGCGCTGGCCGCTGCCCGGGCGGCTGGTCGAGCAACTGGTGATGGCCCCCCTTCCCTGGTACGAGCGCGAGCGGCTGACGCTGGTCTCGGGCATCCGCCAGGCGGCGCAGGCCGGGTTCGTCGAGCTGTGCTGGGACCTCGCGATCAGCGCGGTCACCCTGTTCGAGTCGAGGATCTACTTCGACGACTGGCGGGAGACCCACCAGGTCGCCCTGGCCGCCGCCCGGCAGGCAGGCGACCGCCGGGGGCAGGCGGCGATGCTCTACTCGATCGGCTCGCTGTACATCGCCGAGCAGCGCTTCGGGGACGCGCGGCGCGACTTCGAGTCGGCGGCCGAGCTGTTCGAGGAGGCCGGGGACGACCTGGGGGTGGCCCTCGTCATCCGCAACATCGCCTTCCTGGACCGGATGAGCGGACGGCTCGACGACGCGGTGGAACGTTATGACCGCGCGCTGGGCATCTTCCGCGGCACCGGCGACCAGGTCGCCTCCGCCTACGTGCTCCACAGCATGGCCCAGATCAGGCTCGACTGCGACGAGCTCGACGAGGCCAAGCGTCTGCTGGGCGAGGCACTGGAACTCAGCAGGGTCGGCGGCAGCCGCCGGGTGGAGGCGCAGGTCCTGCACCGGCTGGGCGAGACCTACCTCAGGTCGGAGGAGTTCGCGTCGGCGGCCGATGTCTTCGAGCAGACGCTCACGACCGTGCGCAACATCGGCGACCCGACCGGCGAGGCGTACGCCCTGCACGGCCTGGGCGTCACGCGGCTGCGCCAGGGGGACCTCCAGGAGGCCGAGCTCACCCTCCAGAACGCCCTGGAGGTGGCGACCACCGCGGGGGAGAGGCTCGCCGAGGCCAGGGTCGTGCTCGCGCTCGGCGAGCTGGCGCTCGCCGTCGACCAGACCGAACAGGCCATCGGCCGCTTCCACCAGGCCCTCGGCCTGTTCCACAAGATCGACGCGCCGCTCCACCAGATGCGCGTCCTGGTCATGCTCAGCGCGGCGTACACCACCGTCGGTGAGGCAGAGGCGGCGCTGAGCGTCTCGGAGGAGGCCCTCGAACTGGCCGGCACGATGCCCCCCGCGATCGCCGCCCGGGTACGCGCCCAGCTGGAGCCTCCTCCGCCACCCGCCCTGGAACAACCGCGAGGACGGGCGGGGAAGGTCCCGGCGTCCTGAGGACCGGATGGTCCGGGGAGGTCCGGGAGCCGGACCTCCCCGAGCGGTCGTCGCCGGCCGTGCCACCGGTCGCGGGGCCGCCGGTGCTCAGCAGATGCGGCGCAGGGCCTCCGCGAGACTGGACAGGCCCACCGGTCCCAGCTCCAGCGCGGCGGTGTGCCAGGCACGCAGGTCGAAGGCGTCACCCAGGCGCAGCCTGGCCTCCTCGCGGGCCTGCACCCACGCCCGTTCGCCCAGCTTGTAGGAGATGGCCTGGGAGGGCCAGCCGAAGTAGCGCACCACCTCGGCCTCGACCCGGTGCGGCTCGCAGCGGCCCTGCTCGCGCAGCACTTCGCAGGCCTTCTCGAAGGTCCACGCCGAGCCGTCGGGCAGCGGCAGGTCGAGGTGGACACCCAGGTCGATGACCACCCGGGCGGCACGCAGGGCCGACCAGTTGAGCATGCCCAGCCGGGTGCCCGGGTCGGTGAACCAGCCCAGCTCGTCGGCGAGCCGCTCGGCGTACAGGCCCCACCCCTCGCCGTGACCGTCCACCCAGGAGACCTTGGCGAACCTGGACAGGGTGTCCCCGGCCGTGCGCATCGCGCCGAACTGCAGGTGGTGGCCGGGCACCCCCTCGTGGAAGATCGTCGTCAGCTCGCTCCAGGTGGCGAAGCGGGTCCGCCCCCCGACCGGCCACAGGGTGCGGCCCGGCCGCGACAGGTCCTCGCTGGGCGCGTTGTAGGAGGCCGCGCCGGACGTGGAGCTCACGTCGACCTCGGCCACGATGAGCCGCAGCGGCTCGGGGATGTCGAAGTGCGTGCCGTTCAGCTGCTCGACCGCCCGGTCGTGACGCTCCTGCAGCCACGCCTGGTACTCCTCCAGGGAGCCGACCGCCTGGGTCTCGTTGAGGATCGCGGTCGCCTCCTCGATGGTCGCGCCCGGCTTGATCCGCTCGACCTCGGCTGCAGTCTCGGCCCCGATGCGCTCCAGCTCCGCCCAGCCCCACTTGTACGCCTCGCGCAGGTCGATGTCGGCGCCCAGGCTGATCCTGGCGGCGACCGCGTAGCGCTCGGGGCCCACCGCGTCGGTCTCGCTCGCCCGGGGCGCGTACTCCTCGCGCAGGTAGCGCCCCGCGAAGGCGTAGGCGTCGTGGGCCGCCGAGGCCGCCTTGAGCAGCTCCTCCCTGACCGGGCCCTCGCCGTAGGTGGCGACGAAGGCGTCGTGCGCCGGGGGAGTCCCGCCGGCGCCGGCGAACTGGTCGGCCTGGTCCGCCATGGCCAGCGCCTGCCTGCGGGCACCCCGCAGGCCCATCTCCAGACCGGCCTCCAGGCTCTCCCGCCACCCGGCGAGCATCTCCGGGATCGCCGCCAGGCGGGCGGCGACGTCACGCCACTCGTCGTCGTTGCCGTGGGGGAGGAGGACGACGCTGGAGCGCACCCGGTAGGGCAGCCCGTACGGCGCCGCCACCCAGCGGAGCGGTTCGCCCGTGTCGTGCCAGGCGAGCTCGGCCTCCAGCCGCTCCCGCAGATGGGTGGCCGCCCTGACGTCCGGCTCGCCGGTCGGGACCAGCTCGTCGAGACGCTTCAGGGTCGAACGGATCAGCTCGGCCCGGGCGGCGCTCCCGGCCGGGCTGTGGTCGGTGGCGGCCACGAAGTCGGACACGATGCCCTCGGCACCTGCCGCGATCGGGTCGAGCGCCGCCCAGCGGGTGACGTACTCGTCGCAAAGCGCAAAGATCGGAGTGCTCATGTCCGGACCGTAGGACGGCCCGGCATCCACCCCCTATCCCTTCGCTATCCGGTCTCCCTGACGTCCGGGAACCCGGCGCCGCGAGGGGCACGCCCGCACCCGGGGAGAACTCGCCCGCACTCGAGGAGGGCCCGCCCCTGCGGAGCCCGAGCCCGAGCCGGGACCCGAGCCGGAGGCCGGTGGTCAGGCCGGGGTGTCTCCCGCGACCCTGCGCGACTCCTCGGCCGCCCAGGTGAACACGCCCCTGGCCATCAGCGACGCCTCAGACTCCGCCCTGGCGGCGAACACCTCGGCCCGCACCCCGTGCAGTGCCGTGTCGTCCGGTGCGGCCTGCACGGCCATCTCGGCCAGGTGCCCCGCCAGCCGCTGGTCTCCCGCGGCCAGCGCCTCCAGCGCGGCGTCGCCCAGCCTCGCGGCGCCTCCGGCCAGCTTCGCCACCGCCGCGGCCAGCGTGGCCTCGGGCGCGGGCTTGAGGTGGGCCGGGTTGCCGTCGTACCAGCCGCCGTAAAGCCGCCAGATGTTGCGCACCACGAACTCCGGCTCGTCGTAGTGCGGGCGCAGGTAGGGCCGCTCCGCCAGCCGCGCGGGAGGCCGCACGGCACGCACGATGTCGTCCAGCCTGGCGCCCTCGTTGAGCATCCCCAGGGTGCGCTCGACCATGAACTCCAGCCACTCGGCCGTCTCGGTCAGCGCCTGCTCGACCCGGTCGGCGCCGAAGATCGGGGCGCCGTGGCCGGGCAGCATGATCTCCGGCCGCAGCTCGGCCATCCTGCGCAGCGCGATCGCCCACTCGCGCGGGTGGCGCTGCGCCTTCTGCGGGTTGCCGCAGTTGGGGGTCACCCAGATGAACAGGTCGCCCGGCAGCAGGATGCGCTGCGAGGGCACCCAGCCGACGCTGGCGTCGTCGGTCTCGCCCTTGGCGTGGAAGAGGTCGACGTGGCCGAGTGACATCACGTCGCGGTAGGCCACGTCGGGGTGGCGGTACTCGGTGGGCCAGGTCAGGCCGGGAGCCTGGAACTGCCGCCGGTTCACGATGGCGTTGTAGCCGTTGGTCAGCACGTAGCGCTCGAAGCGGACGGCGACCGCCTCGTGCCCCACCACCGTCGGCCGGGGCCGTCGCGCCGTGTCGGCCTCGGCGTCGAACGGGCCGACGCCCGAGACGTGGTCGATGTGGCCGTGGGAGTAGACCGCGGCGGTCACCGGGTCGTCGGTCCAGGCCCGCAGCTCGGTGTGGAGCCGGTCCGCGTCGAAGGGGTTGCCCGTGTCGAAGAGGGTCACCTCCCCGCCGTGCCGCAGCGCGATCACGTTGCCGAAGCCGCTGCGGAAGCCCACGCCGTCGACGATCTCCACGAAACCCTGCCCGGCGAGGCCGGTGTGCACGATGCTGTCGGGGGCCTCGCCCCGCCACACGGTGTCGGCGTACTCGGTGATGTTCATGGGAGGTCAGCCCTTCCTCGACGTCTTCCGCCGCGCTCCGGCCGGTGCCCGCGCCCGGGTGAACCGGCGGGCGGATACCGCGTGTTCCGCCGTCCGGGATCGATGTGGTCTTTGGAGAACAGGCCCATTCCAACCGAGCGGCACCGTATATGTCACCATCCGCGGGTGATCCAACCTGAGGTGAGCGCATCCCGCGGGCGACCCCCGGCTCACGGGCCGGTCGGGTACCAGTAGCGGGTCGCCGGGGTCGCCGAGGCGGCGTCCGATGGCCTGTTCGACCCGCCGCAGGTGCGGGTCCACCTCCGCGTCCAGCTCGGGCGGGGTCGTCTCCCGCTCCAGGTAGAAGCGGCAGGTCTCGGTGGTGATGGTGAAGCCCGGCGGCACGGGCAGCCCCAGCCGGGTCATCTCGGCCGGGTTGGCCCTCTTGCCGCCGAGCAGGTCCTTCATGTCCATGTCCATGTCGCCGTCGGCGAAGTCGTACACGTAGTTCGTGCGCATCGCGGGTGGCCTCCATCCGGTGGGGGTGGTGTCGCGGCCGGGCCCGGGGCCCGGCCGCCGGTACGGGGCGGGCGCCCTCGGGGACGCCGGCGGTGGCCAGCACGGCGAGCTGAGGATGCTTCTCCGGCCTGGCGGGACAGGCGTGGGTGGACTGGCTGTTCATGGTCGGTCTGCTGGGCATCGGCCTGGCTCTCGTGCTCGGCGTCGGCCTGCGGATCGCCGCGGTGGCCGGCGGCCTGCTGCTGGTCCTGATGTGGGCGGCCGAACTGCCGCTGACCACCAACCCGTTCATGGACGACCACATCGTCTACGCCGTCGTGCTGGCCGGCCTCGCGCTGGCCGACGCGGGCACCACGCTCGGGCTCGGCAACCTGCCCATCGTCCGGCGCACCCCGTACCTGAGGTGACCCGACGCGTCGACGCCCGCCCGCGCAGGGGCGGGCGTCGACGCGTTCCCCTTTCCCGCGGACACCTCGGCCCGGCGCCCCCGGCGGGCGCTCCGCCCCGGGGCCGAGGTGATCGAGCAGGTCATTCGGGGGCATCCGGCAGAAGTCCCGCGTGAGACGCCGGCGGGCGCGGACCTGCCGGTGCCGGCCTCCACCGGGCACGGCGGCTTCGCCGGTCCGGTGCCGGGCTCGGTCGGCCAGGCCATGCCGCACCACGCCACCTGCCCCCTGGCCGTCGTGCGCGTGCCTCACCGGTGACCCAAGGCTCCGGGAACTCGGGACCTATGGCCCTTCGGCAACTCGCGGGCGCGGCGTGTGATGGAGGAAAACAAGGAGGAATCATGACTCACGTGATCGTCGTGGGGGCTGACGGCTCGGCCGCGGGGACCGCCGCCGTGGAATGGGCCGCCGACGACGCCGCCCGAGCCGACCGGCCGCTGCGCATCGTCTACGCGGTCGATCGCTGGCCGTACCAGATCTCCAAGTTCCCCAACCCGGTCATGGGCGACGTGCTGGAGCGTGGCGCCCGGCGCGTGCTGGCCGAGGCCGAGGAGGTCGCGCGCAAGCGGCAGCCCGGCATCGAGGTGACCACCGAGCCGATCGAGGGCACCGCGGTGTCGGTGCTGCGTGCTCAGGCCGAGCACGCCGACGAGCTCGTCGTCGGCGCCCGGGGTCTGGGCGGTTTCGCCGGAGCGGTCATGGGCTCGGTGAGCGTCCACGTCGCCGGGCACGCGCACGGCGCCGTGGTCGTCGTGCGGGCCGGGCAGCAGAGCGTTCACGGTCAGATCGTCGTCGGTGTCGACGACTCCCCGGCCTGCGAGCCGGCCCTGGCCTACGCCTTCGCGCAGGCCGCGCTGCGCGGCGCCACCGTGCGCGCCATCCACGCCTGGCAGGCCCCGGTGCACGTCTACGCGCCGGAGATCACCTACGACCTCGACGAGGTCGGCCAGGCCCACCAGCAGGCCGCCGCCGACAGGCTGCGCGGCCGGCAGGAGCGCCACCCCCAGGTGAGGGTGGTCCACGAGGTCGTCTGCGCGCACCCGGTGGACGCCCTCACCCGCGCCTCGGCCGAGGCCGACCTGGTCGTGGTGGGCTCCCACGGCCGGGGTGCCGTCAGCTCGGCGATACTCGGCTCGGTGAGCCGGGCCGTGCTGCTGCACGCCGGCAGCGCCGTCGCCGTCGTGCGCTCCACGACCGATTGATGCGCAAGAGCTACGGGACCGTCCAGGCGCTGGACGAGGTCGGCTTCACCGTGGCCGAGGGCGAGGTGTGGGCCGAACGGCGCGGGCAAGACCACCGCTGTGGAGATCCTGGAAGGACACAGGGGACGCGACGGCGGTTCGGTCTCGGTTCTCGGCTTCGATCCGGCCACCGGTGGCCGCCCCTACCGCGAACGCATCGGCATCGTGCTGCAGGAGGCCGGGTCCGAAGAGGAGTTCAGCGTCGCCGAACCGGTGCGGATGTTCGCCGGGTTCTCCCCCCACCCGCAGGTCCCCGACGAGGTCATCGAGCAGGCCGGGCTCAAGGACAAGCGCGACGACGGCCGCAGCCGCGGCCGTCACCGTGATGAAGGGAAAGACATGGACGTCATCGAAATGATCGACAAGGTTCGCGACTCCGCCACCGTCACCCGCGTCTTCGGCGAGCCGATCACGCGGGACGGGGTGACCGTCATCCCCGTGGCCCGCGTCGGCGGGGGCGGCGGGGGAGGTGGCGGCAGGCAGGAGGGCGGCGAGAAGCCGGGCGAGGGCTCCGGTGGCGGGTTCGGCGCGAGCGCGACCGCGGCGGGGGTCTTCGTCGTCAAGGACGGCGAGGTCCGCTGGCAGCCCGCGATCGACTACAACAAGATCATCCTGGGTGGGCAGGTCGTGGCCGTCGCCGCGCTCCTCACCCTGCGGGCGTTCGCGCGCCTGCGTGCCCGCCGCTCCTGATCGTCGATTCGCCGCCGGGCAGCGCCGCGCCGATCGGCGCGGCGCCGCCCGGCGGCCCGCCGGTGGCCGGCGTGCCGTTCTCCCCCCGGGAGCACGAAGCGGCTCGACGTCGGTACCACCGCCTGCCACGACCTCGTCCCCGACGCGTGGACCCTTCCCGGACACCTGCTTGCGGCGCCGCCGAGCCGGCTTCCCGGAGAGTGCCGCTTGCTCGATGAAGAGAGCTCCTCCTCCGCCGCGGTCGGGACCTAAGCCGGCGAGGCCGGTGACGTTCGCCGCTGCCGCGCCCGCCGCACAGGCGGGAGTGTGCAGGCAGAACCCGAGGAGGAAACCATGTCAATCGAAGTCAAGGACGTCATGGGTCACGTGGCCATCGCGGTGGACCAGGACGCGACGTTCAGCGAGATCGTGCGGGCGATGGGCCGCTACGCCGTGGGCACGGTCACCGTCATCGACGCCGACCGACGGGCCGGCCTGGTTCGCGGCTGCAAGGAGGAGGGCACCACCGCGCCGTTCGACGTGGCCATGCTCAACGACATCGACCGCTACCACCTGGTGATGGACGTCGTCGACCGGGTCCCCGGGCTGGCCGGGCGCTCGGCGCACCTGCGCCAGCACATGGCCGACGCCCGCCTGCGCGCCCGCGCCCACACCCGCGAGCACGGCGAGGACCCGGCAGAGATCCGCGACTGGGCGTGGCCGTAATCGTCGTGAGCATCGGCTCCTCGACGGTCGAGTACCGACGGCTCGCGCACGATGCCGGAGCCGCACGTGCCACCTGCCTGATCAGCAGCCGGTACTGAAGCCCGTGTTCCAGCGGCGCGCCGAAGACGCCCGCGATCGGATGACCTCTACCCGCCGGACCGCCGGGGCGGGTGGAGGTCACGATCATCGCGGAGCGGCGTGCTCCCGATCTCATGGCCGACAACCCGGGAAACAGCAAACCCCAGGCCGCTGGCCTGGGGAAACTGTGGTGGACGATACAGGGATTGAACCTGTGACCCCTTCCGTGTCAGGGAAGTGCTCTCCCGCTGAGCTAATCGTCCGCATGGGGAAGGACCAGAGGTGGAGACGGGATTTGAACCCGTGTAGACGGCTTTGCAGGCCGTTGCCTCGCCTCTCGGCCACTCCACCGGAGTGAGAGCCCGAAGACCCTTCGAGCGGAAGACGGGATTCGAACCCGCGACCCTCACCTTGGCAAGGTGATGCTCTACCACTGAGCCACTTCCGCGTGTTTCCCCCGGGTTTCCCACCCGGTGGCGACGAGAGAACTCTAGCGGGTTTTCCCGGCGGTTGCGTAACCGTGCGTTCAGCCGGCGGACCCACTGGCCGCCCGCGCGGACCCGCCCGCGGCCGTCCGTGCGGAGGGTCCGGCCAGGTGATCGTTCAGCCGTCCTGCTCGGGTGGGCGGCGCAGCTGGCGGGCGACGACGCGCTCCACGGCGGGCAGGGTGAGGAAGATCTCCAGGATGCGGGTGAGGCGGTGCACCTCGATGCGGTGGAAGGCGGGACCGTCGGCGCGGGCCAGCAGGAAGGTCAGGGCCAGCGGGGGCAGCGGGGCGGCGATCACGTGCAGGCCGGAGTCGAGGGTGAAGGCCGCCGGGCGGATGGGCGTCTCGTCGGGGAAGGGCACCTGCTCGGGGGCGCGCCAGCTGGAGTGGACGAGCGTGCGGGGGCTCTTCTCGGTCGCCGCCGCCGCCCAGTCGGCGCTGAACAGTACGGGCATGGAGTCGAGCAGGGTGGCCAGGGCGCGGTCGCCCGCGGTGGTGATGTACTTGAGGATCTCCAGCTCCGGGTAGGTTCCCGGCGCCTCGCGCGTGCCCCAGACGCCCTCGATCGTCACCCCGGGCACGCTCTCCAGCCCCTCGACCAGGCTCTCCCTGGGAGCGGAGTCGGGCCAGTAGACGGTGATGTCGTCCAGCGCCCGGCCCTCGCCGCGGTCGAGGACGACCACCTGGGTGATGTCCGCGCCCGCGACACCGAGGACACGGGTCACCTTCCCCAGGGAGCCCGGCTGGTCGGGCAGTGCGATCCGCAGTCGCAGTAGCATCCGCGGCCTCCCGTGTCACGTTGATCTACGCCAGAGACACCATACCCAGCGATGATTCGTCCTGCTCGTCGCGGTGCGGTAGAAAAGCCAGGTGGAGTCGTTGAAGCTGGGATCGCTGGAGGTATGGCCGCCGGTCGTCCTCGCCCCGATGGCCGGGATCACCAACGCGCCGTTCCGTACCCTGTGCCGGGAGCAGGGCGGCGGCTTGTTCGTCTGCGAGATGATCACGACGCGGGCGCTGGTGGAGCGCAATCCCAAGACCTTCAAGATGATCAGGTTCGAGCCCGAGGAGAACCCCCGCAGCATCCAGCTGTACGGGATCGACCCGGTGACCGTCGGCAGGGCCGTCCGCATGATCGCCGAGGAGGACCTGGCCGACCACGTCGACCTCAACTTCGGCTGCCCGGTGCCCAAGGTCACCCGCAAGGGCGGCGGCTCCGCGCTGCCGTACAAGCGGAACCTGTTCCGGGCGATCCTGCGCGAGGCCGTGCGCAACGCGGGGACGCTGCCGGTGACCGTGAAGATGCGCAAGGGCATCGACGACGACCACCTGACCTACCTGGACGCCGGGCGGATCGCCGTCGAGGAGGGCGTCTCCGCGATCGCGCTGCACGGCCGCACCGCGATCCAGCACTACGGCGGCACCGCCGACTGGGAGGCGATCGCGCGGCTCAAGGAGAGCGTGACGGAGATCCCGGTGCTGGGAAACGGCGACATCTGGAGCGCCGCCGACGCGCGCCGCATGATGGACGAGACCGGGTGCGACGGGGTCGTCGTGGGCCGGGGCTGCCTGGGGCGCCCGTGGCTGTTCGCGGACCTGGCGGCCATGTGCGAGGGCGGCGACGAGCGGAGCCGTCCCCTGCTGGGCGAGGTCGCCGCGACCATGGACCGGCACGCCACCCTGATGGCCGAGTGCTTCGAGAGCGAGCGGCACGCGGTGGTCGACTTCCGCAAGCACGTCGGCTGGTATCTCAAGGGCTTCACCGTCGGCGCCGAGCTCCGCCGCCGCCTGGCCACCGCGGAGAGCCTGGCCGTCCTGCGGGAAGGGCTCGCCGAGCTCGACGCCGCCCAGCCGTGGCCCGACGGCGTGGACACCCCCCGGGGCAAGACCAACCCGCGCGACCGCGTCCACCTGCCCGCCGGATGGCTGGACGACCCCTACGATCTCGCGGTTCCCAGCGCGGACGCCGAGAACGACACCTCGGGCGGCTGACGGCACCGGGGCGGCCGCTCTCGGCCGCTCGGTTCTCGGTCTTTCTCTCTGGACATTTCACTCTCTTCGTACGTTCCGTGCGGCCCGATGCCTTCCGCACGGCAGGTGTGACGCGAATGTGACCGCGCCCTGACGGACGGGCGTCAGTGATCTATGTAATGTGCGGTCAAAGGTCGCGGCTCACACGTGGAGACGGCGGTTTGACAGGCACCACATCGGCGGGATCGGCGGGATCGGCGGGCGACACGACAACGGGCGCCGCGTCGGCGGACGAGTTGATCGCGGAGTTCGACGCGGAACGGCCCGCCCGGCGGCTGTCGGGCTGGGTGGCCGGGGCCGTCACGCTGGTCGCCCTCGGGCTGTCGCTGTACGTCCTGTACCGGGCCTTCCGGCCCGCCTCCGTGCTCCCGTACCGGATGATCTTCCTCGCGGTCGTGCTGCCGCTCACCTTCGTCTGTTACAAGCCGGGGCGGCGGGGCACCGACCGGCCGGGCGTCGTGGACTGGGTTCTGGCCCTGCTCGCGCTGGTGGCCTGCCTCTACCCGCTGGTGGTCTTCGACGACTTCATCCGGCGCGCCTTCGAGCCGACGGCACTCGACGTGGCGGCCGGGGCGGTCATCGTGCTGCTGGTCCTGGAGGCCTGCCGCCGCACCGTCGGATGGATACTGCCCGCGTTCTGCGTCGCGTTCGCCCTCTACGCCTACTACGGCGGCTACCTGCCCTTCGACTGGGTCATCGGGCACCGCGGCTACGACATCGACCGGATCGTCGTCTCGTTCGTGATGGGCACCGACGGCGTGTACGGGGTGCCGCTCGACGTCGCGGCCACCTACATCATCCTGTTCACCGTCTACGGAGCGGTCCTCGACCACTCCGGGGCGGGGAAGTTCTTCGTGGACGTCTCCCTGGCCGCGTTCCGCCGCTCGCGCTCCGCGCCGGGCCGTACGGTCACCCTCGCCGGGTTCCTGCTCGGCACGGTGAGCGGCTCCGGCGTCGCGACGACGGTGAGCGTCGGCAGCGTCGCCTGGCCGATCCTGCGCAGGGCGGGATACCCGCCCGAGCAGGGCGGGGGAGTGCTCGCCGCGGCGGGCATCGGGGCGATCCTGTCGCCTCCCACGCTCGGCGCGGCGGCGTTCATCATCGCCGAGTACATGCGGGTCAGCTACCTCACGGTGCTGCTCTACGCCACCGTCCCCACGATCCTGTACTACCTGGGCATCTTCCTCGCCATCGAGATCGACGCCCGTACATACGGGACGCGGGCCGTCGAGGTGGACGCGCCGAGGTTCTGGCCGCTGGTCAGGCGGTTCGGCTACCACTTCAGCTCGCTCTTCGTGATCGTCGTCCTGATGGCGCTGGGCCAGTCGCCGTTCCGCGCCGTGGTGTACGCCACGCTGCTGGCGGCCGCGCTCTCCTTCCTCGACAGGGAGCACGCCCTCACCCCGCGCAGGGCGGCGAGGGCCCTGGCGGCGGGGACGACCGGGGTGCTGCCGGTCGCGGCGACCTGCGCCGCCGCCGGGCTCATCGTCGCCGTCGTCACGCTCACCGGTCTCGGCCTCAAGGCGAGCTCGCTGATCGTCGGGGCCTCGGGCGGGATCCTGGCCGTCACCGCGCTGCTGTGCGCGGTCGCGGTGCTCGTGCTCGGCCTCGCCGTGCCGGTGACCGCGTCGTTCGTCATCGCGGCGGTCATCATCGGGCCCGCGCTGACGGATCTCGGCGTCAGCCAGGCCGAGGCGTACATGTTCATCTTCTACTACGCCGTGCTGTCGGAGGTCAGCCCGCCCACGGCGCTGTCGGCCTTCGCGGCGTCGGCCATCACCGGTGGCAACGCCTACCGGACCATGATGGCGACCTGGAAGTACACGCTTCCCGCGTTCCTGGTGCCGTTCGCCTTCGTGCTGACCCCCGGCGGAGCCGGGCTGCTGGCCCAGGGCACGATCGGGGAGATCCTGGCGGCCACCGGGGTCTCGGCGCTCGCGGTCGCCGCGCTGGCCGCCGCCACCGGCGGGCGGCTGCTCGGCCGGGCCGGGCCCGTCGAGCGGGTGCTGTGCGCGGTGGCGGCGGTGCTGCTGCTGTTCCTGTCGCCGCTGCCCGTCCTCGCCGGGGCGGGTCTCCTGATCGTGGCCGTCTCCCTCCATCTGGTGATGCGCAAACGAGAGGCAGTTCATTGACCGTCAAACGCGTGGCCGTCCTGCTGGCGGCGGGAGTCCTGTTCCTCGCCGGGTGCGGCGGCGACCGGTCGGCCGAGCAGGGCGCGGGCCAGAGCGGCGCCGCGGGCAAGCGGCTGTCGATCGCCACCGGTAACACCACCGGCGTCTACTACGTCCTCGGCGGGGGGCTGGCCGACCAGATCGGCAAGAACCTCCCCGGCTACCAGGCCACGGCCGAGGCGACCGGCGCCTCGGTGGAGAACATCCAGCGGGTCGTCAGGGGCGACTCCGACATCGCCTTCACCCTGGCCGACTCCGCCGCCGACGCCGTCGCGGGCAAGGGCGCGTTCACCGCGCCCCAGCCGATCCGCGCCGTCGCCCGCCTGTACGACAACTACACCCAGGTGGTCGCCACCGCCGGCTCCGGGGTGAAGTCCGTCGCCGACCTCAAGGGCAAGCGGGTCTCCACCGGCTCGCCCAACTCCGGCACCGAGGTGATCGCGCTGCGCCTGCTGAAGGCCGCCGGTCTCGACCCGGACAAGGACGTCACCCGGCAGTCACTGGGCCTGCCCGAGAGCGTGCAGGCCGTCAAGGACGGCGACCTCGACGCGCTGGTCTGGTCGGGCGGGCTGCCCACACCGGGCCTCACCGACCTGCTGACCTCGCTCAAGGACAAGGTCGTCTTCGTCCCGCTGGACGGGGTGCTGCCCGCGATGCAGGCCGAGCACGGCCAGGTGTACGCCGCGGGCACGATCGCCAAGGACGTCTACGAGACCCCGGCCGACGTGTCCACGATCTCGGTGCCCAACCTGCTCGTCGTGAGCGAGAAGATGGACCCCGCCCTGGCCGGGAGCCTGACGAAGCTGCTCTTCGACCGCAAGGCGGATCTGGAGAAGGTCCACCCCGCGGCCAAGGACATCACCCGCGACAACGCCCAGAAGACCGAGCCGGTGCCCCTGCACGACGGTGCGAAGAAGTACTACGGCTGACGGGTTCCCGGTTTCCCGGTTCCCCACGGCCTCCGGGGGCGGAGCCAGGGGAGAGACGACCCGAGGAGGCGGTGCGGCCGGCCCGGGGCGGGCCTCGCGCGTCGCCCGGCGCCGCGTGCGGTGCGTGCCGTGTCGTGCCGTGCGCGGCGTCCGTGAGCTCCAAGTTTGCCTCCCGTCTCGGGCGGGGGCCGTGTCGGGCCCCCGTCCCCGGGTATTCCGAAGCGTGTGAACATGTGGGGCAAGAGAGATGACATGGTGGTCCACGGGACCGATCCGTACAACGCCGAGCCCCCGCCGGGCGCCCTGGCCGATCAGATCCTCACCCCGCTCGACACCTTCTACAGCCGCAACCACGGTCCCGTCCCCGACCTGGACCCGGGGTCCTGGCGCCTGGCCGTGGACGGCCTGGTCGAGCGCCCGCTGACGCTGTCCCTGGAGGACCTGCGCTCCGGGTTCCCCGAGATCAGCCTGGTGGCGACCCTGCAGTGCGCGGGCAACCGGCGGGCCGGTCTGATCGAGGTGCGCGACATTCCCGGTGAGGATCCCTGGGGGGCCGGCGCCACCTCCACCGCCCGCTGGAGCGGCGTCGGCCTGGCCGGGGTCCTCGCCCGCGCCGGACTGCTCCCCGAGGCCGCGCACATCGCCTTCGCCGCTCCCGACGTCTCCCGGCTCGCCGATCCGGCCCAGCCCTACGGCGGCTCGATACCCGTGGCCAAGGCCGCCGGCGGGGACGTCCTGCTGGCCTGGGCCATGAACGACCGGCCGCTGCCCCCGGCCCACGGCGCCCCGCTCCGTGTCGTCGTCCCCGGCTGGGTCGGCGCCCGCAGCGTCAAATGGCTCCAGCGCGTCACCGCGCGGGAGGACCCCTCGGACAACTACTTCCAGGCCACCGCCTACCGCCTCCTGCCCCCCGAGGCCGACCCCGCCAAGGCGGGACCCGGTGACGGCATCTCCCTGGGACCCGTCGTCCTCAACACCGCCATCCTGAGCCCCGCCGACGGCGCCCGCCCGCGGCCGGGCCTCACGCGCGTCACCGGCTACGCCTACGCCGGGGACGGCCGTACCGTCTCCCGCGTCGACGTCTCCCTCGACGGGGGCGACAGCTGGGTCCAGGCGGATCTCGGCGAGCAGGCGGGCCCCTGGGCGTGGCGGCACTGGCACACCACCGCCGAACTGGGGGAGGGCGAGACCGTGATCACCGCCCGCGCCTGGGACAGCTGCGGGGCCACCCAGCCGGAGTCGGCCCGGCACGTGTGGAATCCCAAGGGGTACGCCAACACCTCGTGGTCCCGCGTCCGCGTCACCTGCGTCCCCTGAGGAGACGCCGAGGGGACGCCGAGGGGACGCCGAGGGGACGCCGCCCCGCTACGGGCGGGCCAGGTCGCGGCGGAGGTGCTCGGCGGTGAAGGATCCCCGCGCGTCGAGGAGCCGCAGCGGCGTGCCCTCGAAGACCACGGTGCCGCCCCGGTCGCCGCCGTCGGGGCCGAGGTCGACGATCCAGTCGGCTTTCTTGATCACGTCGATGTTGTGCTCGATGACGATGACCGTGTTGCCGCCGTCCACCAGGTTTTCCATGATCTCGATCAGGTGCTCGACGTCCGACATGTGCAGCCCGGTCGTCGGCTCGTCCATCACGTAGACGCCGCCCTTCTCGTGGAGCTCCCCCGCCAGCTTGATCCGCTGGCACTCGCCCCCCGACAGGCTGCTGAGCGGCTGGCCGAGGCCGAGGTAACCGAGGCCGACCTCCCGCAGCGTCCGCAGCGCGCGCAGCGGTTTCGGCTCGACGAAGAACTCCGCGGCCTCGTCGACCGTCATCTCCAGCACGTCGGAGATCGACCTGCCGCGCAGCGTGTGCCGCAGGACCTCGGGCCGGAACCGCCGCCCCCGGCACACCTCGCACCTGGACGTGATCCCGTCCATGAACGCCAGGTCGGTGTGGATGACCCCGAGGCCCTGGCACTCCGGGCAGGCGCCCTTGGAGTTGAAGCTGAACAGGGCGGGCCTCACCCCGTTCGCGGCGGCGAAGAGCCCGCGGATCTCGTCCATCAGCCCGGTGTAGGTGGCCGGGTTGGACCGGATCGAGGTGCCGGCCGCCGCCTGGTCGATCACCACCGCCTCCGGGTGCCGGGCCAGGAGCGCCTCGTTGACCAGGGTGCTCTTGCCCGACCCCGCGACCCCGGTGACCACGGTGAGCACCCCGGTGGGGAAGGACACCGTGACGTTCCTGAGGTTGCGCGCGGTGGCCCCGGTGACGGTCAGCGCGCCGGTCGGCTCCCTGAACGACGCCTTGAGCGGCGGGTTGTGGCGCAGGTGCCGCCCGGTGAGGGTACGGGCCCGCCGCAGGCCCTCGACGCCGCCCTCGTAGACGATCTCGCCGCCGTTCGTCCCGGCGCGGGGCCCGACGTCCACCACGTGGTCGGCGATCTCGATGACGTCGCGGTCGTGCTCGACGACGAGCACGGTGTTGCCCTTGTCCCGCAGCTCGCGCAGCAGCTCGTTCATGCGCGTCACGTCGCGCGGGTGCAGCCCGACGGTCGGCTCGTCGAAGATGTACGTCATGTCGGTCAGGCTGCTGCCCAGGTGCCTGACCATCTTGATCCGCTGCGACTCCCCGCCGGAGAGGGTGGGCGTCGGCCGGTCCAGGCTGAGATAGCCGAGGCCGATGGTGACCAGGTGCCGCAGCCGGGTCAGGATCGCCGGGACCATCGTCGCCGCGACCGGGGCGTCGATTCCGGCGACCACGTCCACCAGGTGCCGGACCTCCATCGCGGCCAGCTCGGCGATGTTGCGCCCGCCGATCCGGCAGGCCAGCGCGGCCTGGTTGAGCCTCGCCCCCGCGCACAGCGGGCAGGGCCGCGCCGAGGCGAACGCCGCCATCGCCTCCCGGCCCGCCCTGCCCTCGACATCCCGCCTGACGTGGAGCCGGTCGAACCTCTCGGCCACGCCCTCGTACCTCTGCGGCACCGTCCCGCCCCGCTCCTCGAAGGTGACGTCGGCCTCGCTCCCGTACAGCAGCGTGTCCCACTCGGCGTCGGTGTAGTCGGCCAGCGGCCTGTCGTTGTCGAACAGCCCCGAATGGGCGTAGATCTTCCAGTGCCAGTTGCCGACCCGGAAGCCCGGCAGCAGGATCGCGCCCTCGTTGAGCGACTTCGACCGGTCGAAGGCCAGGTCCACGTCCAGGGTGACCTTCCGGCCCACGCCCTCGCACTCCGGGCACATCCCGGCCGGGTCGTTGAAGGAGAACGCGTTGGAGTAACCGGCGGACGGCGTGCCGGCGCGCGAGTAGAGGAGCCTCAGCAGCGGGTTGATGTCGGTGACGGTGCCGACGGTGGAGCGCGAGTTGCCGCCCAGCCGCCGCTGGCCGACGACGACGGCCGCCGAGAGGTTGCCGATGGCGTCGGCGTCCGGCCGGCCGTGGTGGGGCAGGCGGTTGCGGGCGAACGAGGTGAAGGTCTCGTTGAGCTGGCGCTGCGACTCCGCGGCGATCGTGTCGAAGACGATGGACGACTTGCCCGACCCCGAGACGCCCGTGAAGACCGTGATCCGCTTCTTGGGGATCCTCAACGAGACGTTCTTGAGGTTGTTCTCCCGGGCGCCCGTTATCTCGATGTGGCTCATGCCGAGCACGTTAGCCACGGTTTAGGTCAGATCCTGGCCGCGATGGGTGGCATCGTGGACGGCATGGCGGACACCACGGGACGGGTGCTGAGACTGCTGTCGCTGCTGCAGGCGCACCGGGAGTGGCCGGGGCCCGAGCTCGCCGAGCGGCTGGAGGTCAGCCCGCGCACGCTCAGGCGCGACATCGACCGCCTGCGCGAGCTGGGCTACCCGGTGCGCGCGACCACCGGCCCGGCCGGGGGATACCGGCTGGAGGCGGGCACCGCCATGCCGCCGCTGCTCCTCGACGACGAGGAGGCCGTCGCCATCGCGGTGGGCCTGCGCACGGCGGCGAGCGGCACGGTGGCCGGGATCGGGGAGACCTCGGCCCGCGCGCTGGCGAAGCTGGAACAGGTCCTGCCCTCCCGGCTGCGCCTGCGCGTGCACACCCTGCAGACGCAGACGCAGCCGGTGGCGCCGATCGGGGCGGCCCCCACCGTGGAGGCGGCCACCCTCGCGCTGCTGGCCCAGACCTGCCGGGACCGAGAGCGGATCCGCTTCGGCTACCGCAGCCGTGACGGCCGGGAGAGCGGCCGGGTCGCCGACCCGTACCGGCTGGCCTGCACCGGACGGCGCTGGTATCTGGTGGCGTGGGACACCGGCAGGCAGGACTGGCGGACCTACCGGGTGGACCGGCTGGCCTCCCCGCTGGGCACCGGCGTGCGCTTCCCGCCGCGCGAGCCGCCCCCCGGCTACGTCGAGGAGTCGATCGTCGCCCCCCTCAGCCGCCACCGGGCGGTGGTCGTCGTGCACGCGCCCCTGGCCGTGGTCGCCGAACGCTTCTCCGGGCCCGACTGGGTGCTGGAGGAGCTGGACGGGCGCAGCTGCCTGCTGCGCACCGGCGGCGACTCGCTGGAGTGGCTGGCGCTCACCGTCGGGCAGCTCGGCCTGGACTTCACCGTACGGGAGCCGCCCGAGCTGATCGACCACATCCGGACGCTGGCCGCCCGCCTTCAGGCCTCGACGGAGCCGCCGCTGCGCCAGTAGACGTTGTTCTCCCTGCTGAGCATGCCCTCGTCGACGAGATAGCGGCGCAGCGCCGCGTAGTCGTCGTGGAAGGCGCGCAACGCGACGTTGACCTCCTTCTCGGAGTAGCGGACCCCGGGCTCGAAGACCTGGACCACGTAGTCGAGCACGACCAGCTGCTTGTCGCGCTTGGTGGGGATCGCCCGCAGCCGTCCCTCGACGAGGAAGGACTGCAGCACCCTCTCCTCGGGGGAGACCGGGGTGGCGGGCCTGGCGGTGGCGTGCAGCAGCTCACGGAAGCGCTCGCGCCGGACCTCCCACTCGCCGCCCTCTCCCCGCACAGCGAGCCCGCCGCGTTCCAAGCGGTCCAGCGCGCGCCTGACCGCCTCCCTGTCGAGGCCGGACTCCTCCTCCGGCTTGCCGCCCAGCACCAGGGCGGCCAGCACCTTCAACGTGTCTTCCTGGTACAGCAGGCCCAGCACCTGCCTGATCGCGTCGTCGCTCATCTCGCCATTCTTGTCGGTCCCGTTTGATGTTTCCGCACCGGAGGATGGCGGACGAGGTCGTCAGAGGCGGTTCAGGCCGATGACGTGGACCACCGCGCGACCCTCCTCGTCGGAGGCGGCGAGGTCGACCTGGGCGTCGATGCCCCAGTCACCGTCGCCCGCCGGATCGGAGACGACCTGGCGGACCCGCCAGAACTCCTTCTCCTCCTCGATGCGCAGCAGGCCGGGGCCGCGGGCGTCCGGGCCGGTGCCGATCTCCTCGTGGTCGTCGTAGTAGGCGTCGAGCGCGGCGCCCCAGTCGACGTCGGGGGCGAGCTGCTCCAGCTCCTGCTCGTTCTCCACGGAGGCGAGCTCGATCAGGCGGAACATCGCGTTGCGGACCAGCACGCGGAACGCGCGGGTGTTGGCGGTGACCGGCCTGGTGTTCTCCTCCAGCGAGGGCGCCTCCACCTCCCCGGTCGGGTTCTGCAGCTGCTCCCACTCGTCCAGGAGGCTGGAGTCGACCTGGCGGACCAGCTCGCCGAGCCATTCGATGAGGTCGACCAGGTCCTCGGTCTTGAGGTGCTCGGGGATGGTCCGCGACAGGGTGCGGTAGGCGTCGGCGAGATAGCGCAGCACGGTGCCCTCGGAGCGGGTCAGCTCGTAGAACTGCACGTAGTCGGCGAAGGTCATCGCCCGCTCGTACATGTCGCGGATGACGCTCTTGGGGCTGACCGTGTAGTCGCCCACCCAGGGGTGGCCGCGCCGGTAGGTCTCGTACGCGCCCAGCAGCATGTCGGCCAGCGGCATGGGGTACGTGATGTCGTTGAGGAGCTCCATCCGCTCCTCGTACTCGATGCCGTCGGCCTTCATCAGCGCCACCGCCTCGCCGCGCGCCTTCTTGAGCTGCGCCGACAGGATCTGGCGGGGGTCGTCGAGGATGGACTCGATGATCGAGACCATGTCCAGGGCGTAGTTGGGCGACTCCATGTCGAGGAGTTCGAGGGTGGCCAGCGCGAAGGTGGACAGCGCCTGGTTCAGCGCGAAGTCCTCCTGCAGGTCGACGGTGAGGCGGGCCATCCGGCCGTGGTCGTCGGGCTCGCTCAGCTTCTCCACCACGCCTCCGGCCAGCAGCGACCGGTAGATCGCGATGGCCTGGCTGATGTGCCGCCGCTGCCACTTGCGGTCCTCGTGGTTGTCGGTGAGCAGGTGGCGCATCGCCGCGTAGCAGTCGCCGGGCCGGTTGATCACCGCGAGGAGCATGGCGTTGCTGACCTTGAACCGGGAGTTCAGCGGCTCCGGCTCGGCGGCCTGCAGCTTCTCGAAGGTCTCCTCGCTCCAGCCGACGAAACCCTCCGGCGGCTTCTTGCGGGCGAACCCGCGCCGTCTCTTGGGATCGTCGCCGATCTTGGCCAGGGCCTTCTCGTTCTCCACGACGTGGTCGGGGGCCTGGCAGACGACGTAGCCGATGGTGTCGAACCCGGCCCGGCCGGCCCGCCCGGCGATCTGGTGGAACTCGCGGGCGCGCAGCCGCCGAACCTTGTTGCCGTCGTACTTCGACAGCGCGGTGAACAGCACGGTCCTGATCGGGACGTTGACGCCGACGCCGAGCGTGTCGGTGCCGCAGATGACCTTCAGCAGGCCCGCCTGGGCGAGGCGTTCCACCAGGCGGCGGTACTTCGGGAGCATCCCGGCGTGGTGCACGCCGATGCCGTGCCGCACCAGGCGGGAGAGCGCCTTGCCGAACCGGGTGGTGAACCGGAAGTGGCCGATCATGGAGGCGATCGCCTCCTTCTCGGCCTTGGTCGACATGTTGATGCTCATCAGCGCCTGCGCCCGCTCCATGGCCGAGGCCTGGGTGAAGTGGACGACGTAGACGGGGTACTGGTTGGTGGTGAGCATCTCCTCCAGCGTCTCGTGGAGGGGGGTGAGCCGGTAGGAGTAGACGAGCGGGACCGGGCGCTCGGCGTTCTTCACCACCGCGGTGGGTCTGCCGGTGCGCCGGGTGAGGTCCTCCTCGAACCTGGTGACGTCTCCCAGGGTCGCCGACATCAGGATGAACTGGACGTTCGGCAGCTCCAGGAGCGGCACCTGCCAGGCCCAGCCGCGGTCGGGCTCGGAGTAGAAGTGGAACTCGTCCATCACCACCTGGCCGATGTCGGCCGCGGCGCCGTCGCGCAGCGCGACGTTGGCGAGGATCTCCGCGGTGCAGCAGATGATCGGCGCCCCGGGGTTCACGCTCGCGTCGCCGGTCATCATCCCGACGTTCTCGGTGCCGAACACCGCGCACAGGTCGAAGAACTTCTCCGACACCAGCGCCTTGATCGGCGCGGTGTAGAAGGTGCGAACGTCCCTGGTCAGCGCGGTGAAATGGGCTCCGGCGGCGACCAGGCTCTTGCCCGAGCCGGTCGGGGTGGCGAGGATCAGGTTGTTTCCCGACACCACCTCGATGAGAGCCTCCTCCTGCGCCGGGTAGAGGGTCAGTCCCCGCTCGGAGTTCCATTCGACGAAGGCGTCGAAGATGGCGTCGGGGTCGGCGTCGATCTCTTCTGGCAGGCGGTCTACGAGGCTCACGGTTCAATACTGCCGAAGAACTTGAGGTGGTCGGACCGGAGGCGGTCACGGATCACCTTACATTCCAGGTAAAGTGCGTGACTTTGTGTAGTTATGGCTGCTTTTTTCGGCATAAATGCTGATCAAATCAGATGGCGCCACCGTTGACGCGAAGCACCTGCCCGTTGACCCAGCGGGCGGGGCCGGCGAGGAACGCCACGACCTCGGCGATCTCCGAGGGCTCGCCCAGCCGTTCGAACGGTGACTGGGCGGCCATCCTGGTGATGGTCTCCTCGTCCTTGCCGTCCAGGAAGAGCGCGGTGGCGGTGGGGCCGGGTGCGACGGCGTTGACGGTGACGTCCCTGCCGCGCAGCTCGCGGGCCAGGATGAGGGTGAGGCCCTCGACTGCGCTCTTGGAGGCCGCGTAGGCGCCGTAGCCGGGATGGGCGAGCTTGATGACCGAGGTGGAGACGGTGATCAGGGCGCCGCCCCTGCGCAGCCTCCTGGCGGCCTGCTGGGCGACGGCGAAGGTGCCGCGTACGTTGACGCGCAGGATGCGGTCCAGCGTCTCCATGTCGAGGTCGGTGACCGGGACGGGCGGACCCATGATCCCGGCGGCGTTGACGACGACGTCGACGCCGCCGAAGGCCTCCTCGGCCGTGTCGAAGAGCGCGGAGACCGCGGCGGGGTCGCTGACGTCGGCCCGCACGGCGAGGCCCCCGCCTCCGGCCGTGGAGGCCTCCTTGGCCGCGGCCTGTCCCTCGGCGTCGTTGCTCGCGTAGTTGACGACGACGGCGTAACCGTCGGCGGCGAGCCGCTCCACGACCTGGCGGCCGATGCCTCGGGAACCTCCGGTGACGATGGCGACGCGAGCCGGTGCGGTGCTCATGATCGATACTCCCTCCGCGAACTTGTGTACACTATGTACATATACACGCATATGACCATACTGTCCATATATGTCACGGAGAGGCGACGCGGAGCCGGCCAGCGCGCCCGCCCGGCCCCGGCGAGCCGGCCGAGGTGTCGCGGGAGGAGCCGGTGAGCGCCAGGCCCGCCACGATCGCGCCCGCCCCGAGCAGGGGGGCCGCCCCCGGGACGAAGCCGGTCACCGTGAGCGTGAGCAGGCCCAGTCCCACCAGCGCGGCGGCCACCAGGACCCTGGCCGTCCCGCCGGTGTACGGTCCGGCCGCGGGCGGCGTCTCGAACCGGGCGAACCCCCGCAGCAGCGGCCACATCGCCAGGGCGAGCATGAGCAACCAGTGCGGCCAGCCGGACAGCCAGGCCGAGGTGCCCGGCTCGGGGGTGGAGATGCCCAGGCCCACCACGACCACCGAGACGATGACGAACAGCGCGCTCATGTGCCACAGGTAGAGGGTCATCATCCGGTCGCCGGCCCAGCCCAGCGCCCGCGAGACCCCCGGCCACCCCGCGAAGGAGACGATCCACCGGCGCAGCGCCAGTGCCAGCCCGACCTGGCCCACCCCGATCGAGAGCAGCGCGACCGTGGGCGGCGCCATGTTGGAGACGGAGGCCCCCGGCATCCCGATCATGCTGAGCGGGTAGGGGCCGAGGGCCGTCAGCGCCGCGCCCAGGCCGTATCCGGCCAGGGCCAGGGCCCAGGGGCGGCCCAGCCGGCCGTCGGCGTACAGGAAGCCGAGCTGGTGCACCGCCAGCCAGACCAGCACGATGTTGGGGAGGCCGGCGACGTCGAGGCCGCTGGTGAAGCGCAGGACGTCCACCACCACGGCCCCCGCCGCCAGCACGGCCGGCACCCGCCAGCCGTACACCATGTTGAGCCTGAGCATCGGCGTGGTCGCCGCCACCGCGACAAGATAGATCGCCAGGAACCAGAGCAGCTGCCCGGCCAGCCGCGAGGCGGTCATCACCGGCTGCTCCGGCACGCCGAGCGCGAGGAGCAGATGGGGGAGGGGCAGCCAGACCGCCGCCAGCGGGACGACCGGCCAGGCCAGGCGGCGCAGGCGCCCCGCGAGCCACGCGGGAGTCGCCTCACCGCGCCGTGCCGCGCCGCGCCGGCTGATCGCGTTGGCCGCGCCGCCCGCGAAGAACACCAGCGGCATCACCTGGCTGATCCACGTGATCATCCACCCGTTCCCGGCGGCCAGCGCGTTGCCGGTGGATATCCGCCCGTCGGCGAAGGAGAGCAGCGGCATGCTCCAGTGCTGGAGCACCACCAGGACCATGCCGAACACCCGGAGCACGTCGATGAACGGGTCGCGCCCGGCGAGCGCCGGTGCCGTGCGAGGGGTCGGGATCGCCGCCAGGGGGGCTGTCGGGGGCACCGTCGGAAACACCGTCGGAAACACTGTCGGAAACACCGTCGAGGGCACTGTCGGGGTCGCTGCCGGCCGCACCGACGGGCCGGGGATCACGGTGGTCAAAAGGAGCTCGATTCTCAGGGAGGGAGAGAGAAGATCTCGGGAATGGCGATAGGAGAAGCCTCTCTCCAGGACCCCGGCGGCACAGTGACGCGCGCAGCAGTCTTCTCGCCCGATCCCCTCACCATCCCGGGTAGTGCTGGCCCCACCCCCGTAAGCGGGCACGCAGGGTCGATCGGCGCGGCCGGTCCTCGTAGCGTGGGCGGCATGAGAACCCTCCTGCGCCGCATCGGCACCGACACCCGCTACCTGGTCGTGGGCTTCCCGCTGTCCGTCATCTGGTTCGTCCTGATGGTGGCCGGTTTCGCCGCGGGGGCCGGTTCGGCCGTCGCGTTCGTGGGGCTGCCCATCCTCGCGACGACCCTCCTGGTCGCCCGGGGCTTCGCGGACGTCGAGCGGCGCTGGCTGCCCGAGGTGCTCGGCCGTCCCGTCTCCCGGCCGAGGTACCGGCCCGCTCCGGAGAACGCCGGATGGTTCCGCAGGATGATCAACCCGTTCACCAACGGCCAGTCGTGGCTCGACCTGCTCTACGGCATCGTGGCCTTCCCGATCTCCATCGTCACCTTCGTGCTGGCGGTGGTCTGGTGGGTCGGATCGATCGCCGGCCTCACCTACCCGCTCTACGGGTGGATCGTCTACGCCATCCCCGGCAACGACGGGGGCCTCGGCATGCTCCTCGGCCTGGGCGGCAGCCTGTGGGTCGAAGTGATCATCAACACCACCATCGGCGTGCTCTTCGCCCTCACCCTCCCGGTGATCGTGCGGGGTGCCGCGCTCGTCCAGGCCGGGCTCGGCCGGGCCATGCTGACCGGGGTCGCCGAGCTGCACGACCGCATCGACGACCTGGCCGAGGGCCGGGCAGCCGCGGTGTCGGCCGAGGCGAACGCGCTGCGCCGGCTGGAGCGTGACATCCACGACGGGCCGCAGCAGCGACTGGTCTCCCTGGCCATGGACCTGTCGCGGGCCCAGCGCCAGCTCAGGCGCGACCCGGCGGGCGTCGAGCAGATGCTCGGCCAGGCGATCACCTCCACCCGCGAGACCCTGGACGAGCTGCGCGCCCTCTCGCGCGGCATCGCCCCGCCGATCCTCAGCGACCGCGGCCTGCCTCCCGCCCTCGCCGCGCTCGCCGGGCGCTGCACCATCCCCGTCGAGCTGGACGTCCAGGTCGAGGGACGCTTCCCCGCCGCGGTGGAGAACACCGTCTACTTCGTCGTCGCCGAGTCGCTCACCAACGTCGCCAAGCACAGTCACGCCACGGTCTGTACCGTGACGCTGAGCAGGACGGGGGACTTCCTCATGCTGACGATCGGGGATGATGGGGTCGGCGGCGCCCATGTCGCCAAGGGGCATGGCCTGTCGGGGCTCGGTGATCGCCTCAAGGCGGTCGACGGTGAGCTGGTGGTCGACTCACCGGCCGGAGGGCCGACGGTCATAGTGGCGGAGGTTCCGTGCGGGTAGTTGTGGCCGACGACGCGGTGCTCATCAGGGAGGGCCTGATCAGGCTCCTGGAGGAGTTCGGCTGCCAGGTGGTCGCGGCGGTGGGGGACGGCGACGGGCTGGTGGAGGCCGTCGCCGAGCACCGTCCCGACGTCTCGGTGGTGGACGTGCGGATGCCGCCCGGCTTCACCGACGAGGGGCTGCGGGCGGCGGTGGAGGCGCGCCGGAGGGTTCCGGGCACGCCGGTGCTGATCCTGTCGCAGTACGTGGAGGTGTCCTATGCCGACGACCTGCTCGCCGACGCCAGGGGTGCGGTGGGATACCTGCTCAAGGACCGCGTCGTGGACGTGGACGACTTCATGGGGGGCCTGCGCACGGTCGCGGCCGGAGGTACGGTCTTCGACCCCCAGGTGGTGGCACAGCTGATGGTGCGACGCCGCCGCGACGATCCCCTCGCCCAGCTCACCCCGCGAGAGCGCGAGGTGCTCGGCCTGATGGCCGAGGGCAGGTCCAACCCGGCCATCGGCCGCCAGCTGGTGGTCAGCGACGGGGCCGTGGAGAAGCACATCCGCAGCATCTTCGCCAAGCTCGGCCTGTACGCCGAGGACGGCGACCAGCACCGCCGCGTCCTCGCGGTCCTGGCCTACCTGCGTTCCTGACCCGCGCTCCCACCCCGCGTTCCCGCACCCGCGCTCTCACAGCCACGTTCCCGACCGCGAGGAGGAACAGTGATCTCGGTCTTCGGCAGTGCCAACATGGATCTCGTGGCCTACGTCGACGTCGCCCCCGCGCTCGGCGAGACCGTGACCGGCCGCGCCTTCGGCACGGTCCCCGGCGGCAAGGGCGCCAACCAGGCCATCGCCGCCGCGCGGGCGGGCGCCGAGGTGGCCTTTCTCGGGGCCGTGGGTGACGACGCCTTCGGCACCGAGATGCGGCGCACGCTGGCCGAGGCGGGGGTCGACGTGACGCACCTGCGCACGGTTCCCGGTCCCTCGGGCATCGCCCAGATCGTGGTGGACGGCGACGGCGGCAACTCGATCATCGTGGTCCCCGGTGCCAACGGGACCGTGACCGCCCCCTCCGAGGCCGAGATCGAGGTCATCTCCCGATCCGACATGCTTCTGCTCCAGCTGGAGCTCCCCGTCGAGGCCGTCACCGCCGCCGCCAGGGCCGCCCGCGCGGCCGGGACCACCGTGGTCCTCACCCCCGCGCCCGTCCAGCCGCTCCCCGCCGAGCTGCTGGAGGCCGTGGACGTCCTGGTGGCCAACGAGCACGAGGCCGCCGCGATCACCGGCCAGGCCGATCACGAGCGCGCCCTGGAGGAGCTGAGGGGCACGGTCGACTGGGTGATCATCACGCTGGGGTCGCGCGGCGCGCTCAGCGCCTCGGGCGACGGGCCCGCCGTGCGCGTCGAGGCCCTCGAGGTGCCCGTGGTGGACACCACGGCCGCGGGCGACACCTTCGTGGGCGCCCTCGCCGCGGCCCGCGTCGAGCGGCAGCCCGCCGGCCGGGCCGTCCGCTTCGCCACCGCGGCCGCGGGCCTGTCCGTCCAGCGCGCGGGTGCCAGCACCTCGATGCCCACCCGCGCCGAGATCGACCGGAGCCTTTCCGTAGCCGGTGCCTGACCTCGGCGCGCGGATGCTCGCGGCCCGGCCCATGCCCCCTCGCCGGGCCGCGCCTCACGCACCACGGGTCCCGGTGAGGGTACGGCCCAGCTGTGCGGCGGCGGCGAAAGCCGGCAGCGCGATCCGGGCGGTCCGGGTTCCCGCGGGTGTGGCGAGCCGGTGTATCCACCGCAACGGCTGCGTCGACGTGCGCACGGCCTCGCCGGCGTAGGTGGCCATCCGGTTCTGGAAACGGTGTACCGCCAACGGGGTGGGTCCGGTGCCGGGTGAACTCCGATCCCAGCCGCAGCGCGTCACCCAGGCCGTGGGCCGGCAGCCGTCGCAGCGGGATCCGGCCGATCATCAGTGTCTCCGAGCCCGCTCGTTCGGTTCTGCGAACAGCAGTCGCATTCTGTGGTCGGCGACCGCGAACCGCGTGAACGTCCGCGGCCCGGCCGAGCCGGCCGGCAGCGCCTGGTAGTGGCCCGGTGCGAGGCGATGAGCGCCGGGTCGGCGCATGTCGCCGCTTCGGGAGTGCCGGGCCTTGTTGTCAGTGGCCGCCGGACAGCTGCCCGGCCAGGCTGTCGTGCAGGCGGGCGCTGGGCTCGTTGAGGCCGATGACGGTGACCTTCTTGCCGCGGGCGGCGTACCTGGTCTGCACCGCGTCCAGCGCCGCCACCGAGGAGACGTCCGGCTCAGGGATGCCGCTCGAGCCCGGCCTCTCGACGTCGGCCTCCCGTTCGCGGGCGGCCGCGATGCCCCTCACCCAGGGGCATCGGCGCGCCGGGAACGGGGGTCGTCTAGCCGTTGATCAGGGACGTCTCCGACAGCGTGAGCAGGAAGGCTCCGGCGGCGAGCAGCGCGATCGGCCAGGACCGGCTGATGGCGGACCAGATCGTGGCGGCCAGGAAACAGACCAGGGCGAGCAGCACGAGAACGTCCACGAGAATCCTCCAGGGGGTCACCCCCAGACGATCATCGTCTGGGGCAAGCCCTCACTGCCCCGCGACCCTCGCAGGTAACACGTCGCCCCCCTGTTTCGTCGGGAAGATGATTTCCGCCGACCCTATTTTTTGCTGATATATCCGACTATGCCCCTTCCCAGAGGGCCGCGGCGGCCTCGGCGCAGGCGACATCCTGGGAAACGGTGCCGCCGCTGACGCCGACCGCTCCCGCCACCGCGCTCACCCCGCTCACCCCGCGCTCGTCACCGGGCTCCCCGAGCGGGACGCCGCCGCCGAAGCACACGTACCGGTCACCGGCCAGGCCGTACAGCTCGCCTCCGGGCAGGACCAGCGGCGCGAGGTCGGCGGTGGGCATGCGGTGGGCCACCGCGGTGTAGGCCTTGCCGGGGGCGAGGACGGGCCCGGTGATGCGCGCGCCGTCCATCCGCTGGAACGCGACCAGGTGCCCGCCCGCGTCGACCACGGCCACCGAGATGAGCGCGCCCTCCCGCGCGGCCTGCCGCACCGCGGCCTCACACATGCGCAGCGCGAGTTCCAGGTTCACCGGTCTCCTCACCGTTTCGAAACCGTTCCGACGGTCTTCGGCGCGGGCGGCCGGGTGCGCGTGCGCCGCCGTCCGGGTGATGCGAGATGTCATAACGATGCGACGCCCGCGCGGGCCCTCCGGAGGACCGGTACGAGCCGGGACCGTCGTCCCGCGAGGGAAGTGGCACCGTGAGGCGACATTCCGAGGATGCTCACCAAGAGTGATGTTTCTCTTTCTTAGAGCTACGATCTCGTGACTGGCGGGATCGTTGAGGTGTCGTCCGGACGTGGGGAGAGGCATGCACAGTCATAACCGCGCGAGCGTCGTCCACCAGCTCAGGTACGCCCTCGGCCATCCGGGGCGGGTGCCCGGGCACCTGAGACGGCTGACCAGGGACCTGTGGTTGCGTTTGGGCAACCGCGATCACGTCGCCTACTACCGGGCGGTCATGAGGTCCGACACCGCGCGCAGTCCCCAGGGGGCCGTGGGCAGCAGGTCGTACCGGCGCTGGGTGGCCATGGGGAAGATGCAGTTCGACTATCTCGTGCGGCACGGGCTGAGGCCCGAGCACCGCATGCTGGAGATCGGCTGCGGCAACCTGCGGGCCGGGCGCCTGTTCATCGGCTACCTCGACCCCGGAAACTACTACGGGATCGACATCTCCCCGGACATCCTGATCGCCGCCCAGGACACCCTGGTCTCCTACGACCTGCGCGACAAGTTCCCGCACCTTCTGCCGGTCGGGAACCTGCGCTTCACCGCCCTGCCCGACCAGGCGTTCGACGTCATCCACGCCCACAGCGTCTTCTCCCACTCCCCGCTCCACGTGATCGAGGAGTGCTTCCGCGGGGTCGGCCGGATCATGAGGCCGGGAGGCTGGTTCGACTTCACCTTCGACCGCACCGAGGGCAGGGAGCACCACGTCCTGCGCGAGGACTTCTACTACCGCACCGAGACGCTGCTCGACCTGGCCGCCGCGTGCGGGCTCCAGGCGACCTTCATGGACGACTGGGAGCGGCTTCCCCACCGGCAGTCCAAGATCCGCATCACCATCCCGGGGCGGGAGAACGCCGGGGACCACGCCGTGCGGGACGCCGGCCGCCCGGCGGAGGCCGTACCGGACCACGGGCGGCCCGAGATCGAGCGGGACCGCGACCCGTCCGGGATCGAGCGGGACCACGCCCTCTCCGGGGGTGAGAGAGGCCGCGTCCGGCCCGGAGCGGGGCATCAGGGGCGCCTCGGCCGCGAAGCCGGGCCGGCGGCGCCGGATCTCGCGGAGGAATCCCGGATGTAGTCTGGCGCTTCGCGCGACCGACCTGGAGGAACCGATGCGGGCCCACGACCTGTCCGCCGGGGGCGACGTGCTGGACCGCGTGCACGACGTGGCCCGCGAGGCGACCCGGATCCACGGCCTGGCCGACGCCGAGGTCACCCTGGTCAACGTGTCCGAGAACGCCACCTACCGGGTGGACGACCCGGTCACGGGGACGCGGTCCATCCTGCGGGTGCACCGGCTCGGCTACCACACCACCCCGGCGATCCTGTCCGAGCTGGCCTGGCTGGAGGCGCTCCGCGAGCAGGCCGGGATCCGCACCCCCCGGGTGATCCCGGCTCCCGGCGGCTCCCGGGTGCTGACCGTCCCCGGCCCCGAGCCGCGCGACTGCGTGATGTTCGAGTTCCTGCCCGGTGCCGAGCCCTCCCACGACGACCCGGTGCCCGGCTTCGAACGGCTCGGTGCCCTCACGGCGCGGATGCACCGGCACGCGCGCGGGTGGTCCCGGCCCGGCGGGTTCACCCGTTTCCACTGGGACCACGAGGCCGCCCTCGGCACCGAGTCGCGGTGGGGCCGCTGGCAGGACGGCCTGGGGGTGGAGGCAGAGGCGCGGACCGTGCTGGGACGGCTGGACAAGGAGTTGCGCGAGCGGCTGCACCGCTTCGGCCGCGGTCCGGAACGATACGGCCTGATCCACGCCGACCTGCGCGCCGCCAACCTGCTCGTGGAGGGTGAGAACCCGCCCGGCGTCATCGACTTCGACGACTGCGGTTTCGGCTGGCATCTCTACGACCTGGCCGCGGCGGTCAGCTTCGTCGAGCACCGCCCCGAGGTTCCCGAGCTGGTCGACGCGTGGGTGCGGGGCTACCGGACCGTCCTGGACCTCCCGGCCGAGGACGAGGCCGAGATCTGGACGTTCATCCTGTTCCGCCGCCTGCTGCTGGTCGCCTGGATCGGCACCCACACCGGCGCCGACATCGCCGCGGAACTCGGCTCCGGCTACACCGAGGGCAGCTGCGAACTGGCCGAACGCTATCTCGCCGGCTCACTCGGCTGACCCTCCGGCCGCTGCCCGCAGCCTGTCTCCGTCCGTCTCCGTCTGTTTCCGCCCGTCCCCGGCGGGCGCGGCATTCGCGTAGGGAGCGTGTCCGACGGCGTGGCGCACGGTGACCGCGCATCGGGAAATCACTCCTATCGCCTGCGGCTCCGGGGATACGGGGAGGGCGAATACGAGACGTCGCGCGCATCACCGTGTGTGCCGCGGATATTCGGATAACAGGATTTTCTCGGACGGAGCCGCCACCTTACCGGCCGTGGCTTTTCCGGCCGCCCTTCCGAATCCGGAATGTTTTCCGGCGACCTCCTCCCGGCCCCGGCCGGGAGGAGGTCAGGACTTCAGCTCGCGCCTGATGTCCTCGTCGTCCGGTGCCAGTTCCAGCGCGCGGGTGAGATCGGCGACCGCCTCCCCGTCGCGTCCGGCGGCGCGCAGCGCCATCGCCCGGTTGAACAGCAGGGCGGGGTCGTCCCCGGAGCCGAGGGCCCGCGTGAAGTCCGCGGCGGCGCCTTCGGGGTCGCCGGTCTCGAACGACAGGAGCCCCCGGTTCGCCCAGGCCGCCGCCAGCGAGGGCGCGAGCTCCAGGGCCCGGTCGAAGGCGGTGCGCGCCCTGTCGTAACGGCCCTCCGCGGTCTCCACCTGGCCCAGCGCACACAGCAGGTACGGGTTGGCGGGATCGATCGCCAGCCCGGTCTCCGCGTCCGCCCTGGCCGCGGCGTACTCGCCGAGCGCGGCCAGCAGCCCCGCCCGGTTGGCCAGGCCGTCCACGAACTCCGGGTCCAGCTCCAGCGCGTGGTCCAGGTCGGCGAGCGCGCCCCGGTGGTCACCCGCGGAGAAGCGGATCTCGGCCCGGTTGTAGTAGGGCTCGGGGAAGGGCGGGCCGACCCGCATCGCCGTCTCGTAGTCGGCGACCGCCGCGTCCATCCGGCCCAGCCGGTGCAGCAGGTTGCCCCGGTCGATGTAGTAGTCGGGATAGCCGGGGTCGGCCGCGATCACCGCGTCCAGGTCCTCCAGCGCCTTCTCGGGGCGGCCCAGCATCACGGCGAGCTGTGCCCTGTTGGCCAGCAGCACCAGCCGGTGTATCGGGTGCTCACCGGGCCGCAGGTCGCGGTCGGCCAGGGCGACGGCCTCCTCGACCAGTTCCAGGGCCCTGGCGGGACGGCCACGCCGCACCTCCACCAGTGCCCGGCCGTTGAGGTCGAACCCCATCTTGAACGCCCGCTCGCGCGGGTCGGGCAGCAGCGAGGAGATGGCGATCGCCTGGTTCACCAGCGCCAGCGCGGCCTCGGGGTCGCGCCGGGTACGGTCGCGGTGGCGTACCTTCAGCATCCCGGTGGCGTAGGCGGCCGAGGCGTGGACCGTGGGGGAGAGGCTCTCCCTCCTGGCCACGTCGAACAGCGCCTCCGACTCGTCCTCGCGGCCCAGCGCGGCCAATGCGGTCGCGGTGCTGTGCAGGAGCCGCCACCAGGTCGCGGGGTCGTCCTCGGGGCCGGCGAGGCGGAGAGCACGCTCGCCGAGATCCGCCACGGCGTCGTGGTAACCCTCGTCCAGGCACCACTGCACCGCGAACAGGAACGCCCGCACCGCCTTCGACGGGTCGCCGCCGCGCTCGCGGTGGTACGGGATCGCTCCAAGCCGCGCGCCGACCGTTCCCTCCCTCTCCAGCTCGTCGGCGAGGGCGTCGTGCCGTTCCGCGCCGAGCGGCTCCTCGGGGGCGGCGGCCCGATCACGGGTCACCACTGTCAGCAGCTCCCCGGGGACGCGGCGCCGCAGCACCGTCAGGAGCTCCAGGTCGGTGGGGTCGGCCAGGTCGGTGTTCTCGACGACGAGCGTGCGAGGGCCGGTTTCCGACAGGTGCTCACGGACGAACTCGGCCAGGCCGTTGGCCAGGCGCAACGTGCGACGCGGCGCGTGCACCAGGATTCGCTCCGCGCCGGGCAGGCTCGCGGCCACCGACCGGCGCCGGGCGGGGATCAGATCGCGCAGGTCGGGCGCCACGGCGCGCAGCTCGATGTCGTAGCGGGCGACGAGGTCGGGCCGGGCCGCGGGCAGCAGGGCGGAGACGATCGCGCCCCCCGCGGTGTACGGCCCGCGCAGGCGCCGGTCCGCGTCCACCACGGGCAGCGGCGGTGCGGGACGAGACGGGTCGCCCTGCGGGTACGGTCCCCGACTCACCGGACTCCTTTAACTCGATTAGCTGATATTTGATGATATGGCTATGCCGGGGAGCCGGCGCCCATCACTGGACGCCGGTTCTGTGATTCAGTCTCAGCCGACGTGCTTAGGACTCGCGGTGCCACTGAGTGCGATGGTGCCAGGCTTGTGGACAATGACACGTTTCATTATCGGCCTTCCTCGCGAATAGAACAAATTGCAAGTATTCGCAGTAATTGCCCATACTGACAAGATCTATTAGTTATCGTGGCCGGATCCGGACAATCCCTGGACAGGGGCCGCACGGTGGTGTTGACAGAACCGGCGCGGCTCATCCGGGATTCGCGCCCGCCCGGATCCGGCCACCGCCACGTATCCGCGTCGTGGCGGCGTCGTAGTGGCGCCGTACGCGCGGCGGAAAGCAGGAAAACGGGAAAGCGGGAAGGCCGAAAAGGCCGAAAGGGCAGAAGGCCGGAAAGGCGATCAGGGGGCCACCCGCAGCACGATCTTTCCCCTGGCGTGGCCGCCGGCGAGCCGCTCGTGGGCCGCGGCGGCCTCGTCGAGCGGGAACACCTCCTCGACCTCGGGGGCGATCAGCTCGCCGTCGATCAGCTCGGTGATCTGGGCCAGGGCGGACCCGTCCGGCTCCACCAGGAACGTGCGGGTGCGAAACCCCCGGGCCTCGGCGGCGCGCAGCAGGTCGGGGGAGGCGCCCGAGGGCACCGGAACGAGCAGCCCGCCGGGGCGGAGGACGTCGAGGGAACGCGTGCTCGTCGCGTCGTGCCCGTCTCCGACCAGGTCGACGACCACGTCCACGTCGCGCACCACGTCCTCGAAGCGGACGGCCGTGTAGTCGACGAGCTCGTCGGCTCCCAGCCCGCGCAGCCACTCGTGTTTGCCGGCGCGGGCGGTGCCGATCACGTATGCGCCGAGATGCTTGGCGATCTGGACGGCGAGGTGCCCGACGCCGCCCGCGGCGGCGTGGACGAGGACGCGCTGTCCCGGAGCGACCCTCGCGGCGTCCACCAGGACCTGCCACGCGGTCAGCGAGGCCAGCGGCATGGCGCCGGCCTCGTCGTGTCCCAGGGAGCGCGGCTTGAGGGTGAACTGCCTCGACGGCGCGGTCACGAACTCGGCGTAGGCGCCGGCCTGGCGCGGGAACCACGGCATGCCGTACACCTCGTCTCCCACCTCCAGGGAGCTCACCCCGAAGCCGGTCTCCTCGACGACACCGGAGACGTCCCAGCCCAGGACGAAGGGCGGCTCCCCCAGGACCCCGGCCATACCCGCGCCCGCCCTGGTCTTGAGGTCCACCGGGTTCACTCCCGCCGAGACGACCCGTACCAGCACCTCGGTGGGCAGTGGTTCCGGGCGCTCCACGCGGACCGGACGCAGCACCTCGGGGCCGCCGAAGGCGTCCTGGCTGATCGCCCGCATAAGGGCCACGATGGCTCTCCCCGATCTCTCGCCGGTCTTCCCGCAGGTGCCGCCGCCCGTGAGAGCGGTGTGGATCACGCTACCCCTTCCGGGGGTCGGCGGCCCGGTTGCCCTGCCGTTCGCCGGGGCGCGAGCCGTGCGCGACGCCCTCGCGCCGGGCCGCCGCGAGAGGTTCCCTCGGGAATGAAACCCTGATGCGTCGACGTCCTCCTAGCGCGGAACGACCACACGACCACCGCACCACCACCGCACGGCCGGTCAAGGCCGGTGGGTGCGCCGACCCGCGGCACCATGCCGCGATCCCGCCCCACGGCTCAGGCCGGGGGCGGCACACCGGGGGTATTCGATGAAGGAACCGAGGAGTCGCTGGACGGACATCGCGGGGGGCGACGCCGGAGAGCGGTACGCGGAGAGGTTCGCCCGGCTGGCCGAGTCGGGGGCGGACATGCACGGCGAGGCGCGGTTGTGCGCGGAGCTGCTGCCGCCGGGCGCCCGGGTGCTGGACGCCGGGTGCGGCACCGGGCGGGTGGCGATCCGGCTGGCCGAGCTGGGATACGACTGCGTGGGCGTCGATCTCGACGCGTCCATGCTCGACGTCGCCCGGCGGACCGCGCCATGGCTGCCCTGGATCCTGGCCGACCTCAGCGATCTCGGCGACCTTGACGCGCTCGGCGCGCTCGGCGATCCCGCGGACCCCGCGGACCTCATGGCGGGGGCGGACCGGGCCGTCCGGGGCGGCCATGGCGATTCGACCGGGAAGGCGCAGAAGGCGGGGAAGGGCGGGAGAGGCGGGCGCTTCGACATGGTCGTCGCCGCGGGCAACGTCATCCCTCTGCTCGCCCCCGGGACCGAGGCACGGACCGTCGCGGGGCTCGCGGCGCTGCTGCGGCCCGGCGGGCTGCTGGTGAGCGGGTTCGGGCTGGACGCCGCGCACCTCCCGCTCGCCTCGGCGACGGTCACCCTGGCGGACTACGACGACTGGTGCCGTATGTCGGGGCTCACCCCGCTGCGGCGCCTGGCGACCTGGGACGGCGCACCCTACGACGGCGGCGGATACGCGGTGAGCGTCCACACGCGCACCGCGGGCTGACGGGTCCCGGGGGAGTAGTAACTTCATCCCATGCGACTGGGCGTTCTCGACATCGGTTCCAACACGGTCCATCTGCTGGTGATGGACGCGCACCGGGGGGCTCGGCCGCTGCCGGCGTACTCGCACAAGGTGGACCTGAGGCTTTCCGAGCACATGGAGGACGGCGACCGCCTGTCCGCGCGGGGCGCCGCGCGGCTGCGGGAGTTCGTCGAGGAGGCGCTGCGGCTCGCCGAGGACAAGGGCGTCGAGGACCTCATGGCCTTCGCGACGTCCGCGGTCAGGGAATCGGTGAACGGCGAGGAGGTCCTCGCCGGGATCAAGGCCGACACGCAGGTCGACATCGAGGTGCTGTCCGGCCAGGACGAGGCGAGGCTGACGTTCCTGGCGGTGCGCCGCTGGTTCGGGTGGTCGTCCGGGCGGTTGCTGGTTCTGGACATAGGAGGGGGGTCGCTGGAGATCGCCTCGGGCATCGACGAGCAGCCCGACGCGGCGGTGTCGCTCCCGCTGGGGGCGGGCCGGCTCACCCGCGACTGCTTCACCGTCGACCCGCCGCCCGCCGACGAGGTGCGGGCACTGCGCAGGCACGTACGGGCCGAGATCGCCCGCACGGTGGGAAACGTCGCCCGGTACGGCCAGGCCGACCACGCGGTGGCGACGTCCAAGACGTTCAGGCAGCTCGCCAGGATCGCCGGGGCGGCGCCCTCGCACGAGGGACCGTCCGTGCGTCGGGTGCTCAGGCACGCGGACCTGGTCGGGTGGACCGACCGGCTGATCAGGATGAGCACCAGGGAGCGGGCCGAGCTGCCCGGGGTCTCCGAGGGGCGGGCGCCGCAGCTGCCGGCCGGGGCGATCGTCGCCGACGCCGCGATGGACCTGTTCGGGGTGACCCAGCTGGAGGTGTGCCCCTGGGCGCTGCGCGAGGGAGTGATCCTGCGGCGGCTGGACGCGATGCCGGAACGGTGAGGTTTACCAGAGCGTTCACAGGTAAGAGCGCATAGTCATGAACAGCCCTCAGGCTCACGTGGAAGGTGCCGCTCGCAGAGCGGCCAACAGTCAGACGCTCGACAGGCTGGCGCGGGTTGGATTGGCCTGCCGGGGTGTCCTCTACGGTTTGATCGGTTTCCTCGCCCTGCAGATCGCCTTCGGCGGGGGAAGCGGCAACAAGGAGGCCGACAAGACCGGCGCGATCGAGATGGTGGCCGAGCAGCCGTTCGGCACGTTCCTGCTCTGGCTCATGGTCGTCGGGTTCGTCGCGCTGGTCGTCTGGCAGCTGTCGGAGGCCATCATGGGCCACGGGCGGACCAGGGACCGGGTGGAGTCGGGCGCGCGGGTGGCGGTCTACACGCTGATCGTGGCCACGCTGCTCGGCGTGCTGCTGCGCGGCGACCCCGGCGCCTCGCTGGACAGCCACTCGAAGGACATCACGGCCACGCTGATGGACCTGCCCCTGGGGCAGTTCATCGTCGGCCTGATCGGCCTGGGCCTGATCGGCCTGGGTGCCTACTGGATCCGCCAGGGCTGGAAGAAGGAGTTCCTCAAGGACCTGCGCACCGGCGAGATGCCCGCGAGGGCGCGAGAGCTCGCCGAGAAGTTCGGCATGGCGGGATACATCGCCCGAGGCGTGATCGCCGCGGTCGCCGGTGTCTTCGTCATCCAGGCCGCGGTCACCTACGACCCCGACAAGGCCAAGGGCATCGACTCGACGCTGCGCTCGCTGGCCGACACCCCGGCCGGTCCGTGGCTGCTCGGTGCCGTCGCGATCGGTCTGCTGCTGTTCGCGGTCTACTGTTTCTTCGAGGCTCGCTGGCACCGCGTGTGACGGATGGAACCGCACGGTACGCCAGGTGCGGACACGCAGGTGAAGGGGCCTTTGGCAAGCCCCACCTGTCTATCCGGTAAGTGATCGCATTCCTACTTTTCCGCGACATCTTCTCCGCCGAGCTCCGCGTCTTCCCAGAAGTGAAACAGCATCGGAGGGGGCGGTATGGACTCGTCGGAGTACGACGGCAGTGAATGGGTTCTCCGCCTGGCGGGTTCCCCGGACCAGGTGGTCAGAGCCCGCCGCCTGGTCTCGATGATCCTGGGGCGAGACCATCCCCTCCACGACGACTGCGTCCTGCTGACCAGCGAGATCGCCACCAACGCGGTGATCCACTCCCGGTCGGGGGACGGCGGGGCGTTCACCGTCACGGTGACCTGCTCGGCGACGGGGGTACGGGTCTCCGTCCAGGACGAGGGCTCCTCCGCGGCCCCCACCACGAGCCGAGCCTCGGCCGACGCGACAGGGGGCCGCGGCCTGCCCCTGCTGGAGGCGCTGGCCCACCGCTGGGGCGTGGTCAGGGAGGCCGGGTCCAACAGGGTGTGGTTCGAGCTGGTGCCGGAGATGGCCGGACTGCGCGCGGGCAGCCTGGCCGGCGCCCGCTGACACCGCGACGGCACTCACGTGACGACACCGCGACGGCACTCACGTGACGAGACGGCCTCGTCGTCCGCGGTGAAGTGATGGAAGGGCCCGCCTCACGGGCCGGAGGCGGGTGGGCGCAAGGCTCGCGTGCAGAGAGTGAGACCCTCCATCAGCGTGGCACGCGTGGTGTCGTCGACCTCGGCGAGCATGTCCTCCTCGATGCCGTCGAGCGAACGGTCGCAGTGCCGCAGCACCGCCTGTCCTTCACGGGTGAGATGGGCGCGGAGCACCCGGCCGCCGTCCGGGTGCGCGTCACGGTGGATCAGGCCGCGTTGTTCCAGCTCGCGGACGACCAGGTTCATCGCCTGTGGCGTGACGAAGGCGATGCGGGCCAGTTCGGCCGAGGAGAGCCCGGCGCGCGTGCGCAGCTCGCTGAGCGCCATGTATTCGGTCGTCGTGATGCCGTACCGGACGAGCGCCTCGTCGAGCCGGGCGCGGATGCGACGCTCCAGCCGGTAGACCACATAGCTCAGGCGGGGGGCCGGCTTGACCGGCTGGTCGGTTGCGGGGGTGCGGCGCGAGGTCACGGGATGACCATAACCGGCGATGTAAGTTTCGCGCCCTCTATATCAAGCTACTTGATAACAAATGGCTTGATAACCAGCGCAAGCAGCGCTTTTCCATGAATGGAGCATCATGATCCCTTGCAGGCGTGGCTTGACCGTTCGTCGGTGTCGCCCTATACCGGCTGATGTCAGGACGAGTCGGCGGCGCCCCGGCCTCGTGCATCGAGCGAACATCAAGCAGAGGAGAGCCGATGAAGTCATTGACCGCCGTGCTCGCGGGCGTCAGTGCCGCGGTACTGTGCGCCGCCACATTCCTGGTGACCGGACAGTCCGCCGCCGCGGCCACCCTGACCGAGGTGACCGGCTTCGGCGCCAATCCCGGCAACCTGCGGATGCACCTCTACGTGCCGGACAACGTGCAACCCAGCCCTGCGATCGTGCTCGCCATGCACGGTTGCGGCGGTTCGGGCCCGGGCTTCTACTCGGGTTCGGAGTTCCGGACGCTCGCCGACCGGCACGGATTCATCGTCATCTACCCGTCGGCGTCCAAGAAGGGCAACTGCTTCGACTCCTGGTCCGCCGCGTCGCAGGTGCGCGACGGGGGCAGCGACCCGGTCTCGCTGATGTCCATGATCACCTACACGCGGCAGCGCCACAACGGTGACGCCGACCGCATCTACGTCACCGGCAGCTCCGCCGGCGGCATGGAAACGAACATCATGCTCGGCAACTATCCCGACGTCTTCAAGGCCGGGGCGGCGTTCATGGGGGTGCCGTTCGGCTGCTTCGCGAACGAGGCCGACTACATTCCCTCGCCCGGCGCGAGCAACTGTGCCTCCGGGCGGATCAGCAAGACGCCCCAGCAGTGGGGAGACCTGGTCCGCGCCGCCTATCCCGGGTACAGCGGTCCCCGGCCGCGCGTCCAGCTCTGGCACGGCACCACGGACAACCTCGTGTACTACGCCACCCACCAGCAGGCGATCGACCAGTGGACCAACGTGTTCGGCCTGAGCCAGACGCCCACCGCCACGGACACGCCGCAGCCGAACTGGAACCGCCGCCGCTACGCCGACAACTCCGGCACGGTGCGGGTCGAGGCGTACAGCATCCAGGGGGCCGGCCACAGCCTGCCGATGAGCGGGATGGCCGCCGCCGCGATCCAGTTCTTCGGCCTCACCGGCGGGCCGAGCCCGACCCCGACCCCGACCCCGACCCCGACACCGAGTCCCACCCCGACGCCGACTCCTTCCCCCACCCCCACCCCCACCCCCGACCCGGGCACCGGGTGCAGGGTCACCTACGTTCCCAGCACCTGGAACAACGGCTTCACCGCCGACGTCACCGTGACGAACACCGGCGCGACCCCCGTCAACGGCTGGACCGTGACCTGGACGTGGCCGGGGAACCAGCGGGTCACCAGTGCCTGGAACGCCACGGTGACCCAGTCGGGCTCCCAGGTCAGCGCGCGCAACCTCTCCTACAACGGCACCCTCGCCCCGCAGGCCCGGACCGGTTTCGGGTTCCAGGGCACGTACAGCGGCACGAACTCGGCTCCGACGGCGTTCGCACTGAACGGGACCCCCTGCGTCATGGGGTGAGTCCGTCCAGGAGGCCGGCGGCCACTTTCAGGGCGGGCCGTTCGTACTCCTCGGCGCGTGCGTGGAAGACCTGCTCTGCCCGGATCGCCGGCCAGTCCGCGGGGAGGTGTTCGGCCGGCAGGTGGGGATCCTGCCGGACGAGCTGCAGCCAGTCGGTGTGCAGCAACAGCTGCCGTACGAGATCGTCCGGCGCGTCGGGAAGTGGCCGGGTGACGTCCCACCTGGTGAGGAACGCCCGATAGCGCCGGGCGATCTGCTCGATGTCGAAGGCCTTCGCGACCAGGTCGGCGGCCTCGGTGGGTTCGAACGCCCTGGCGGTCAGCACCGTGACGTGGTCGTCCACGTCCAGCGAGTCGAACACGCCGGTGACCTCCTTCGCGCCCGGCGCGATCCACAGCCCGTTCTGCAGCGGGCCGAACCCGGCCCAGACGAGCCGGGACCGCAGGTCGTGGCGGGTGCTGCGCCGGCTGTCCGGCAGGGAGAACCCGACGACCGTCCAGGTGCCGTCCCAGTCGCGGTTCACCGCGCCGGTCTCCCAGATCCGCCGGCGCCCGTCCCGGAGCACCGCCACGGCGTACGGGGTGAGCTCGATGTACGCCCTGCGTCCCACCCGGTACCGGGTCACGAGGTTGCGCTTCACCATGCGAGCGAGCGTGGACCGGACGGCCTCCTCGGAGACGCCGAGGCGGGCGAACACCTCGATGATGCCGCCCGAGGAGATGGCGGTGCCCCGGTCCAGCGCGTAGATGCCGAGGAAGCTGAATATCAGGGACTGCGGGCGCACTGCCGGCACTGCCGGCACTGCCGGCACTGCCGGTTCGTCTTCGCCGCCGATGGTCACACCGAAAGCGTAGACGGACCGGATGTCAGGCACATAATTGACGGAAGTCAGATATCTGCCCGAGGAGAGCTCATGAACGTCGACGAACTGGTCGCCATCGACGTACACACGCACGCGGAGGTCTCCGCCGACGGGCACGCCTCGCTCGGTGACGAGCTGGCCGCTGCCTCGGCGAAGTACTTCAGGGGACACTCCCGGCCCACCATCCCCGAGACGGCCGCCTACTACCGCGAGCGCAGGATGGCGGCGGTGGTGTTCACCGTCGACGCCGAGCACGCCACCGGGCATCCGCGCATCTCGAACGAGGAGGTCGCGGCGAGTTGCGCCGCCCACGCCGACGTGCTGATCCCCTTCGCCAGCGTCGACCCGTGGAAGGGCAGGGCCGGTGTCCGCGAGGCACGCCGGCTCGTGGCCGAGCACGGGGTGCGCGGCTTCAAGTTCCATCCGAGCGTCCAGGGCATGGCGCCCGACGACCGGGCGGCCTACCCCCTCTACGAGGCGATCGAGGAGATGGGCGTGCCGGCGCTGTTCCACACCGGCCAGACCGGCATCGGCGCCGGCCTGCCCGGCGGGGGCGGGATCCGGCTGAAGTACTCCAACCCGATGCTGGTCGACGACGTCGCCGTGGACTTCCCCGAACTGCGGATCATCCTCGCTCATCCGTCCTTTCCCTGGCAGGATGAGGCTCTGGCGGTCGCCACGCACAAGCCGTACGTCTACATCGACCTGTCCGGATGGTCGCCGAAGTACTTTCCTCCGCTGCTCATCCGGTACGCCAACACGCTGCTGAAGGACAAGGTGCTCTTCGGGTCCGACTACCCGATGATCACGCCGGACCGATGGCTCGCCGACTTCGACGCCCTCGACATCAAACCCGAGGTCCGCCCGAAGATCGTCAAGGACAACGCCGTACGCCTGCTCGGGCTCGACGCTCCCTAATGTCGGGCAAAGCATTGACGTTCGTCATGAATGTGCCTAACCTCCGGGCAAGTAAGCGCAGCAGTTCGCTCTCGGGCTGAGGAGCTCGGTCATGACGAACCCGTCGGTCTCACCTCCCAACCAGGTTCAGCTCCGCCGCGCGGTGGCCTCCAGCTTCCTGGGCAGCGTCATCGAGTACTACGACTTCCTGCTGTACGCCACGGCCTCGGCGGTGGTCTTCAGTAAGATCTTCTTCTCCTCGCTCGACCCGCTCGCGGCCACGGCCGCCAGCTTCGGCACCTTCGCCACGGGCTACCTCGCCAGGCCGCTCGGCGGAGTGATCTTCGGTCACTTCGGCGACCGGCTCGGCCGCAAGCGCATGCTGGTCCTGACCATGATCCTGATGGGCCTCGCCAGCTTCCTCATCGGCGTGCTCCCCACCTACGAGCAGATCGGCGTCCTCGCCCCCGTCGCCCTCGTCGCCCTTCGCGTGCTGCAGGGCGTCGCCATCGGCGGCGAATGGGGAGGCGCCGTGCTGATGTCCGCCGAGCACGCGACCAGCCGCCGCGGCCTCTGGGCGGGCTTCACCAACGCCGGCGCCCCGTTCGGCATGGTGCTCTCCACCGGGGTGCTCAGCGGCACCGCGGCCGTCGTGGGCGAGGAGGCGTTCCTGAGCTGGGGCTGGCGGGTGCCGTTCCTGCTCAGCATCCTGCTCCTGGCGGTCGGCCTGTTCGTCCGGTTGCGGGTCGAGGAGACCCCGGTGTTCGAGGCGGCCGGCGGCCGCGCCGCCCGGATGCCGCTGCTGGAGGTGTTCCGCCACCATCCGAAGGCACTGCTTCTCGGGGTGGGTGTCGGGCTGTCCGCGTTCGTGGCCCAGGGCACGCTGACCACCTATCTCATCGCCTACGGCGTCCGGACCGGTTTCACCCGGCAGGCCGTGCTGAACGGTCTCACGCTCTCCTCCGCGCTGGCCGTGGTGAGCATCGTCGCCTGGGCGGCGCTCTCGGACCGGGTCGGACGCCGTCCGGTCGTGCTGGCGGGAGCGCTGCTCATGGCCGTGTTCGGCTTCGTCCTGTTCCCGATGGTGAACACCGGCAGCGTCGCCGTGCTCGTCATCGCGCTGGTGCTGGGCCAGGCGGTCATCCACCCGCTGATGTTCGGTCCGCTCGCGGCGCTGTACGCCGAGCTCTTCCCCACCAGGAACCGCTACACCGGCGCCTCGCTCGGCTACCAGCTCGCCGGACTCGGCGCCGGCCTGGGCCCGTTGCTCTTCGCCCAGCTGGACGCGTCGTCCGGGGGCGGCAGCACGACGACGATCTCGGTGATCATCGCTGTCTGCTGCCTGCTGACCGTGGTCTGCGTGCTGGCGCTGCGTGAGACCAGCACCGACGACCTCGCCTCGGACGCCCCGGCGATTCCCGCCGCCACCGATGCGTAACACCGGGCTCGGCGGCTGGCCCGCCCGCCGGGCCCGGATGAGCCCCGGTCGCACCGCGTTCGTCTTCGCGGGCCGGTCGGTCAGTTACGCCGACGTCCACGAGCGGGCTACCCGCCTGGCGTCGCGGATGCGCGAGACGGGGATCCGGCCGGGGGACCGGGTCGCCTACCTCGGCCCCAACCACGTCGCCTTCGCCGAGACCATGTTCGCCACCCACATGCTGGGCGGCGTCTTCGTCCCGCTGAACTTCCGGCTGGCCGCGCCCGAGATCGCCTACATGCTCCGGCACTCGGGCGCCTCGCTCCTCGTGTACGACCCAGGCTGCGCGGAGACGGTACGCGACCTGCCCGGACCGTACACGGTCGTGGCCCTGCGGTCGCCCGCCCCGGGGGAGCACGACTTCGAGACCTGGGTGGCGCGGGGCGATCCGGATCCCGTAGACGTCCCGGTGGCGCTCGACGACGTCGCCCTGATCCTCTACACCTCCGGCACGACCGGCCGTCCCAAGGGCGCGATGCTCAGCCACGCCAACCTGGTGTGGAACTGCTTCAACATGATGATCGGCGTGGACGTGACGAGCACCGAGGTGACGCTGATCAGCGCGCCGCTCTTCCACGTCGCGGCCCTGAACCAGACGATGCTGCCGACCTTCCTCAAGGGCGGCACCTCGGTGATCATGCCGTCCTGGGACGTCGAGCTCTGTTACGACCTCATCGAGAGGCACCGCGTGACGTGGATGTTCGGCGTCACCACGATGTTCGCCGACCTCGCCCGGTCGCCGCGCTGGGCCGGTGCCGACCTCTCGTCGCTGCGCACCCTCATGTCCGGCGGCGCCGCCGTCCCCGTGACGCTGATCCACGCCTACCAGGAGAGGGGCCTGGTCTTCTGCCAGGGCTACGGGCTGACCGAGACCGCACCCGGCGCGACCTTCCTCGAGGCGGGCGAGAGCGTGCGCAAGGTGGGCTCGGCCGGGGTCCCGGTCTTCTTCTCCGAGGTGTCCGTGGTCCGCCCCGATCTCACCCCGGCACCGGTCGGGGAGCCCGGCGAGGTCCTCATCCGGGGGCCGAACGTCACCCCCGGCTACTGGCGGGACCCGGAGGCGACCGCCGCCGCGCTGAGCGAGGACGGCTGGTTCCACTCCGGCGACATCGCGACCGTGGACGAGGAGGGCCACCTGACCATCGTCGACCGCGTCAAGGACATGTACGTCTCCGGCGGGGAGAACGTCTACCCGGCGGAGGTCGAGAACGCGCTCTTCGCGCATCCGGCGGTGGCGGAGGTCGCCGTGGTGGGGATGCCGGACCGGAGGTGGGGCGAGGTGGGCCGCGCTTTCGCCGTGCTCCGTCCCGGCGCCGCCGTCACCTCCGGCGAGCTGACGGCCTTCCTCCGTCCCCGGCTCGCGAAGTACAAGATCCCCGTCTGTTTCGAGATCGTCGACGCGCTGCCGAAGACGGGATCGGGCAAGATTCGCAAATCCGAACTCCGTGACCGCCCCCTGCCCGGATGAGGGCAGGACCCCGGAGGCGCCGTGACGAGTGGCGGGACGGCGAGCGGCCGACGTCCCCTGCACTCATGCCGTACGGCTTCAAGGGGTGCCACACGTCGCGGGGCAGAACGTGACCTCGGGGTGGCGCGGTGACGGCCCCTTCAGCAGGGGCTGCCGCTGCGACTTCAGGTGCTGGTCGAGGAAGGCCGCCACGTAGGTGCGGGTGAGCTCGGCGGAGCGCGCCCCGGACAGAGCGCGGGGGGAGGGCCTGATGCCGAGGGCGCCCGCCAGCAGCGGCAGGTCGGTGAAGGAGTGGTGTTCGGCGCCCGACAGCACGAGCCAGCGTTTCCACCCGGTCAGCAGCTTCCAGTCGCGGTCCCACGAGGTGTCGCGGCCCCCGGGAACGTGCTGCGGCGCACCGATGAACATGAACGGCCGGGCGAACCCGCTCTTGGGAATCCGGGCGTAGGTGGTGCCGTCCATGTCGATCCCGGCGCGTACGCGCGAGTCCTTCACCATGGCCGCCACGGCGGCGGCCCCGCCGATCGACTGGCCCACCATCGCGATCCTTCCGCCGTCGATCAGGCCGGAGCGTTTCCAGCTGGAGGTCAGCCAGTCGAGGACGAAGGAGACGTCGGCGGCCCGCCCCTGGACCACTCTCGGGCCGAAGCCGGGGTCGGTGTCGCCGTCGCAGGCGAGGCACTCGGCGATCCGCCCGTCGGACAGGGTGGTGGCGTAGCTCTCGTGGGTGTGGTCGATGCCGGCCACGACGTACCCGCGGCTGGCGAGGTCCTCGGCCAGGGAGGTGAGGGTGCTCACCGGTTTGGTGAAGCCGGGGGAGAGCACCACCAGCGGGAGCCCGCCCCCCGCAGGGTCGGCGTCCTTGACGGCATTCGTGCGCGTCTTGCTCAGCACGTCGTACGGCGCGCCGGTGATCCTGGAGCCCTTCAGCAGGAGTTCCGATTCCTTGGCCGTCATGTAGGGCGAGCGCTGCCCGTCGCGCCGCTCGGTGGGGTACCACAGGGTGACCTTGAGCCGCCTGGCGTCGGCGTCGGGGTCCCAGGGATCGGGGCGGGAGGTGTCGGTCAGATGCAGGGCGGTGGTGCCGACCGGGTGGGGGCCGGTGGGGGCGGGCAGGGCGGCGGGGCCGGTCGGGGTGACCGGCGGGACGTCGGATCGGGGCGGCGTGGGCGCGGAGCAGGCGGACGCGGCCAGGACGATCAGTCCCGTGGCCAGTCCCGTCGCCAGGGCCAGGAGCTGTCTCATGGGGGTCCCTTCACGCGTGCAGCAGGGCCAGGGCCTTGGCCAGGGCGGGGTCGCGTCCGGCGGCGGCGTCGGTGGGGGTCAGGGGCACGTGGTGGTCGGGCGGCACGCCGATCTTGTCGATCACCTCGCGATCGGGCCCGAGGTGGTGCCTGGTGGGAAAGCCCAGGAGGGTGTTGTTGGCGAGCAGGTACGGTTGCGCCGGGCCGGAGACGAGCCCGGCGGTCCTGGTGCCGGCCAGTTGTCCGAGGCGCAGGTCCTTGACCGCGGAGCTGAAGTGCTCACACGCCGAGGCGCAGCCGCGGTCGGTGAGCACCACCAGCGGCAGGCCGAGCAGCTCGACGGTGTCGTCGGTCCGCATGGTCTGGCAGGTGCCGTCCACGGTGCACTGGTGGGCGGTGACCTTGCCGTGGGTGAAGGCGCTCAGCAGCCGGATCGCCTCGGTGGGGCTGCCGCCGCCGTTGCCGCGCAGGTCCAGCACGACGCCGGACAGGGTGCGGCCCGTGCGCAGCCGGGTGATGGCCTTGAGGACCCGGTTGGCGGAGTCGGGGGCGAACCCGGTCATCCGCACGTAGGCGACGTCGTCGTCCAGCAGCTTCGATCGCACCACCTGCAAGGTGGCCAGGTCGCGCTGGTAGAGGCCGGGCTTGAGCGTGACCGTCCAGCGGCGGCCGGTGCTCTGGCGCAGTAGCCGCAGTCGCACCGGCCGCGCGTCGGGGTACTGCGGGTAGAGGGCGGCGATGGCGGGGGTGGCCTTGGCGTCGATGAAGGGCGCCGAGCCGTTGATCGACTCGATGATGTCGCCGGGGCGCAGGCCGG